>NZ_JAPUVO010000132.1 GCF_029255185.1 Propionivibrio sp.
TATGCACATCCAGCCCCACGTACTTGCTAAACTCTTTCATGACCTGCCTCCCTCAATTTAGGCTCTGCGCCTACGGTTGAACAAACCCCAAGCGTAACCCTCGTCGCTTGAGGTGTGGCAGGTCAATACATGATGTCTAAGGGAGGCCAGTATGGAAGGCTCATTTCTCAGATTTTACCTGGGCGAGAAGCAGGGTCATCACGGCGTTCTGCTTTGGGAGTGGCTGCTCGAAAAAGCCAACAAGCTGGGCATACGAGGAGGTTGCGCATTTCGCGCGATCGGTGGCTTTGGCCGACACCATGCGGTGCACGAGGAGCGCTTTTACGAACTGGCGGGCAGTACGGGAGTTGAAGTCGAGTTCATTGCCAACGATGAGGAGATAGAACAGCTGCTGGCGCTCATTCATCAGGAAAATATCCGGATTTTTATGCTCGTATGCCGGTTCATTTTGGCGTCATCAATCCGGATGCTGATGATCACGTCAGCGTTGGCAGCTAATCAAAGGGCATTTCGTTGTATAGTCCTGCCCTTGTTTGTTTTTTTCGCCGTGTGTTTGATCAACTTTTGTATTGGAAACCAAAATGGTCACCGTCACAAAACCCTCATCCCCAAAAAAAACCACAGCTGCCGTAAAGAAGGTCGTTGTCGCCAAAGCGGCGGCTACGCCTGCCAAGTTCGTCAAGATCACCAAGGTTGTCGGCCGTCAGATTCTTGACTCGCGCGGCAACCCTACCGTTGAAGTCGATATCACTCTTGACAACGGATTCGTGGCGCGTTCGGCTGTTCCGTCTGGCGCCTCCACTGGCGAATTCGAAGCCTGCGAACTGCGCGACGGCAACAAGAAAATTTATCTTGGTAAGGGCGTGCTCAAGGCGGTTGAGGCCGTCAACGGCCCGATCGCCAAACTGCTCAAAGGCAAGAATCCGCTCAACCAGCGCGAACTTGACGTAGCGATGATCGCGCTCGATGGCACAACCAACAAGTCCAGGCTCGGCGCCAATGCGCTGCTCGGCGCTTCAATGGCCATCACCGTGGCTGGCGCCAATGTCAGCAAGATGCCGCTCTGGAAATACATCGGCAAGATCCACAAGAACAGGGATTTCGTACTGCCGACGCCGATGGCCAACATCATCAATGGCGGCAAGCATGCTGACAACATGATCGACTTCCAGGAGTTCATGATCATGCCGGTCGGCGCCAAGAGTTTCTCCGAAGGCCTGCGCTGGATCACCGAAATTTTCCATGCGCTAAAGAGCATCCTCAAAAAGGGCAAGCATGTGACGGCGGTTGGCGACGAAGGCGGTTTTGCGCCGAACCTGACCAACGACGAGGCGCTCGAAGTCGTCATGCAGGCGATTGTGGCTGCGGGTTACAAGCCGGGAAGGCAGATCGGCATCGCACTTGACTGCGCATCCTCCGAGTTGTTCGACGAAGGTGAGCGCAAGGGCTATAAGTTCTGGAAGTCGAACCCGGACAAGCTGTTTACGGCCGACGACATGATTGCCAAGTACACAGAGTGGTGCAAAAAATACCCGATCGTTTCGATCGAGGACGGTCTTGACCAGAGTGACTGGGGTGGTTACGTTAAACTCACCAAGGCCCTGGGCAAAAAGGTGCAGATCGTTGGCGACGACTTTTTCGTGACCAACCCGGTTCGCCTGAAGAAGGGTATCGATATGGGGGCCTGCAATTCGATCCTGATCAAGGTCAACCAGATTGGCACCGTGACCGAAACGCTCGATGCCATCAAGATGGCGCAGAAGGCCGGCTACAGCGCGGTTTGCTCGCACCGTTCCGGGGAGACGGAGGACTCTTTCATTGCCGACCTCGCCGTGGGTACCGGCGCCGGCCAGATCAAGACCGGTTCGTTGTCGCGTACCGACCGCATCTGCAAATACAACCAGTTGATCCGTATTGAAGAGCAGCTCGGTGACAAGGCCGTGTACAAGGGTCTGAAGTCGATCAAGGGCGCCGGTTACTAATACTGCCTTTTCAGCACCAAGTAAAAAAGCATCGCTTCGGCGATGCTTTTTTACTTGGTGCACTGTGTTGGTTGGAGTTATCGGCCGGTCGCCAAGAGTGTTCTCGGCTGCCACCGTGCCTTGGTCGTGGCGGCCGGCTGACGACGAACTGATTGGCATCGTCCACGGGCCAACTGTCTTTGTTTCATCGCAGCGCGTAAGTCATGCGAGCTGGATACGCCGCTATCGCTGGCGCGTCGAGAGCTGACCACCAATCGCTGAAAGTCCATGCCGGCAATGGATTTAGCGAGATAGCCAATGCGCGCCCGCCACGACAGGTTATATCCTTATCAGAACATAGTCGTTTGGTCGCGTGGCTTTGCCTACTAAGGTGTCTGCTCCGAACCTGGCGCTGCACCAATCGTTTTAAGTGACGATGTGCAGTGCCCCTGACCCGCCGCGCGCGGGCTTTCAACTGGAGAAGATCATGAGTCTGCATCGCACGCTGCTGGGGGTCGCCGTGGCCCTAGCCATCGTTTCCGCACACGCCGAAACCATTCGCGTCGCCATCGGCACGCAGGATACGACCATCAACTGCGCCACCGGCGGCCTGTTGATCCGCGAACTCAAGTTGCTCGACAAGTACCTGCCGCACGACGGCAAGTACAAGGACGTGAGCTACGACGTGCAGTGGAAGAACTTCACTTCGGGCGCACCGCTGACCAACGAGATGGTCGCCGACAAGCTCGACATCGGTTCGATGGCCGATTTCCCCGGTTCGGCCAATGCCGCCGCCTTCCAGAAAGCCGGCAAGAAGAGCGTGTTCATTACCGTGCTCTCGGGTAGCACCCTGGGCAGTGGCAACGGCATCGTCGTGCCCAAGGACTCGCCGGTTACCTCGATCTCGGAGCTCAAGGGCCGGACCATCTCGGTGCCCTTCGCCTCGACCGCGCACGGCATGCTGTTGCGTGCCGTCGCCGCCCAGGGTTGGGATCCGGACAAGGACGTCAACATCATCACCCAGGCCCCCGAGGTCGCTGGTCCGGCATTGCAGGCCGGCAAGGTCGAGGCCCACGCCGATTTCGTTCCGTTCGCCGAGCTCTTTGTCCATCGCGGTTTCGCGCGCAAGATCTTTGACGGTTCGCAAGCCAACGCGCCGACCTATCATGGCACGCTGGCCAATTCGGCCTTTGCCGAGAAATACCCGGAGATCGTCGTCGCCTTCCTGCGCGCGGCGATCGAGGCCGAAAAACTGATCGCTGCCGATCCCGAGAAATACAGCGAGCTGATCGAAAAGGTCACCGGCATCGAAGCGCCGGTGAATTATCTCTACCACGGGCCGCTCGGCTTGCAGACCCGCAGCTTTGCCTGGAAACCAGAATATCGGCAGGCACTGCAAACGTCGATCGACACCTTGAAATTGCTGCGTCGCACCGATGCCGATATCGAAGCCACTCGCGTCATCGACGATCGCTACCTGCGCGAGGCGTTCAAGCAGTCGAGCCTCAATTATGACGCGGCGCTCAAGAACGATGGCAAGCATCCGCTCAAGGCCAACGACCACCTGACCGGCAAGCCGATCACCGACACCCGGCGCGTCGCCGGCGTCTGGGTGCAGGGCGAGCCCAAGGTACGCCACTACGCCAGCGTCGAGTCGGCCTTCAGCGACCTGCGCAAGATTGAGGCCTCGGGCAAGAGCGCACGCGCCGTCTATGTGCACGACCTGATCCACCGCATCAAGCTGCTGGCGCCGCAGTCGTATTTCGCCAGCGACGCCAGTGGTCAGCTCAGCGCCTTCCTGCAGAAGGACGCTGCGGCGGCCTATGCCAGCGCCAACAAGGGAAAACTGCTCGACTATGCGGCGCTGCGCTCGGGATCGGCCAAGCTGGCTGCCAACTAAAGTCTACGGTGTAGAGCGCGATGACCAGCCTGCAACCGTCCTTGTCCCTGGCCGGGTCTGTCGATACGGGCTCGCCCGATCTGTCGCCCGTCGTCGCATCCGCCGCGTCGGGCTGGGCCTGGGCCCGCCTGGCCTTTCAGGCGGGAGGGTTGCTGCTGTGCGTACTCATCTGGCACGTGCTGGCCAGCCACCGCGTGCCCCTCGGCGTGATCACTTTCGCCAATGTGCCGCCGCCGGCCGAGGTGCTGGCTACGGCCTGGGATCTGGCGCAATCGCCAAAACTTGGGCAACACCTCTACAGCAGCCTGCTGCGCATCTTCTTCGGTTTCGGTCTGGCGGCGCTGTTTGGCATCGGTCTCGGGCTGCTGATCGGGCGCCTGCGCTGGGCGCACGACGGCCTGTTGCCGCCGCTCGAAGTGTTGCGGCCGATTCCTGCGGTGGCGTGGATTCCGCTATCGATCCTGATGTTTCCCTCGTCCGAGGGCAGCATGATTTTCATCACCTTCATCGGCGCGCTGTTTCCGATCCTGCTCAACACCATTCACGGCGTCGAAGGCGTCTCGCCGCGGCTGATCGCCTCGGCGCGCAGCCTTGGCTGCGGGCGTTGGTCCCTGTTTACCGAGGTGATCGCCCCTGGTGCTGCGCCGAGCATCGTCACCGGCCTGTCGATCGGTATGGGCACCTGCTGGTTTTGCCTGGTCACCGCCGAGATGATCTCGGGACAGTTCGGAATCGGCTACTACACCTGGGAGTCCTACACGGTGCAGAACTACGCCGCAATCGTCGTCGGCATGCTGGTGATCGGCGCGCTGGGCATGGGTAGCAGCGCACTGATCAACCGCTTCGGCAAGCTCCTGATGCCCTGGTATCAGCCGCAAGGAGGGAGATCGTGAGCTCGCCGGCAAGCGCGGCAACGCTGGGCCATATCGACATCGATCACTTGCATATACACCTCGGTGAGCCTGGACAAAGCCTAGAAGTTGTGCACAACGTGTCGTTTACGGTGGCAGCCGGCGAGTTCGTCTGCCTGCTCGGTCCCTCCGGCTGCGGCAAGTCGACGCTGCTCGGCGCGCTGGCCGGCCATCTCGTGCCCAGTCACGGCAGCATCCGCGTTGATGGCCTGCCGATCAGCGGGCCGCACCCCGAACGTGCACTGGTTTTTCAGCAGCACACGCTGTTTCCGTGGAAGCGGGTGGTCGATAACGTCGCCTTCGGCCTCAAGATGAAGGGAGTGGCTCGTGATCAGCGGCAGCGTCAGGCGCACGACCTGCTGAATCTGGTCGGTCTCGAAGGCTTCGAGAATCACTATCCGGCGCAACTCTCGGGCGGCATGCAGCAGCGCGTCGAAATCGCCCGCGTGCTGATCAACTATCCACGCGTGATGCTGATGGACGAGCCCTTCGGCGCGCTCGACGCGCAGACCCGACTGATGATGCAGGAGCACCTGCTCGAGGTGTGGTCGCGCATCCGCACCAGTATCGTCTTCATCACGCACGACATCGACGAGGCGCTTTTTCTGGCCGACCGCATCCTGGTCATGAGTCCGCGTCCGGGGCGAATCATCGACGAACGCAGGCTCGGTTTTGGCCGCCCGCGCGATGGGTCGCTGGTCACTTCCGCGCGCTTCATCGAACTCAAACGGCATTGCCTCGAACTGCTGCATCCCGGAGGCAAGCATCCGGCCTATCTCGAACGCCTGAGCCCGCTGGGCAAGGTACCGGCCAACGCATCTTCGTTCTCCGTCTGAGAAAAATGAACGCGCCAACCACTCCCGCCGCCGTGCAGCGTGCCAGCCATCCGGTACCGCTCTACATTCAGATCAGGGAAGCGCTGCGTTCCCGAATCGTCGATGGCTCATACCACCAGAATGATCGCCTGCCGTCCGAAAGCGAGCTGATGCGGCACCACGGTGTCAGCCGCATCACCGTTCGTCAGGCGCTCGGTGACTTGGAGAGCGAAGGGCTGATTTTTCGCGTCGTCGGCAAGGGCTCGTTCGTCTTACGCCTCAAGCCGTTTGAGGAACTGACTCGCCTGCGGGGTTTCGGCGAAGCGATGTCGCGCCTGGGTTATGAAACACGTAACTGGGTCGAGAGTCTGGGGACCGTCGCTGCCACCCAGGCGGTCGCGCGCCGGCTCGGGCTGGCGCATGAGGAACTGGTGACGCGCGACATTTTCCTGATTATTGAGAATAACTACGGCATTCCCCTTGGGCAGGCCGAATTGAGTATCGAGGCCACCGTAGCCGACCCTGTTCTCGCCGGGCTGCTGGAGATGTCGGATGGAGCGCCGGTGCTGCGCATCGAACGGCTGAACCATAGCGCCGCCGGCGTTCCGCTCGATTTCGAATACCTCTATTAACGTGGCGACGCCTTCCGCTACCAGTTACGCATCAACCGTGGCGGCTAAGCCGCAATTTATCAACCACTAAACAGACCAGGAAAGCCGCTGGCAGAACCCGATCTATCGCGACGTCAGGCAGGCGGACGACGTGCGCCTGGAGTTCGGTCGGGAACATCAGCAACTGTTCAACGACTGGCTCGACGCCAGTTTCGAGAATGGTCTCTTGAAAACCCGGGTCGAGCCGGACCGGGAGTGACGAAGCGGCGAGCTGTCGCTTGCCAGGCAACACCAATCCGCATTGCAACCCGCAAGGAACAAAATGAAAACAAGAAATATTGAAGTCGACGTGCTGGTCATCGGCGGCGGTACCGCCGGTCCGATGGCTGCCATCAAGGCCAGGCAGAAGTCGCCGCAGCTCAAGGTGCTGCTGCTCGACAAGGCTAACGTCAAGCGCGCCGGCGCCATCGCCGAGGGAATGGACAGCGTCAACAACGCGATCATCCCCGGTTATGCGACGCCGGAGCAGTACGTCAAGGAAATCACCATCGCCAACGACGGCATTGTCAATCAGGCGGCGATCAATGCCTACGCCATCCGCAGCCACGACATGATCCGCGAACTCGATAGCTGGGGCGTCAAGTTCGAGAAGGACGAGACCGGCGAGTACGCGGTCAAGAAGGTGCATCACCTCGGTTCCTACGTACTGCCGATGCCCGAAGGCTACGACATCAAGAAGCACATTTTCAAGAAGCTGCGCAAGTTCGGCGTCGAGGTCAGCAATCGCCTGATCACCACCCGCCTGCTGGTCGGCCGCGATGGGCGCATCGCTGGCGCTATGGCGCTCGACTCGCGCAGCGGCGAGTTCGTCGTCATCCGTGCCAAGGCGGTGGTGCTCTGTACTGGCTCCGCGGGACGCCTCGGTCTGCCCAGTTCGGGCTACCTGTTCGGCACCTACGAGAACCCGACCAACGCCGGCGACGGCTACAGCATGGCCTATCATGCCGGCGCCGAGCTGTCCGGAATCGAATGCTTCCAGATCAACCCGCTGATCAAGGACTACAACGGCCCGGCCTGCGCCTACGTGACCGGACCTTTCGGCGGCTATACGGTCAATGCCAGGGGCGAGCGCTTCATCAAGAGCGACTACTGGAGCGGCCAGATGATGCTCGAATTCTGGCGCGAACTCGAAGGCGGCAATGGCCCGGTCTACCTCAAGCTCGACCACCTGGCCGGCGAGACGGTAAGCAAGATCGAGAACGTGCTGCACGTCACCGAGCGCCCGTCGCGCGGGCTCTTTCACGAAGGGCGCGGCGTCAATTACCGCTCCGACCTGGTCGAGATGCACATCTCGGAGATCGGCCTGTGCGGCGGCCACAGCGCGTCCGGCGTGTGGGTCGACGAGAGCGCGCGCACCACGGTGCCCGGCCTCTACGCCGCCGGCGACCTGTGCAACGTCGCGCACAACTACATGCTCGGCGCCTTCGTCTTCGGCCAGATCGCCGGCGAGGACGCCGTCGACTATGTCGTCGGCAAAGAGCAGGCGCAGATCGACGAGGAGCAGATCGAGAGCGAACGTGAACGTGTCTTCGCGCCGCTGCTGCGCGCCGAAGGCATCCCGCCGACGCAGATCGAATACAAGCTGCGGCGCATGGTCAATGACTATCTGCAGCCGCCAAAGGTGACCAGCAAGATGGAGATCGGCCTGCAGCGCTTCGCCGCGATTGGTGAGGATCTCAAACAGATGAAGGCCAACAATCCGCACGAGCTGATGCGCGCGATGGAGGTCTACGCCATCCTCGACTGCGCCGAAATTGCGGCGATCGCCTCGCTCTACCGTACCGAAAGTCGCTGGGGGCTCTACCATTACCGCCCCGACTTCGAGGAACGCAACGACCAGGACTGGTTCGTCTTCGTCGAAGTGAAGAAGGGCGCCGACGGCCGTCCTCAATGCTTCACTCGCCCGGTGCCGCCCTACATCTACCCGCTCGACGAAAACGAGCGCGATGCCTACAGCAAAATGCGCGTCGACACGCCGCTGGCGGCCTGAGGAGAAAGAGAACATGACTACCTACGAGACCCGCGGCCTGGTCAACATCATTGTCGATCCGGGCAAATGCATCGCCGAGAAAGGCTGCCGCGTCTGCATCGACGTCTGCCCGACCGACATCCTGATCCTCGACCTGGGCAACGGCAAGGTGCGCATGGCCTACGACGAATGCTGGTATTGCCTGCCGTGTCAGCACGATTGCCCGACCCAGGCGATCCGCGTCGAAATTCCCTACCTGCTGCGTTGAGCGAGAAGATGACCCAACTTGACCCCGACATCCAGGCGGCACTGCCGCTGTTGAACAGCGACGATGCCGCCGTGCGGCGCATCGCGCTGCTTGGCCTTGTCGATTACGCTACCGAACATCCCGATCTCTTTATCACGGCTAGCCGCGACGCCGATCCGGGCGTCCGCCTCGAAGCCGCGCGGGCGCTCGAAGGCCAGCCCGACGCTGGTGCCGTCGACGCGCTCATCGACCTGCTGGTCGACCCCGACGCGGTAGTGCGTGCCGCCGCCGCGCTCTCACTCTCGGAACTGCTCGACGGGCAGGCAGCGCCGGTTCTGCTGCGCCGCTTCGCCGCTGCTGCGCCGCTGGCGCGCGCCGGAATCCTCGGCGGATTGCGCAAGCTGCGGCAGCCGCAGGCCTTGCCGCTGGCGCTGCAGAGCCTCGACGATGAACTGGCCGCCGTCCGCCGAGAGGCGGTCGGCGTCCTCGGCTACCTCAAGGAGAGCCAGGCACTGCCGCAACTCGCGCAGCGCGCGAGCAGCGACCCCGAGCCGGCGATCCGTCTGGCGGCCGTTGGCGCTCTGGCTTACGCCACCGACGCGTCGGTGCTGCCGGCCTTGCTCGCCGCGCTGGCCGACAATGACTGGCAGGTCCGCCAGGAAGCCGCCGTCACCCTCGGCAAGTTGCTGCTGCCGGGCGCCGCCGATGGCCTGATCGCCGCGCTGGCCGACCCGAGCTGGGAAGTGCGCCTGAAGGCAGCGGGTGTTCTCGGCAAGTTGCGCGAGCCACGCGCGGTCGCCGGTCTGGTCGAGGCCATGGGACATCCGGTCAGCAACCTGCGCAAGGAGGCCGCCGGGGCGCTCGCTGCGATCGGCGGTCATTCGGCGTTCGTCGCGCTGACCGTCGCGCTCGACGATCCTGACGTTGAAGTGCGCAAGATTGCCGAGCGCCACCTTGGCTGAAAGTGTTGCCCAGAGCGCGGCAACCAGCGGGACCGCCGCAGGAATGCGGTCGGTAGTGCGCCCGATAAACGTGCTGCGGCTACCGGCACCGCCTTCGCTGCAGGCGCTCGGCGATTTTCTGCAACGTCGGCAGACGCTCGTCCTGCGCATTCAGTGGGCGTTCGCCGCGCTCTACGCCTTTTTGCTGATCGGGCCGGTCGTGCTACCGCCTCCGCTGGCACAGGCCGGCGTTTTCGACAGCCTGGCGCGCTTTGCCGAAGCGCTGTTCTGGGGCATCTGGTGGCCGGGTGTGCTGCTCGCAACGCTGCTCTTCGGGCAACTCTGGTGTGGCGTTCTGTGTCCCGATGGCATGCTCACCGAATTCGCCAGCCGCCACGGCAAGGGCGCAAAGATCCCCGCCTGGCTGCGCTGGTCGGGCTGGCCGATGCTCGGCTTCAGTCTGCTGATCGTCTACGAGCACCTGACCGACGCCTACCGCTCGCCGAACGCGACCCTGGCGCTGCTCGGCGGCGCCAGCCTGCTGGCCATCGTTACCGGTACACTGGTCGGTCGCAGCAAGCGCGTCTGGTGCCGTTACCTCTGCCCGCTGGCCAATGTCTTCTCCTTGCTCTCGCGCTGCGCGATCTTCCATTTCCGTGTTGACCGCGAGGCCTGGGATAGTGCACCGCGCCTGCCGCGCTCCCAGGCGAGGGCGGTCGATTGTCCGCTGCTGCTTGACGTGCGGCGCCTGCGCAGCAATGAAAAATGCAATATGTGCGGGCGCTGCAGCGGTCACCGCAACGCCGTGCAGCTCGCCCTGCGGCAGCCGGGCGGCGAGATTGCGGCGCTCGGCGCAGGGCAGGGCGAAGCCCGGCGCTGGGAGGCGCTGGTCATCGCCTTCGTGCTCATCGGACTCTCTTTTGGCGCGCTGCACTGGCGCGGCAGTCCGTGGCATGCAGCGCTCGGTGTCGCGCTGCAAGGCTGGACGCCGTGGACGAGCGCCGCGCTCGCCATCTTGCTGCCGGCGCTGCTCATCGGCAGCGGCGTCGCGCTGCTTCTGCTGCTGGCCGGCGCCGGTTCGCTGCAACGCAGTGTCCGCCTGGCCTATGGATTGATTCCGCTGGCCGGCATCGGTCTTTTCGTCGGCTCGCTCGAATACTCGCTGGGCATTTTGGCGCGCGAAGGGCTGGCGCTCGGTCACCTGCTGCCGACCTTGCGCGCCGCCGTCCTGCTGCCGGCGCTGATCTGGAGCGGCGCGCTCGGCTGGCTGCAATTGCGCGGCGAGATCATCGCGCCATGGTGCAGGCATGGGGCCCTAGTCATCTATTTGCTGACCGCCGCCTTGCTCGGCGGGTGTTACCAGATAGTACCGTTTCCCTTGTAACCCAGTCTCACGGAAGAGACTGGGAGGCGCTTCCGGCGTCCTGCTGCCGCTTGGCATTGAAGTAGTCGGACGGCCATAATGTTTTTGTCATATTTGGCTCGCCACTCACTTGATGCTGATTCACCACGCAAGTCCGGTGATCCCGCTGCTACCAGCACAACAGATGGCCTCGCAAACCGGCCGCATCAATTTAAAAACTCTAATACCTGGCGTTGCCGGGCGTGCGCGGGAACGGAATTACATCGCGCACATTGGCTAGCCCAGTGATGTATGAAATGGTGCGCTCAAAGCCAAGGCCAAAGCCCGCATGCGGCACCGTGCCGTAGCGGCGCAAATCGCGGTACCAGCCGTAATGCGCCGGGTCGAGGCCGCTTTCAATCATGCGTTTATCCAGAATGTCGAGTCGCTCTTCGCGTTGTGAGCCCCCGATAATTTCACCGATGCCGGGGGCCAGAACGTCCATGGCGGCGACGGTTTTTTCATCATCGTTAAGTCGCATGTAAAACGCTTTGATTTCTTTGGGGTAGTTCATCAGCACCAGCGGACCCTTGACATGCTTTTCGGCCAGAAAGCGTTCGTGCTCGCTATGCAAATCCATGCCCCATTGCACCGCATACTCGAATTTCTCCTTGCTGTTTTCCAGGATTCTTACGGCCTCGGTGTAATCCATGCGCACAAAATCGCAGTCGATCATGGCCCTTAGTTTGTTGATCACGCCCTTCTCGATGCGCTCCTCGAAAAACTCCATATCGTCAGCGCGTTCGGTGAGTACCGCTGTGAAAACATAGCTCAACAGGGCTTCGGCCAGGGCCGCGTCATCCGTCAGATCGGCAAAGGCAATTTCCGGCTCGACCATCCAGAATTCCGCGAGGTGGCGGCTGGTGTTGGAGTTCTCGGCGCGAAACGTCGGACCAAAGGTATACACCTTGGACATTGCCATGCAGTAGGTTTCAACATTCAACTGGCCGGAAACCGTGAGGAAGGATTCGCGTCCGAAAAAATCCTTGGAAAAATCCACCTTGCCATTTGCTGTATGCGGCAGATTCATCAGGTCCAGCGTCGAGACGCGGAACAGCTCACCTGCCCCTTCGGCATCAGAGGCGGTGATAATTGGGGTGTTCACCCAGAAGAAATTCTGCTCATCGAAGAAACGGTGGATTGCCTGCGCGATGGTGTGCCGAACGCGTGTAACCGCGCCGATCACATTGGTGCGCGAACGCAGGTGCGCCACTTCGCGCAGATACTCCATGCTGTGCGCCTTGGGCTGGATCGGATAGGTATCCGGGTCATCCACCCAGCCAATCACCTTGATTGCCGTCGCCTGCATTTCAAACGGTTGGCCTTTGGCGGGGGAGGGAACGATCAAGCCCGTCGCCTCAACCGAGCAGCCGGCGGTGAGGTGGACAACCTCATCGGCATAATTAACCAGCGTATCGGGCGCCACCACCTGTATCGGGTGGAAACATGAGCCATCGGATAGGTTGACAAATGATACGCCAGCCTTGGAGTCGCGCCGTGTGCGCACCCACCCCTTGACCGTAACGGGTACACCGGCAGGCGCCAAGGCGCAAAGAATTTTCTGAACGCTAAGTTGAGTCATGATTTAATCTGAAGTTCCACCACGTGATGAGCGAATTTTCCTGAGCCCGTAAGGGGTTGGCTTGAGGTCGGGGTTCTGTTTTCTGACTACGGTGATATCTGTTGCAGAAGTTCCATAGCGCGCCGCTGTTTCGCGTTTGCGGTGGTGAGGATAGCGAAGCTTGGTGTATCTCCAGCGGCCATCGGCGTTCGGCAGGTATTGCGGGTGATAGTGGCCAATTCAGCCATCAAGGTGGCAAAGCTATGAACCGGCGTGTCGTCGTCGAGGGTGTGGCGCGCTACCTTGGCCAAGGCGGCTTCGGAGCGTGTAGCCGGTGCCACGGGGTCGCGGACGGCCTTGGCTTGCTGGTCTGTATCGGCAAACATCAACTCGCGCCAAGCCTCACGCATGTGCCACTCGACGTAGTACGCCAGCATGCACAAAAAGATATGCGAACGCACCCGATCGGCCAGCCGGTGATGAATCGGGCGCGCCTTCAGGTCAATGCTCTTGAACGAACGGAAGGCGAGCTCGACGTTGGCCAGCGACTTGTAGTTGCGCACACAGTCCGCGTCGCTCATCTGCGTGGCACAGACCGAGGTGCGAATGATGTAGATGCCGTCCAGCGCCGCTTCGGCGGCGATGCTGTCCGGCTTGCGTCGAAATGAGAATGCCGCCTCGTCAATGACCAGCTCGAAATGCTTGGACACCTTGTACTGGTTGACGACCTTGCCGACGCACACGCCGATGGCGTCCTGGCCCGTGAGTCTGGCGGCGACCACGCGCTTCTTGATTTTCTCAAGGTTCTTCTCGGTGGCGCACAGCAAGGCTTCGCGCTTGTGGGCGCGTAGCGCTGCCAGCGGGGCATTGCGGCACGCCACCAGGCGTTCGCCGGGATAGTCCGGGGCGCTAAACTCGAACAGGTTGCGCTCATCAAACAAACCCAGTTGCAGTTGCCCCTGCTCGATCAGCGCACGGATCGAACCGCTCTTGAGCGTCGTGATCCAGTCAAAGCCTTCGTTTCCCTGCATCGCATCGATGGCCTTTTGCGAGATCATCCCCCGGTCGCCAACCATGACCATTTGCTCAATACCAAACTCAGTGCGCAGCCGCTGCACTTCGGGCAGGAAGGTTGTACTGTCTGAAACATTGCCATCATGAACAGACACAGCCACCGGACACCCTCGGGCATTGGTCAGCAAGCCGTAGTTCGCCTGCAGCAGGCCGTGCTTGGCCAGCGGACAGGTGGTTCCCTCGAAGTAACTGGAGGAGAGGTCGTAGAGCACCAGACCACCTTCGCGCAAATGGCGCGCCGCAAGCTTCTTCTCGATGCGGCCTTGGTGCGTCAACAACCAGTCCATTGCCGCGTACAGATCGTCCTCGCTGGCGTCCGCGACCGCAAAATCCTCGGCCAGCGTCGTCGTGTGCCACGTGCGGGTGGTGGCCAATTTAGTTTGTGGGCCGACGATGCGCGAGGCGACCATGGCCAGCACCAGATCACGTTCGCGGCACGGCTTGGCAGCGATCAGCGACGCGAACCCGAGGCGCTGCATCGCGGTGGCCGCCGCGTGCACATGACCTTGCGCACGTGAGCGCGAAATCTCGAAAGCCTGTCCAATAGGGACGAACGTCTCGCCTTGCAGCGTGCGCCGAATGATGTCTACCAGCGCCTCGGGCAGATGCGACAGATTGCCCAGCGTCTCATTCTTTACCGTACCGCCTTCACGATAGCTGCGACGCAACAGATGCGTGCGATAGACCCGATCTTTGTACGTGCGGGTCGTGGTGACGACATGAGCGGTTCCAGTACGTGTAGACATAAGCACAGATTAGGAAATTAATTGACGTGCGTCAATAATTTTTAGTGACTACAAATAGAAACAAAAATTCCTCGCCAAACAGTATTCTCGGAAACCACATGGCGTCCCTGTGCGAACTTACTTCAGGTCACCGCGCAAATCAGCAACCCGCTGTTGCAGGTATTCCGGCGTCGCCGCTTCCGGCGCTACCGGCTCGCCAACATACAGCCCGATCTTCGCGAAAGGCCGCAGATTCGACGGCCTGCTCATTGCCGGACCGTTTTTACGGCTGAAAAAACTTCCCCACAATCCGCGCAAGGCCATGGGCACAACAGGCACCGGCGTACGCGCCACGATACGCTGAACACCGGGACGGAAAGCCAGCAGCTCCCCGTTGTTGGTAATACCCCCTTCGGGAAAAATGCCAATCAGGTCGCCGTTCTCAAGCGCACTAGCCACTTCGGCGAAAGCTTTCTCCATCAACGCCGCATCTTCCCTGGCGGGCGCAATCGGAATCGTTCGCATGTGCCGAAAAATAAAGCCAATGAGCGGCATGCGGAAAATTCGGTGATCCATCACGAAACGGATCGGTCGCCGGCTGGCTGCGGCGACCACGATCGGGTCGACAAAGCTGACGTGGTTGCAGACCAACACCGCCGGCCCGTCGTGCGGTATATGCTCAAGCCCCTTCTGTTCCAGGCGATAGATCGAATGGATGAGCAGCCAGGCAAGAAAGCGCAGCATGAATTCCGGCACTAGGCTGTAGATGTAGATGGCGACCAGCGCGTTGCATAGCGCGGCGCAGCCAAACAGCAGGGGAATCGGCAGCCCGTTGCCGAGTGCGCCCGCCGCCGCAAGTGCGCCGATAACCATGAACAGCGCGTTGAGAATGTTGTTGGCAGCGATGATGCGCGCTCTATGCTCGGGGGTGCTGCGCAACTGGATCAGGACGTAGAGCGGGACGATGAAGAAACCGCCGAAAAGGCCCAGAGCGAAAAGGTCGAAGAGGACGCGCCAGGTCTCGTGCAAGCCAAGCAGGCTGCTCATCGCCAGCGGCGCGGCGGCTGGCAAAGTGGCGGGTGAGGAGAAGACCAGATCGAGGCCAAACAGTGTCAGGCCGATCGAGCCAAAGGGCACCAGGCCGATTTCAACGTGTTTGCCCGAAAGCTTCTCGCACAGCATCGACCCCAAGCCGATACCCACGGTAAAGGTGGCGAGCAGGAGGGTGACCGAACTTTCATCACCGCCCAGAACCTTCTTGGCATAAACCGGAAACTGGGCCAGAAACAGCGCCCCGTAGAGCCAGAACCAGGAGATGCCGAGAATCGATAGAAATACGGTGCGATTCTGGCGAGCAAAGCCAATATTGCGCCAGGTCTCGGAGAATGGATTGAGGTTGACCGCCAGATTGGGAACAGGCGCCGGCGCCGGCGGAATGCCCAGACTGGCAAGAAAACCGGCGGCGGCAACCAGCAGCCCGGCAAAGGCCACCCAACCGGGGTGAGAACCAACACCGGCGAGCAAGCCGCCAGCCAGGGTGCCGATCAGAATGGCAACAAAGGTGCCGCTCTCGACCAGTGCATTGCCGCCCACCAGCTCTTCCTCGCGCAAATGCTGCGGTAGAATCGCATACTTAACTGGGCCGAACAGGGCCGAGTGCAAACCAAGCAGGAACAGTGCGCCGAGCAGCACGGTCAGGCTGTGCATGAAGAAGCCGAGCGCGGCGACGCCCATGATCGCCATCTCCAGCACTTTCACCAGGCGTGCCAATTTCGCCTTGTCGATCTTGTCGGCCAGTTGCCCGGCGGTCGCCGAAAAAAGGAAAAAGGGAAGAATGAAAATCCCGGCTGCCAGATTGGTCAGCATCTCGGGCACCAATGTCGTCCAGCTCGCCGCCTGAAAGGTGAGCAGCACCACCAGCGCATTTTTGAACAGATTGTCGTTGAAGGCGCCGAGAAACTGCGTGGCGAAAAATGGCGCAAAGCGACGGGTCTTGAGCAGGGAAAACTGCGAGTACTCGGTCTGCGATGTCGGTTTAGGACTCATGACGCGGCCTTTCATCAAGCCTTCGATAAAAAGAACCCCCCCGCAGGATTCTGCCCGGCGGGGGGGTTCGGTGAGCGAATCGCAAGCAATTACGCCCAAACTGGCATGATCTGCCGGTTGATTACATGCCCATGTCCATACCGCCCATGCCACCCATACCGCCCATGCCACCACCCATGCCGCCACCGGCTGGCTTGTCTTCGGCCAGTTCAGCAACCATGCAGTCGGTAGTCAGCATCAGGCCAGCGATCGACGCTGCGTTCTGCAGCGCGGTGCGCGTCACCTTGGTCGGATCGAGCACGCCCATTTCGACCATGTCGCCATATTCACCGGTGGCCGCATTGTAACCGTAGTTGCCCTTGCCATTGACCACGGCATTAACCACGACGGAAGGCTCTTCGCCAGCATTGGCAACGATTTCACGCAAGGGCTGTTCCATGGCGCGCAGAACGATCTTGATGCCGGCGTCCTGGTCATGGTTATCACCCTTGAGCGAAGCTAAGGCCACACGGGCACGCAGCAGCGCAACACCACCGCCTGGAACGATGCCTTCTTCAACGGCGGCGCGGGTTGCGTGCAGCGCATCTTCGACGCGCGCCTTCTTCTCCTTCATTTCGACTTCGGTGGCCGCACCAACTTTGATCAGCGCAACACCGCCGGCCAGTTTGGCCACGCGTTCTTGCAACTTCTCACTGTCGTAATCGCTGGTCGAGGTTTCGATCTGGGCGCGAATCTGCTTGACGCGTCCTTCGATAGTAAGGGCATCGCCGGCACCGTCGATGATTGTCGTGTTTTCCTTGCCGATTTCGATGCGCTTGGCCTGGCCAAGCTCGGCCAGGGTAGCCTTCTCGAGGGTCAGACCGACTTCTTCAGCGATAACCTGACCACCCGTCAAGACAGCGATGTCTTCGAGCATGGCCTTGCGCCGGTCGCCGAAGCCTGGAGCCTTGACGGCGCAGGTCTTCAGAATGCCGCGGATGTTGTTGACCACCAGGGTGGCCAGTGCTTCACCATCGACATCTTCAGCAACGATCAGCAACGGACGACCCGCTTTGGCGACCTGCTCGAGCACGGGCAGCAAATCGCGAATATTGGAGATTTTCTTGTCGAAAATCAGAATATAAGGGTTGTCCAGGATCGCGCTTTGCTTTTCCGGATTGTTAATGAAATAGGGCGACAGGTAGCCACGATCAAACTGCATCCCTTCGACGACGTCGAGTTCGTTGTTCAACGATTTGCCGTCTTCGACGGTAATGACGCCTTCCTTGCCGACCTTTTCCATCGCTTCGGCAATAATGTCGCCAATCGAACTGTCGGAATTGGCGGAGATCGAACCGACTTGGGCGATTTCCTTGTTGGTCGAGCACGGCTTGGAGATCTTCTTCAGTTCATCAATGGTGGCGATAACCGCCTTGTCGATGCCGCGCTTCAGATCCATTGGGTTCATGCCGGCGGCAACGTACTTCATGCCTTCGCGGACGATTGACTGAGCCAGAACGGTGGCTGTGGTGGTGCCATCGCCAGCGATGTCGGAGGTTTTGGAAGCCACTTCCTTGACCATCTGCGCGCCCATGTTGGCGAACTTATCCTTCAGTTCGATTTCCTTGGCGACGGATACACCGTCCTTGGTCACGGTCGGGGCGCCATACGAGCGCTCCAGAACGACATTCCGCCCCTTGGGGCCGAGCGTGATTTTGACTGCATCCGCCAGGATATTCACGCCTTCGACCATGCGAGCGCGTGCGGAATCACCAAATTTAACGTCTTTTGCTGCCATTGTGATACTCCTAATAATTCGGTAGTGGTGTGAGTTTTGCTGTGAAGCAGGGATCGTGTGCCGGGTGAACTACACTCAGACTTCAACGACGCCCATGATGTCTTCTTCGCGCATGACCAGCAGTTCCTCACCATCAACCTTGACGGTCTGGCCGGAATACTTGCCGAACAGGACACGGTCGCCGACCTTGACGTCGAGCAGGCGAACTTCACCGCTTTCGAGGATCTTGCCTTTGCCGACGGCGATGATTTCACCCTGATCTGGTTTTTCAGCAGCGGCATCAGGAATCACGATGCCAGAAGCGGTCTTACGTTCTTCTTCGAGGCGTTTAACAATCACGCGATCATGTAAAGGACGGATTTTCATGCAGTTTCTCCTTGGGGTTTAAGCGTAAGTGACTACGAATTCATCGTTGCCAAGCCAGGGAGCCCAGACCGGGCTGTTAGCACTCATGGCTGACGAGTGCTAATGATAGGGGCGGAAAGGTAATATTTCAAGGTGTGCGGCAATAATTATCGTAATCAGAATGCCGGGTGCGCCATAGATCAGGAGTCGACCCGGTACTCGGCGGATCTGGCGTGGGCCTGTAGACCCTCGCCCTGCGCCATGAGTGACGCGATACGCCCCAGCGTCTTCGCCGCCGCTTGCGAGACACGGATCAGGCTGCTGCGTTTCTGGAAGTCGTATACACCGAGCGGTGATGAGAAGCGCGCGCTGCCTGAGGTTGGCAACACGTGGTTCGGTCCGGCACAGTAATCGCCGAGCGATTCGGAGGTATAGGGGCCAATGAAAATGGCGCCGGCATGGTGAATTTTGTCCACCCAGACTTCAGCGTCGGCCAGCGACAATTCCAGGTGCTCCGGTGCAATGCGATTGGCGATGGCGCAGGCCTCATCCAGGTCGCGCACTTCGATCAGCGCGCCGCGATGTTCCAGTGACGCGCGGATCACGTCCTGGCGCGGCATGGTCTGCAGCAGTTTATCCATGGCTTGGGCAACGCGCTCAATATAGGCCGCATCTGGGCAGAGTAGTATCGATTGCGCCAGTTCGTCGTGCTCGGCCTGAGAAAAAAGATCCATCGCCACCCAGTCGGGATCTGTCTGACCATCGCAGATGATGAGTATTTCCGAAGGCCCGGCCACCATGTCGATGCCAACCACACCAAAGACGCGACGCTTGGCCGCAGCGACATAGGCATTGCCGGGACCAACGATCTTGTCTGCCGCCGACACACTCTGCGTACCGTAGGCCAGCGCACCTACCGCCTGGGCGCCGCCAATGCAGAACACGCGGTCGACACCGGCCAGCGCCGCCGCCGCCAGCACCAGCGGATTGCGTTCGCCGTCCGGCGTTGGCACAACCATGATGAGTTCCCTGACACCGGCCACCTTGGCTGGAATTGCGTTCATCAGCACCGACGACGGGTAAGACGCCTTACCGCCGGGAACGTAGAGGCCAACACGGTCCAGCGCTGTCACTTTCTGGCCGAGCAGCGTGCCGTCGGCTTCCTCAAACTGCCAGCTGTGCAGGGTCTGCCGCTCGTGATAGCTTCTAACGCGGCGCGCAGCCGCTTCGAGCGCTTCACGCTGAACCTTGGGCAAGTGATTCAGTGCGTTCAGCAACTCGTCGCGGGACAGTTCAAGCTCCGCCATCGAGTGCACGGCGAGGCGGTCGAAGCGATTGGTGTAGTCAACCACGGCAGCGTCGCCGCGTACTTTGACGTCGGCCAGAATGGCGGCGACCGTGCGGTCTACCGATTCGTCCTGCGCACTTTCAAAGGCCAGCAGCGAATCGAGTCGCATTTTAAAATCCGCATCACGACTGGAAAAGCGCTTTATCGAAATCACGATTTGACTACGCACGACCCGACAACACTCGCAATGGCATCAAGAATCGGAACAATCTTCTCGCGCTTAAGTTTGAGTGCAGCCTGATTGACGATCAGACGCGAGGAAATGTCGATGATGTGCTCAACCGCCACCAGGTTGTTGGCTTTCAGCGTGCTGCCGGTCGATACCAGATCGACGATGGCATCAGCCAGACCAGCCAGCGGCGCCAACTCCATCGAGCCGTAGAGCTTGATCAGATCGACGTGCACCCCTTTAGCGGCGAAATGCTCACGCGCGATGTTGATGTATTTGGTTGCCACCTTGAGCCGTGCGCCCTGACGCACGGCGTTTTCGTAGTCAAAGCCAACGGGAACCGCAACCATCATCCGGCACTTGGCGATCTTCAGGTCAAGCGGCTGGTAGAGTCCTTCGCTACCGTGTTCGAGCAACACATCCTTGCCGGCCACGCCGATATCCGCCGCGCCGTACTGCACATAGGTCGGCGCATCGGTCGCGCGCACGATGACGACGCGCACATCGGCACGGGTGGTCGGGATAATCAGCTTGCGCGAAGTCTCGGGGTTTTCCAGCGGTTCAATGCCGGCTGCCGCAAGCAGTGGCAAGGTTTCTTCAAAAATTCGGCCCTTTGAAAGGGCGATGGTAATGCCATTCACGGCGCTGATCCTTTATGCTGCTTGGTAAAGGGGCGATTTTACCGCAACGCCGCGCCCAACACCTTCAATGTACCCGCTTGACCTTGGCGCCCAGCCTGGTCAGCTTCTCTTCAATCCGTTCGTAGCCGCGATCAAGGTGGTAGATGCGTTCAATCAGTGTTTCGCCCTGCGCCACCAGGCCAGCGATGACCAAGCTGGCTGAAGCGCGCAAGTCGGTAGCCATCACCGTCGCCCCGTCAAGACACGCTACGCCAGTCACCAGTGCGTTGTTGGCGTCGATCCTGATGTCAGCGCCGAGCCGGATTAATTCGACGGCGTGCATAAAGCGGTTCTCGAAAATCGTTTCGCGGATCACAGCCGAACCCTCGGCAACACAGTTGATGGCCATGAACTGCGCCTGCATATCGGTCGGAAAGGCCGGATAAGGCGCGGTGCGAATACTCACCGCCTTGAGCCGCGGCGGCGCTTTGAGTTTGATCGCACTACTTTCGGCCGTCACCTCGCACCCCGCTTCACGCAGTTTCTGCAGCACCGAATCGAGATAGGCGGCCGAGGTATTGGTCAGGCGAATATGGCCGCCGGTCACTGCCGCAGCACAAAGATAGGTGCCCGTTTCGATACGGTCGGGCATGATTGCATGGCGCGCGCCGTGCAAACGTTCAACGCCATGGACGCAGATGCTGTCGGTTCCGGCGCCCGTAATCCGAGCGCCCATGGCAATCAGGCAGTTGGCCAGATCGACGACCTCCGGTTCACGCGCGGCGTTTTCAATGACCGTTTCACCGTCAGCGAGCACCGCAGCCATCATCAAATTCTCGGTCCCGGTTACCGTCACCATATCGGTGACGATGCGCGCACCCTTCAAACGACTGGCCCGGGCAAGAATGTAACCGTGTTCGACATGAATTTCAGCGCCCATCGCCTGCAAACCCTTGATGTGCTGGTCGACCGGCCGGGCGCCGATGGCGCAACCGCCGGGCAGCGACACCTTGGCCTCGCCGCAGCGTGCGAGCAGGGGACCAAGCACCAGAATCGAGGCGCGCATGGTTTTGACCATGTCATAAGGTGCAGTCGGATTATGCAACCCATGGCTATCGAGGATCAGGCCATCGTCACCGTCCAGCGTAACCTCAACACCCATCTGCCCAATTAAGCGCCGCATGGTCGAAATGTCGTTAAGCTCAGGCACGTTGGTGAAGTGCAGGGGCTCGGCGGCAAGCAGGCTGGCGCAGAGAATCGGCAGCGCAGCATTCTTGGCGCCGGACATGGCCACTTCACCGGTAAGCGGCGTGCCGCCCTGAATCAGTAATTTATCCACGGAGTGCGCTCCGCTCCTCGGGGGTAAGCGTTTTCATCGATAGAGCGTGCAGTTCGCCACTATCGAAATACGGACGCAAAATAGCGTTAACCAGTTGCTGGCGTTGAACACGACTCTTGCCAGCGAATGCGGAGCTGACGAGGATCGCTTCAAAGTGCTCGCCGTCACCCTCGACGTGCAGCCCTTCGCACGACAGGCCTTCGGCGATTATTTTTTTTATCTGTTCGGGGTTCATCATGGTTTAGTACCTCAACTTGTAACCGCTGCGCAATAGCGCCAGCGTGGTCAACGCAACAACAAGAAAACTTACGGCGACAACGGCCAGGCTGGTTGCAGGCGCCACGTCGGAAACACCGAAAAAGCCGAAACGAAAGCCGTCGATCATATAAAAAACGGGGTTGAAATGCGATACTCGCTGCCAGAAGACCGGCAGCGAGTGGATCGAGTAGAACACCCCTGAGAGCATGGTCAGCGGCATGATCAGGAAATTCTGAAAACCCGAGAGCTGGTCGAATTTGTCAGCCCAAATACCGGCAATCATTCCCAGCGATCCCATGATGCCGCCGCCAATAATGGCGAACACCAGGATCCAGCCCGGTGCGACAAAACTCAGCGACGCAAACCAGCCGGTCACGACAAGCACGCCGAGGCCCACCATTAGTCCGCGCAGCATGGCCGCGACAACATAGGCGAGGAAAAACTCAACGTAGGAAATCGGCGGCAGCAGGATGAAGATAACGCTACCCATGACCTTGGACTGAATCAGGCTGGACGAGCTGTTGGCAAAAGCATTTTGCAGCACCGACATCATGACCAGCCCGGGAATCAGGAACGCGGCATAGCGCACGTTATGGACCTGCACCTGCGCATCAAGCACGTGCGAGAAGATCAGCAGGTAGAGCAGCGCCGTCAGCACCGGCGCGGCCACCGTCTGGAAACTGACCTTCCAAAAGCGCAGCACTTCTTTGTAGAGCAGTGTACGGAAACCGCTCATCGGCTTACCGCCTGTTCTCTGGCCTCTGCCCCCTGCATGACAGCGACAAAGACATCTTCGAGGTCGGCCTGGGTCAGGCGCAGGTCCTCAATCACACCGCCCGCCACGCGAATTTCCGCCAGCAGGTGCTCGATCTCATCGAACCCGGCCAGTCGAAAAATCCAGCACCCCTCGTTTTGAGTCGCGCGCGCGCGCAAGGCTAGTGGCAGGCTAGCCGCATTGGCCAGGCGCAGATTAAGCGTGTGCCCGGGAACACGGGCCAGCAGGTTGCTGGTCGTGTCCAGCGCCACGACGCGCCCCTGCTTGAGCATGGCAATACGCCCGCAAAGCGCTTCGGCTTCTTCCAGATAATGGGTGGTCAGAATCACCGTATGCCCTTCGCGGTTCAGGCGCTGGACAAACTGCCACAAGCCCTGCCGCAACTCGACGTCGACTCCGGCAGTCGGCTCATCGAGAACGATCACCGGCGGCTTGTGTACCAGCGCCTGCGCGACCAGCACCCGCCGTTTCATGCCGCCGGACAGGCGGCGCATATTGACATTGGCCTTGGCGGTGAGATCAAGATTCTCAAGAATTTCGTCGATCCAGGCGTCGTTGTTGCGGATGCCAAAGTAGCCCGACTGGATGCGCAGGGTCTCGCGCACCGAAAAGAACGGGTCGAAAACCAGTTCCTGCGGTACCACGCCGAGCCGCCGGCGCGCTTCGCGATAATCGCCATGCACATCGTAACCCATCACACTGAGTTGGCCCTGGTCAGGACGAACCAAGCCGGCCAGACAGGAAATCAGTGTCGTCTTGCCGGCGCCATTCGGTCCCAGCAGGCCGAAGAACTCGCCTTCGGCAATTTCCAGTGAAACGCCGTCAAGCGCCCGCAAACTACCGAAGTATTTTACAAGCTGCTGAATGGAAACAGCGACGCCCATGGCATCAGAACTTTACAGACACGCGCGCTGATCAGGCGAGCGAAAGAGAATCGGAAACGCCGTATAGCGCAGCCTGGCTAATCATGCTTGCCGGCGGGTTGGTGACACGCATCGTTACGCCGCATTCACGCGCGGTGCGCAACAAGCCGAAAATGACGCTGAGTGCCGACGAATCGGTTTGCGCAACTGCAGAAAGATCGAAAACGATTTCGCTGGCTGTGGCCGGCGCAGTCGCCACCACTTCGGGGCGCAAAAAATCTCGCCCCGCTTGGAGCAGGGCGCTGGCGTTGGCGATCAGCATGGGGCCCGTGACAGAAAGGCCGCCCCCATTTTTTTCAATCATTTCTTGCCGGCTTCAAGTTGCTTGTTCTTGGTCGTGAGCATCTGGAGTAGGCCATCAATGCCATTGGCACGAACTTCCTGATTGAACGTGTCGCGATAGTTGGTCACCAGACTGACGCCAGCAACGACGACGTCATAGACCTTCCACGCATCACTTAACTTTTCCAGTGAGTAATCCAGCTGGATCGGCTTGCTGCCCGGCTGCACAATCTCGGTTTTGACCAGCACCTCCATATCGCCGCTTTGCATCCGGGTCGGCTTGTAGCGTACCGTCTGATCTTTGTAGCTGGTCAGCGCATTGGAGTAGGTGCGGACCAGCAGCGTCCTGAATTCGTCGGACAGGTGCTTCTTCTGTTCAGGCGACGCCTTGTTCCAGTCGCGCCCCATCGCCAGCGCCGTCATGTGCTGGAAGTTGAAGTGGGGCAGCACCTTGATCTCGACGAGTTCGATGGCCTTTTTGGTATTGCCGTTCTGGATATCCTTGTCCTGACGAACGATGCTCAGGACATCGTCGGTCACTTTCTTGATCAGCGCGTCTGGCGAATCTTCCTGGGCAAAGGCTGGAGCACAAAACACGAACACGCCAAGCAGCAACGAAAACAGCGGTTTCATCAGTCGCTTTCTAAAGAACAACAAGCGACTCAGTAACACCGGCTCTGCTTGCATTCGCCTTCGCCACGGCCTTCAATCAGGGTTTTCCCGTCGTTGATTTCGCTACGACGGTTTTGTAGGTATGCATCGCGAATATAGTTGTATTTGTCGAAGGCCGCCTGCTCGACAACCCTGTCGGTCGGTAAAAGACTGGCGCGAAGATCAATGAAACGAACACCAACCAGCGAATTGCGCAGGGCGACATCATCGACACGCCAGACCGGATCGGCGTAGCTATCAACCAGCCAGCCGAACGAATCACGCGTCGTGCGTGGCCCGATCAGTGGCCAGTAGAAATAGGGGCCGTCATCAACGCCCCATTTGCCGAGGGTCTGGCCAAAATCTTCGGTGTGCTTTTCCAGCCCCATTTCACTGGCCACATCAAAAACGCCGCCGATGCCAATCGTCGTATTGACCAGTACCCGGCCAACGTCAGACAAACCCTGACCGCCTTTGCCTTGCAGAAAATTGTTAACCGCCGTCCATACGTCGTAGATATTGCCAAAGAAATTTCCGATTCCGGCCTTCACCGGCAACGGTGCGGCCGCATCGTAGCCCTGGGCGACCGGTTTGACGACCAGGTCGATGCCCTCATTGACCGAGAACATCGCACGGTTGAAACTTTCGTAGGGATCCTTGGGATTGTTCGCCGTAGTCGCACAGCCGTTCAGACCGCCCAGGACTGTAGCGGCGAATGCCACTGAAAACACGCGCTTTGCCATTTGAGTTTTCACGAGCGAACCTTCCTGTTATTTTTTGTCCGGACCTTCGGACGCCTTGTTGAACATGAACTGACTGATCAGTTTTTCCAGCACGACTGCAGACTGCGTCTTGGCCACTACATCGCCAGACTTGAACATTTTTTCGTCACCGCCGGCATCAAGCCCGATATACTGTTCGCCGAGCAAACCCGCAGTCAGAATGGACGCAAACGTATCCTTCGGGAAACGGTAGCGACTATCGATGGTCAGCGTTGTTACCGCCTCATAGCTCTCAGGATCGAAGCGAATCTCCGTCACCCGACCGACAACCACCCCTGCACTTTTCACCGGACCGCGTACCTTCAGGCCACCGATGTTATCAAACTTGGCCGTCAACTGGTACGTCTCGGCAAAATTGGCCGACGAAAGGTTGCCGACTCTTAGTGCTAAAAACAACAGTGAGGCAAACCCAAGGAGAACAAAGAAACCTACCCACAAATCAAGCAACTTGCGACTCATCAAAGCCCCCGGAACATGAAGGAGGTCAACACAAAATCCAGCGCCAGAATGGCCAGCGCCGAATAGACCACCGTTCTTTTGATCGAGCCCGACACGCCTTCGGCGGTCGGAACTGCATCGTAGCCTTCAAAAACGGCAATCAAGGAAACGGCCACCCCAAAAACAAAACTCTTCACCACGCCATTCCAAACGTCGTAGCGGAAGTCCACCGACCCCTGCATCTGCGACCAGAAGGCGCCCTCATCAACACCGATAAGAACGACACCGACCAGATAGCCCCCGAAAACGCCAATCGCAGAAAACAGCGCTGCCAGCAGCGGCATCGAAATAACACCACCCCAGAACTTCGGAGCGACGACCCGGGCAATCGGGTTAACCGCCATCATATCCATCGCGGTCAGCTGTTCGGTGGCCTTCATCAGGCCGATCTCAGCGGTAATCGCCGAGCCGGCGCGCGAAGCGAAGAGCAGCGCAGCAACCACCGGACCCAGTTCACGCGTCAGCGACAGCGCCACCAGAACCCCCAACGCCTCGGACGAGCCATAACGCTGCAGCGTCTCGTAACCCTGCATGCCAAGCACCATGCCGATGAACAGCCCGGAAACCAGAATGATCAGCAGCGACTGAAAGCCGGAGAAATAAATTTCGCGAATCGTCAGATGCAGGCGTCGGAAGGACTGGCCCGAATAGACCAGAACCATCACGAAGAAGCGTGCCGCAAAGCCCAGGCGTTGAAGCCCATCGTTCAAGTGATGCCCGACAGTCCGGATCAGTTCGATCACGCTGGAAACACTTTTCTCAACCATAGGCGCCCTGCCGCATCAAATCCTGCTCGAAAGGAGCCGCAGGATAGTGGAAGTGCACCGGACCGTCAGCTTCGCCATAGACAAATTGATGCACGAAGGGATCGGAGGACGCGCGTATTTCGTCCGGCGTGCCCTGGGCAACGATCTGCCCGTCAGAAACAAAATAAACGTAATCGACGATCAGCATTGCCTCATGCACATCATGCGTCACCAGCAAGGTCGTCGCACCCAGCGCGTCGTTAAGCTTGCGGATGAGCTGGCCGATGACGCCCATCGAGATCGGATCGAGTCCGGCAAAGGGTTCGTCATACATGATCAGCATCGGATCAAGCGCGATCGCCCGGGCCAGGGCAACGCGCCGCGCCATGCCCCCCGACAGTTCAGAAGGCATCAAATTGTGTGCGCCACGCAAACCAACGGCATTGAGTTTCATCAACACCATATCGCGAATCATTTCTTCCGGCAGATCGGTATGCTCGCGCATCAGGTAGGCGACGTTATCGAAAACGGAAATATCCGTAAACAGCGCGCCAAACTGGAACAGCATTCCCATCCGCCGACGCATGGCGTAAAGCTCATCGTGGCTCATGTCCGGCACCGACTCGCCATCGACCAGCAGCGTGCCGCTAGTTGGTTTGAGCTGGCCGCCAATCAGACGTAGCAGGGTCGTTTTCCCGCAACCCGAATTGCCCATGATGGCCACCAGTCGGCCTCGGGGAATCTCCATGGTGACGCCATTGAGGATAGCCCTGTCGTCGTAAGCGAAATTGATGTCAGAAATCTTGACCAAGCTATCGGCTGGCACAACGGCATCCCGTACGAAAAATTGACGCCGATTATACCCGAATCCGGATCCCCTCATCCGCCAAAAATACGCGGCCATATAATTGTGAAATAATGGCGAGCTCCTTTTTCTGGATCAAAGACGCGCCTTCCATGACCGCCGCCCCAGAAACCACCTTGCCGGAAAAATCGCTGCTGCTCATCGTGGACGATGACCCGCTCATTTCCGATACGCTCAGTTTTTCGATGAGTTCTGTTTTCGAGGTCATCACCAGCCACTCCCGTGCGCACTGCACCCAACTGCTCCGTCAGCTACGCCGCGCCCCGCAAGTGGCACTGGTTGACCTTGGACTGCCTCCGCTGCCGCACCGCCCGGACGAGGGATTCGCGCTGATTTCCGATCTGCTCAAACTGGCGCCGGAAATCAAGATCGTCGTACTCTCCGGCCAAGGCGACGCCGACAATGCCCGTCACGCCCGCACCTTGGGCGCGACCGACTTTGTCGCCAAGCCTTGCAATCCCGCCGAACTGCACAAAATTCTTCAGCGCGCCTTGAGTTATCGCTCGCTGGACGAAATACGCGCTCCTGGCTTTTCTGCTTCGCCACTGATCGGCAACAGCCCGGCCATCCAGAAACTGAAAGTGCAGTTGCAGCAGTACGCCGATTCGCCTTTTCCTGTCCTCATCGAGGGCGAGTCTGGCAGTGGCAAGGAAATCGTTGCCAGCAGTTGCTTGCACCTCGACACCCGGCGCCGTAGCAAGCCTTTTTTTGCACTCAACTGTGCGGCCATTTCACCCAGCCTGGTCGAACCGACCCTCTTTGGCTATGCCAAGGGAGCCTTTACCGGGGCGGTTACGGCAACAGCCGGCTATTTCGAAGATGCCGCCGACGGAACACTTTTTCTCGATGAAATTGGCGAACTACCGCTTGAGTTGCAGGCAAAATTGTTGCGGGTACTCGAGAACGGCGAATATCAGCGGGTCGGCGAAACACAGAAACGCGTCAGCCACGCTCGAATCATTGCCGCCACCAACCGCGACCTGCGCCGGGAAGTCCGGTCCGGCAACTTCCGCGCCGATCTTTATCATCGCCTTTCGGTTTTTTCGATCACCGTTCCGCCGCTACGCGAGATGGACGACGACAGGTTGCTCTTGCTCGAGCACTTTCGCCAGCGCTACGCGACGCAGACGCAAGCACCTTTCATTCTTTCCGATGCGGCGCGCGCGCTGTGGTCACGTTATAGTTTTCCTGGCAATGTGCGCGAACTGCGCAACATCGTCATCCGCCTCACAGCAAAGTATCCCGGTCAAAGCGTGGACAGCAGTGCACTGGAAGCCGAACTTGACCTGCAAGACGAGCCGCTGGCGCCAGTCACCGCACCACCGCTGGTCAGCACCGAAAGCGATGCATCGATCGTTGCCGCCGGCCAGCGCCTGCAACAGCCGGACCCCTTCAGCCTGGATCGCTTGCTGGCCGAAACCGAACGCAATTACATCGAAGCCGCACTACGACTGGCGCATGGCAACGTCAGCCAGGCCGCACGCCTGCTTGGCATCAACCGCACCACGCTTTACAACCGGATGGAATCCTTTGCCAAGGAGCAGTAATGTATCTTGACCACTTTGGACTCCGCGAAGCCCCGTTTCGCATCACCCCGCATACCGAATTCTTTTTCGCCGGCGCCAACCGGGGAGCCACGCTCGAAGCGCTGATCTACGCCATCACGAACGACGAAGGCATCGTCAAGGTTAGCGGCGAAGTGGGCAGCGGCAAAACCATGCTGTGCCGGATGCTACTGGAAAAACTCCCGGACAATGTTGAAACCGTCTACCTCGCCAATCCGTCACTGTTGCGTGACGAAATTCTCCATGCCATCGCCGAGGAACTGCACGCCCCCTTGCCGGAAGGGCGCTCGCACCAGTTGTTACGCGCCTTGCAGGATCGTCTGATCGAAATCTACGCCGCTGGCCGTCAGGTCGTTGTCATGATCGATGAAGCCCATGCCATGCCTGCGGAAACGCTGGAAGAAATCCGCCTGCTTTCCAATCTTGAATCAAACCGGCACAAACTTCTGCATATCGTCCTCTTCGGTCAGCCAGAACTCGATGCTCACCTGCGCAAAACAAATATGCGTCAGCTCAAGGAACGGATTACCCACAACTTCGCCCTGGAGCCGCTGCACCGCAACGATATCGCCAGCTACCTGATGTTTCGCATCCGTGCCGCCGGCTACCACGGACCCGATCTATTCACCGAAGGCGCCATCCAGCGCATCAGCAAGGCATCTGAAGGGCTAACGCGGCGCATCAACATCCTCGCCGACAAGGCGCTGCTTTCGGCATTTGCAGAAAACAGGCATCTCATCGACGCCCGGCAGGTAAAGGCGGCGATCAACGACGCCCAGTTCAACCTGATACATGACAGCACCGTCAACCCAACAAAATGGGGAATCAGTGCCACCGTAATTGTGCTCATTGCGGCGTTGGCCTTCTTCGCCGGAAGCCACCGCACCAGCAGCTCGCCGGCCTCGGCCGCCGAAGTCACCACCGGCCTGGCTGTCGCACTGCCTGACGCAGCGCCACCCGACGCTACTCCCGCCGTGCAGCCGGGCACCCTCGCCGAGCACATCGCCGCCGGCGAAGACTGGCTGAAAAAAACACCAGACACCCACTACATCATTCAGTTGCTCAACACAGACGGGCGCAGGCTCCGCGAGGTATCTGCCTTTCTGGAAAACAATACCCGGACGCTTGACCCGCAACAACTCCACGTCTATCGATCGAACCTGAGCGGCCACGACCGGCTCGGCGTGATTTATGGCGATTATCCCTCGCGTGACGCGGCAAACGCAGACCTGGCAAGGCTTGCCAGGGCCAGTCACGTCACCAAGCCCTATATTCGCTCGGTCAGCAAACTGCGTTGAATCAATACAAATCAGTCACCAATGGCACCACCTTAAGAAATGAACCAGGCACCCATGGCGCTACCTTAAGCCGCATTTTCCCGAGATTTTCGGATGTTATGGCGAGCGACCTCACGGGTGATGGTCAGCAATGGGTGGCTTTTTGGCCGTCGTTTGATGGCATGAGGTTCGACTCGCCCCGGGCGAACCGGTAGTCGCAACAAACTGATGCCGCCGAGCAGGTGGGCCGTCATGGTTCCGATACTGCGGCGGCCGGCAAAACGAAGCTGCTGTTCAAACGCCAGAAAGAGCTGGATCGTCCCTTTGAAGCTCAGCGCCCGAGCTGCCACGTCGGAACCGGCTGCCGCGCGAACCATTAAGGCACAGACCAGGTTGTAGGCGAGCAGATAGACGGCGATTTCCTTGTCGACCATCGACGCCGATTGAGTGCGCAGAATACCCATTCCCATGTCGGCCTTGATCGAGCGCAGGTCCACCTCCACCTGCCAGCGCCGGGAATACAGCGCATCGACAGCCTCTCCGGCATGGATTCGTAGGTCTCGGCGTCCATCCAGGCTGGCCGTTTGGGGCGCATCCAGCCCACCAAATGATCCCGTCGTCCCAGGCGTCGGCTCCGGCGGAAGTCGTTGATTCGGCGCTGATGCTGCCGGGTGACCAGATCGACGCCTCGTTTCACCAGCAGGGCGGCGGTGAAGTAGTTGCCGTGATAACGGTCGGCCAGGATGATGTCCCCAGAATCCAGTTTCGGCAGCCGCCGGGAGACTGCATCCTGGCACGCACCGTCCTGACTGAGCGCCTGACCAATGAACAACGCCAAGGTCATCAGCGGGGGATAGATTCGTTCCCGAAAGGCGCCAACTTCCTCGACCACCAACCGCTGCAAATCCGCAGCGGGCACCACGGCCCCCAAGCCTTGGGTCGGTTGGTCGCCAAATTGTCGGCGGAATCGTTCAATCCCTTGTTGCAGGCGTTTTTTTGCTAGCATCCACCATGGCTGATCCTCCTGTTATCGAACGTGACTTCAGACACCACGATCTTAGCAAGCGGGGCTCTCAGCCTTCTTCTTTTTGCGCCGCTAATTATCACAGCGGCTTAAGGTAGCGCCATGGAAGTCACGGTCGTATTGAGTGGGCCAGACCTTAAAGACCTCGACCTCTGGATCTTCCATCAGATGCGGCTTGTCGTTGAGCAAGTAGTCGCGAATCCTCTCAGCAGAAGCCGTAAAGCCAGTCGAACTAGCGTAATCGCGTGCGGCGGCAAGAAACATCTGAAACGTTGTCAATCGCTGCTGTCCATCTACAACCTGAAAGGCTGGCACGCGGCCGGCGGAAAACCCGCCCCGAGTTTCCAGCACAACGGCGCCCATGAAATGGGAGAACCTGCGTTCCCTTCCGGCTAAACATTCAATCGCCTTGGTGCGCACGTCATTCCAGAACAGCTCCCACTGTTTTTGCTTTGTCCAGACGTAATGGCGCTGATAGATCGGCACACAAAATCGCTGCCGATTTTGAAGAAAACGTCCGATTTCGATTGGCCCCGCTTTCATCAGCTTCCCCTACTCGCTATCGTCAGGGGATTGTATTCCTTGCTCTTTGACGCCACAAGGTGGAATCATCATTGGCATAAGGGCGAAACCACGTCCGCCGATCCGAAAGTCCTCAGGGAAATGCAAATACCCCTGAAATGGATGCCAAAGACGACGCAGATATAGCAGCTGAATTCTTCAAATCATTAACCATTGTGGTAAAGTAAACGAATGAAAGTCTCCTATGAAGATGAAGACATCGAGACTTTGTGCAAGCAAGAAAAGATGGCTACCAAGAAGCTGGGGCCTGAGTCGGCCAAGAAGTTACAGCGACGGCTGGCAGAGTTGCACGCAGCCGGTGTGGTCGGCGAGTTGGCCATCGGTCGGCCGCACCCTCTGGATTATGACCGCGTGAGGCAGTTTGCCGTTGATTTGCACAAGGGAAAGCGATTGATCTTCAAACCGACCAGCAAGCCGCCGCCCGCGAAGGCCGATGGCTCGATTGACTGGTCGAAGGTATCGGAGATAACGATTATCGGGGCGGAGGATTACCATGACTGATGCAATGTTGCGAACCTACGAATCGCTCGCGGATTTCGCGCCCGATTGGGTTGCGGTGCCCGGCGAGTCGATTAATGATTTATTAGAAGAGCGAGGCTGGACGCAAGCCGACTTGGCAACGCGGACAGGCTTCACGACTAAGCACGTCAATCTGCTATTGAAGGGGAAGGCGCCCATTACGGAAGAGACTGCTCTCAAACTGGAAAGGGTGCTCGGCAGTACTGCTCGATTCTGGCTCAATCTCGAAACGCAATATCGGGAACACTTGGCCCGGCAGGTTTCCATCAAAGCGTTGTCCGAGCACACAGCTTGGCTGAAAGAGCTTCCGCTAGGCGATATGGTCAAGTTCGGATGGGTCCGAAAGGTCACCGATAAGGCCCAGCAAGTATTCGAGTGCCTGCGGTATTTCGGGGTTGCCGAGGTGTCTGCGTGGCGCGAGCAATATGAAAGCCCGGTTGCCGCATACAGGGCAGCGGAAAAGTTGATCCGAACACCGGCAGCGGTTTCAGCATGGCTGCGGCAGGGCGAGCGGAAGGCCGAAGATATGAGGCTTGCCGAGTTTGACCGCGACAAGTTCGAGGTCGCGTTGAAGCTGATTCGGGGGCTGACGACAGAGAGTAACCCGAAGGTCTTCCTGCCCAAACTCATCGAACTGTCCGCCCGTGTTGGCGTCGCCGTAGTGCTCGCACCCGCTCCCAAGGGGTGTCCGGTAAGCGGCGCTACCAAATGGCTTGGTTCGACCAAGGCACTCATCATGTTGAGTCTTCGAGGAAAGACCGACGACAAGCTCTGGTTCTCGTTCTTTCACGAGGCAGGGCACTTGCTAAAGCACGGTAAGCGAATGACCTTCCTCGACATTCTTGGTGAAGATGGACTGAACCCACAGGAGGAAAAGGAGGCGGATGTATTTGCCCGCGATTGGCTGATTCCGCAGGTGGAATATCGAGGATTGCTTTCGCAACCATTGATCGGGGAAAGAAAAATCAAAGAGTTCGCCAAGCGTATCGGCGTTGCACCTGGCATCGTGGTCGGACGACTGCAATATGACGGTCAAATCGGTTGGCAACAGTTCAACCACTTAAAGGTGCGCTATGTCTGGAATCATGAGTCGCGGTAACAATAGTCGCCACTGAGACAACACGGCACAGGTAGCCGGGAAACAATCGGGCAGGGACATGGACAACAAGAACGAAGCATTCTCCCGCGTCATCATCGACGCAATGCTTGCCGCGCAGGGGTGGAACACCACCGATCCTAACGCCGTCCGCTTCGAGGTGGTCATGGCCGATGGCACCCGGGCCGACTATGTGCTCTGTGACCGCAATGGCCGCTCCCTGGCAGTGGTCGAAGCCAAGCGCTATTCCGTCAATCCTGCCGACGCCGGCCCGCAGGCCAAGAACTACGCCAAGCAGTTGGATGTTCCCTATGTGTTCCTGACCAATGGCGTCGAAGTGCTGTTCTGGGAATGGCAGCGTGAAGCCTACGCCCACCCGGTCAAGAGTTTCTTCAAGCAGGACGACCTTGAACGGCGTTTCGCCAGCCTGCAACTGCGCCGCGATGTCTTGGCCGTGCCCATCGACTTGAAGATTGCCGGCCGCGATTACCAGCAGGAGTGCATTCAGACCGTCAGCAAGGAAATCAAGCAGGGCCGGCGCAAACTGCTGATCGAGATGGCGACGGGCACGGGCAAGACCCGCACCGCCGCCGCCCTCATTAAGCGGCTGTTCGAAGCCAATGCCATCACCCGCGTGCTGTTCCTCGTTGATAGGATTCCACTCGCCAAGCAGACCGAGGACGCTTTCGCCGAGCACTTGCCCGACTACCCCGCCTACGTGCTGCGGGCCGGCCGCCGCTTTCAGGACGAGAAGCGGATCACCATCACCACGCTGCAAAGCATGATCAACACCTATGGCGAATATTCGTCGGGCTACTTCGACCTCATCATTTCCGACGAGTGCCACCGCAGCATCTATGGCAAGTGGAGCGGCGTGCTCAAATATTTCGATGGAGTGCAAATCGGCCTCACCGCCACGCCCTGCGTCGCCAACCTCGACGGCATGGAAGGCGACGACGAAGACAAGCTGTTCGTGCGCGACACGCTGCGGTTCTTCGAGGTGGATGCGCCGACCTTCTCCTACAAGTTGAAGGATGCCATCCGTGACGGCGTGCTGGCCCCATATCAGATCTATCAGGCTAAGACGGTCAAGACCGCCGCCGAAGGTGGCTTCGAGGTCAAGCGAAGCGAACTGGACTGGTCGGCCATGAATGCCGAAACCATGGAAGAGTTCGAACTGTTGTTCGCCGCCGCCGATCCCATCGTGATCGACCTGGCGGCGCTGGAACGCCGCTTCACCATCCCGGAACGCAATCGGGCTATCGTCCGCGAGTTTCGAGAGGTGTTGGAAAAGGGCTTCATCGACCGCAAGGGCGTGCTGCGGATGCCGCTGATCGGGAAAACCATCGTGTTTGCCGTGAATAAGAAGCACGCCGAAACGCTGGCGCAACTTTTCGACGCCGAGTTTGCCGACAAGAAGCCTTCCGCCGATGTCCGCTTTGCAGACTATGTGGTGTCGGGTGCTGGGCCTGATGACACCATCGACGCCGTGGCGAAGATTCGCCGCTTCAAGAAGGAACCGTTCCCGCAGATTCTGGTTTCCGTGAATATGCTCGACACGGGATTCGACTGCCCGGAAGTCTGCAATCTCGTCTTCGCCTGCTTCACCCAGTCGGCCATCCTCTACCAGCAGATGCGCGGACGCGGCACCCGCAAGACCAGCAAGAAGCCCATCTTCACCATGTTCGATTTCGTCGGCGTGTGCGACTTCCACGGTGACGAGGACGCGATTGGCGAGGGCGGCTTGGTCATGGAGCCGAAAAAGAAGAAGCACTACGAACCCAAGCGGCTGCTGTCGCTGGGCATCGACGACCACATCGACCCGACCACCCGCGAATGGATCAGTGTCGATGAGAACGGCAACATGATGTTCCCCGAGGCATCGGAGCAGAAGGCCGCTGAGTTGGGCGTCAAGTTCGAGGCGTGGCGACTGGAACAGCAGCACCTGACCGCAGAACAGGATCGCTGGCTGCGCATACTCGGCAGCCAGATAAGCGCTGCATTAGCGGCGGACGTGCCACGCTGCGTAGCGCACTATACATGGCCACACTGGCAGCTACTCGCTTTAACCCGTGATCCGCGTGTTCTACCAGCGCCTCTTGGCAGCAGGAAAACCAAAGAAGGTCGCCTTGGTCGCGTGCATGCGCAAGCTGCTGACTATCCTTAATGCCATCGTCAAAACAGGCTTGCCATGGAACGAGAAATTGCACACTCCAGCGGTAGTTAATTCTTGACTTCCAAGACAGTTGCTTATTCGTTAGAACAAATTTACCCTGCTGATAGCGAAGTGTGACGGTGATAGCTGAAAACTATTCTGTAGAATGCGGCTCAAAAGCGTTCGGGTTTATTGCAAGGAGTCGATCATGATTCAACTTCGTTCGAGCGCTTCCCGTGGAATCTCCGACCATGGCTGGCTGGTCGCCCGGCACAGTTTTTCCTTTGCTGACTACTACGATAGTGCCGAAATGGGCTGGGGCGTTCTGCGCGTGATCAATGAGGACCGGGTAGCGCCTGGCCGGGGCTTTGGCAAGCACGGGCATCGTGATATGGAGATTGTCACCTATGTTATCGACGGTGTGCTCGAACATCGCGATAGTCTGGGCAATGGCGAATTGATCGGCTCCGGTGAAGTACAGCGTATGAGCGCTGGCAGCGGCATAAAACACAGTGAATTCAATCCTTCGCAGAGCGAGACAACGCATCTGTTGCAGATCTGGATCGAGCCGAGCGAACTGGATCTGGCGCCGGGGTATGAGCAGCAGGCGCTGGCGCCGGGGTATAACGCCTGGCGGTTGATTGCTTCACCCGACGCTGCGCAGGGCAGCACGCTGATTCATCAGGATGCCAGGCTCTACGCTGCGCGACTGGAGCCGAGGGCAGAACTGGATTTCATCCTTGATCCGGTACGGCTAGCCTATGTGCATTTGGTGCACGGTGCTCTGGTTCTGGGCGGCATGGCGATGAGTACGGGTGACGGCGCCAAGATCGCCAATGAGTCCTCATTACACTTTGTTGCCGCCGAGGGAAGCGAAATCCTGCTCTTCGATTTGCCGCACTGAGGCACTGGCCGCAAGGACTCAGTGCCGCTCGTTCCAGTCGTGATGCCGATGCTCGTGGCGCCTCCTGTCATCGCGTTCGTACCTTCCCTGCACATAGTAGATCGGGCGTTGTGCAAAGCGTGCCGGCTGGGCGTAATACACCGGCGGCGCCGAGTACTCAACCCGGCTGCGGCCACGCTCCGAGCCGATTGCCGCACCGGCCGCAGCACCCAGGACGCCGCCGATGATGGTGCCGTCGCGACCGCCAATCGAGCGACCGGCGATGGCGCCAGCGCCGCCACCGAGCAGCGCGCCCCAAACGGCATCGTCGGCCATGGCGACGGTTGATGAGAGCAGGCAGGCTGCGAGTGTCAAGGTGATGCCCAGTTGTTTTTTCATGATTATTCCTTTGTTTCATTGTCGATTTGACATAGAGAGTAACGCGTCGGCTCCGGTAGCGCTGACCTGGGTTACAAAACCTTACGACTCGATGTTGTTGTGCATGACGAAAGGCCTCGCGTTGCTTCACCCGCTAAGAGGTAAAATATTGCAGCGCACAAGACCCGGCATGCATCAAGACGACAAAGCGGAGAATGAGCGCCTAATGCTATTCTGCCGAAGTGCAAAACGAAAGCTCTGAAAGAAAAGTGATGGCGGAACAACAGGAAGCCAAGGGATCGATCCAGGTCATCGAGCGCATGATGTCGCTGCTCGATGTGCTGGCCAACGCCCCGGAACCGGCAACGCTCAAGATGCTAGCGCAGGCGACTGGTCTACATCCATCAACAGCTCACCGCATTTTAGCGGTGATGACCCAGTCGCGCCTTGTTGAACGACACGAAGCTAGCACCTATGCGCTTGGAATTCGTCTACTGGAGCTAGGCAACATCGTCAAATCACGAATCAACATTCGCGAAGTCGCTCTGCCCTTTATGCAAAACCTGCACGAAACGATCGACGAATCGATCAATCTGGGCATTCGCGATCAGGATGAAATCATCTACATCGAACGCACATCAAGCGGCCGTTCGCTGGTGCGCGTGGTCTATTTGGTTGGTGATCGGGCGCCCTTGCATCTGACCTCGCTTGGCAAGCTGTTTCTCGCCGCCGAGAGTGTTGCTGATGTTTGCGCTTATGCCAAGCGCACCGGACTGCCGGGCAAGACGCCGCATTCGCTGACCCGTCTGGATGCGCTGGAGAAGGAACTCGACAAGATTCGTCGGCACGATGTGGCCTACGACAACGAAGAAGCTGAAATTGGCCTGCGTTGCCTGGCAGCGCCGATTCGCGACGACCATGGTTGCGTTGTCGCCGGCCTGTCCATCTCGGCACCGACGGATCGGCACGAGCCCGGCTGGGCGGTTCAAATCAAGGCGGCAGCCGAAGCAATCTCCAACGCTCTGGGGTATCGACCAGCTCACATGCGATAGGCCAAGCGGCCACGGGCTTATCGTGGGCTCCTGGAAACAGTTGCCGTAATCAGCCCGGAGCTGCGCTCGCCAACGCCAGAGTGGTTTGTGTCGACGGCTTGCGCGAAGCATGGGTGCGTGTCTGTGCGCTTTCCATCCAGCGTTTTATCCGGTTGGCATCGCCCACTCGTGTTTGCTTGCCCGCCGAGTCCAGCAGCACGATAACCACTGGCTTGTCGGCCAGGCGCGCTTGCATGACCAGACACTTGCCGGCTTCATGAATGTAACCCGTCTTGGAAAGGCCGACATCCCAGGCCGCGCTTTTCACCAGAGGATTGGTGTTGCGATAGGCCAACTCGCGACCGCCGACGTCAACAGTCGCTTCGGAGGTGGTCGAAAACTCCCGAATCAGCGGGTAACGATGCGCCGCGACAACCATCTTGGCCAGATCGTTGGCCGTAGACACATTGCTGCTGGTCAGTCCGGTAGGGTCCTCAAAATGGGTATCTCTCATTCCGAGCGCTTGAGCCTTGATATTCATCGCTATCAAGAACGCCGTCACTCCTCCCGGGTAATTTCGTGCCAGGGCGTGCGCTGCCCGATTCTCGGAAGACATCAGGGCGAGCAGCAGGGCAAATTCACGCGACATGACCGACCCCACATGCAGACGCGAACGGCTGCCACGCAGGGTATCGACATCGTCATCCGAGATGGTGATGGGTGTTTGCAGGCTCGGCGCACTGTCAAGTACAACCATGGCCGTCATCAGCTTGGTGATCGAAGCGATTGGTACCACCTGATTGGCGTTTTTCTGGAACAGGGCGTCGCCCCCGCCCTGCTCAATGACTAGCGCTGAGGCCGACTGTACGTCCAGCCTGCGTTCTGCCTGCCACGATGGTACGTTGCTCGCCGTGAGCATGCGAACTGGCTTTTTCCTGGCCAACGGCAGGGCCTTGGCATTGGGCAGCAACACTTTACCTTTGTGCTTGTGTGGAGCGAGCCTGGCTTTTTCAACGGCCTGCGCTGTCTCGACAGTCGAGAAACCACTGCCCAGCAACGCCACAAACAGAAACGCCGTTTTCAGACTGATCCGCGTCAATTTAAACTCCTGCACAATTTCATTTTCATACTAACCTTCGAAGAGTCTATCATTAGGCAAATTAAAATCAAGAAAAATAATAAGATAGCGCAACCAGTTGATAAATAACATGACATAAATTCAAACGCCAAGAAACACTACGACCTCATCGCGACGGGCCATCGTATCCTTGTAGCCCAGATCGATAAGAACACGAGTGTAGGAGCTCTCAAACAATAGATAGCTGGCCAAGGCGCCGCCCCGCCGGTTCATCGCGCCAACTCCGCGCAGCAGCCAGCGCACCGCCCAAGGCAGTGCATTGACATGGCGTGCGGCCAGATAATCGAGCCGTTCCGATGGCGAAATAACCAGCGACTGGATCGGTCGAAGCGGAATTTTACCCTGTTTCTTGACCTCATCCGGAATGGCTTCAAGAGTCCGGTTGATGCGCTGCATGCGCTCGATATCGACCGCCAGGCTATCGAGAAAAATTGAAGAAAGCACGTGACCGGCGATCTGCGCCAGCGTCGGATAAACGCTGGAATGCTGGCGCTCGACTTTGTCGGACATCCGACCCGAGCCAATAATCAGGATTTTCTCTGCGCCAAGATGAATCGCCGGAGAAATTGGCGACAATTGGCGCATTGAGCCATCGCCAAAATATTCACGATTCAAACGAACCGCGGGAAAGATGAAAGGGATCGCGCTGGACGCCAGCAAATGATCCATGCTGAGCTGGGTACTACTACCGAAACGATGCGTCCGTTCCCAGGACTGAACATCACTGCGTGCCTGAAAATAACTGACGCTCTGTCCGGAGGTATATCCGGAAGCCGTAAGACAGACCGCATAGAGCGAGCCATTGTCTATCGATCGGCCAAGCTTGCTAAAGTCCAGTGTCTTTTCCAGCAGCTCGCGCAATGGCGTATTGTCAAGCAACGAGCGCGGTGCCTTCTTGAACAGCCAGCCGAAGACCAGCGCACCCAGCCAGCGCACGCTGGAGATGGCAATACCCAGCGGGTCGGAACGATAGACCTGACCAGCATGAAAATTGCGCCAGACATCCGACAGCGACTCAACAGCCGTGCCATAGCTGTCGCTACCGCAGGCCAAGACAATTGCATTGATGGCGCCGGCCGAAGTGCCGCAGAGGATCGAGAAAGGATTGGGACTGTCTTCGGGCAGCAGATCGCGAATGGCAAGCAGCACTCCAACCTGATACGCCGCGCGCGCACCGCCACCAGCCAGGACCAGTGCCGTTCTGCCGTTGCTCTTCGAAGATGAAACCGAGTCATTCATGATGCTGAATGATAACTGGATTGCTGGCTGCCGGGGCAATGCTCGGGGAAACAAGGAAACAAGGAAACAAGGAAACAAGGAAACAACTCCGGGACTGCGTGGCAGCACTTGGCTGTGATACTATTTTGCCTGCCCAAGAATTCTAGTATGCCCGTTAAAATGACTGAACCATCCAGCACTTCACCAAGCTTTTTCTGGTCGCGAGCGACCTGGAGTTCTTCCGGAGTTTTTCCGCCTGTTCCGGGTCCCATATGGCATATCATTAAAACACCCTTGTCAGACCCCGCCGATTTCTCAACTGTCCTTTAAAAAGTGAATTGCCATGAATCGAAATTTATCCAACAACGCACCTGATTACGTCAAGCACGAAGGCTTGAAGAAGTGGGTTGCCGAAATCGCCGCTCTGGTCACACCTGACCGCGTTGTGTGGTGTGACGGTTCGCAGGAAGAATATGACCGCCTGTGCGGTGAGCTGGTTGAAGCCGGCACCTTCGTCAAGCTCAAGAAGCGCAAAAATTCCTTCCTGGCTTTTTCCGACCCGTCCGATGTGGCCCGCGTTGAGGATCGTACCTACATATGCTCCGAAAAGAAGGAAAACGCCGGGCCCACTAACAACTGGGAAGACCCGGCCAAGATGCGGCAGACCCTGAATGGCCTGTTCAAAGGCTGCATGAAGGGGCGTACCATGTACGTCATCCCCTTCTCGATGGGACCAGTCGGCTCACCGATCGCCCAGATCGGCGTCGAGATCACCGACAGCGCCTACGTTGTGGTGAACATGCGCATCATGACCCGTATGGGCAAAGCAGTATTCCCGGTACTTGGCACCGATGGCGTTTTTGTTCCCTGCGTGCACTCGATTGGCGCACCGAAGGAGGCCGGCCAGAAGGATTCTCGCTGGCCATGCAACCCGACCGTCAAGTACATCGTTCACTACCCAGAAACCCGCGAAATCTGGTCCTATGGTTCGGGCTATGGCGGTAACGCGCTGCTCGGCAAGAAGTGCCTGGCGCTGCGTATCGCCTCGAACATGGCCCGTGACGACGGCTGGCTGGCCGAGCACATGTTAATCCTCGGCGTCGAATCGCCCGAGGGTGACAAGCACTACGTCGCCGCCGCATTCCCGTCGGCCTGCGGCAAGACCAATTTTGCCATGTTGATTCCGCCGAAGAGCATGAGCGGCTGGAAGATCACCACCATCGGCGACGACATCGCCTGGATCAAACCTCGCCTGGAAAAGGACGGTAGTACCCGCTTCTACGCGATCAACCCTGAAGCCGGCTTCTTTGGCGTGGCGCCAGGCACCAACGACAAGACTAACTTCAACGCCATGGCCTCACTCGCCGAGAACACCATTTTCACCAATGTCGCGCTGACCGACGACGGCGACGTATGGTGGGAAGGCATGGGTCCGGCGCCAGCGCACGCCATCGACTGGCAAGGCAATGACTGGACGCCTGAAATCGCCAAGGAAAAAGGCACCAAGGCGGCGCACCCGAACTCGCGTTTCACTGCACCGGCTTCACAGTGCCCGTGCGTCGATGAAAAATGGGAAAGCACTGAAGGCGTGCCGATTTCGGCCTTCCTCTTCGGCGGTCGCCGCGCTTCTACCGTACCGCTGGTCTGCCAGACACTGGACTGGGAGCACGGCGTCTACGCTGCCGCCACTCTCGGCTCAGAAACCACCGCTGCCGCCTTCGGCCAGCAAGGTGTCGTCCGCCGTGACCCGTTCGCTATGCTGCCATTTTGTGGCTACCACATGGCTGACTACTACGGTCACTGGCTGAAGATGGCCAAGGCGGTCGACAAGACGCCGCTGATATTCATGGTTAACTGGTTTCGCATGAATGAAAAAGGCGAGTTCGCCTGGCCCGGTTTCGGCGACAACGCCCGTGTTCTCAAGTGGATCATCGAACGCTGCGAAGGCAAGGTTGACGCCAGGGAAACCAGGCTCGGCTGGATGCCCAACTACGAGAACATGGACTGGACCGGCTTGGACTTCTCCAAGGCCGACTTCGATGCGGTGACCAGAATCGACAAGGACGCGTGGAGGAACGAACTGGCCGGAGTCAAGGAATGGTTCGAGAAGATGGGCAACAAAATGCCTGCCCAACTTATAGACATCCGCAACGAACTGGAGAAGAGCTTCCAGGGATAGGCATCAATAGTCATCAAAAGGCCGCCCAGTGGCGGCTTTTTTTCTACGTGCGCCCGGCAGGGTGCACTTACTTGGAGGTGAAAGTCCTCTACTCGCCCGACAAGGGGAAGAGTTAGCTAAACGGCAAGGGTGTCGCGGGCGACTGCGAATCTGGAGGAAGCCGAAGGCAAAGCGCTGGCCTGACGAACAGGAAGCGGATACGAGGCGGCGTAGCGGGGTGAGATGTCGTAGATCATCAAAGCCCGAAACTTGTACGGAACGCTACGACGTAGATCCGACAGGCATAAGCGTGAAGGTGGGTGCGTCATACCCGGGGAGATCTGCTGCGTGCCTTGTGCTAGCGACATCGAGAGGTGTCGGGATGCGCCTGCAGAAGTCAGCAGAAGGCATAGTAGGTTGGGGACGAAGCGGAGCGCCCGAGAAGAATCCTGACCGAAGGCCTGAACATTAAACAACGCGATTAGGACATCCGACCTCGATGCAAATCGATGAAGCACCAAAGCAGGCAACTGCACCCGGCACGGAGGGAGGCGGACGGATTTCGCCAAAGACCGGATTGGGCGCTGAGGTAGGCACGGCGGCGGATGGGCAAACGAAAGCGGAAGGACTGCGGCAGGGGATGGACGCCGTGGTCGAACGAAGCAATCTCTGGCAAGCGTATGAGCGAGTCCTGCGGAACAAGGGCGCGGCGGGAGTCGATGGACTCACCGTGCTCGAACTCAAGGCATGGCTGCAACAGCACTGGCCAAGCGTCAAGGCAGCACTTCTGGCAGGTGATTATCTGCCGGCGGCGATCCGGAAAGTGGAGATGCCGAAGCCCAACGGAGGGGTGCGGATACTGGGCATCCCGACGGTGCTGGATCGACTGATCCAGCAAGCGCTGCTGCAAGTTCTACAACCGGAATTCGAGCCTGAATTCTCCGAACACAGCTACGGGTTCCGACCGGGCCGCAATGCCTGGCAAGCGGTACAACGCGCCCAAGGCTACATCAGGGAAGACCGCCGTTGGGTGGTCGACCTCGATTTGGAGAAATTCTTTGACCGGGTAAATCACGACATTCTGATGTCGAGAGTGGCGCGCCGGGTACAAGATGATCGGGTACTGAAACTGATCCGGCGTTATCTGGAAGCGGGCATGATGTCAGAAGGAATTGTCAGCGCAAGGACGGAAGGCACGCCGCAAGGCGGACCGCTGTCACCGTTGCTGTCGAACATCCTGCTGACCGACCTGGACCGCGAACTGGAGCGCCGGGGGCACCTGTTCTGCCGTTATGCCGACGACTGCAACATCTACGTCAAAAGCCAAATGGCGGGGCAGCACGCGATGGACGTGATGACCGACTTTCTGGATACGAAATTGAAGCTTCGGGTCAATCGGGACAAGAGCGCTGTCGCGCGGCCCTGGCAACGGAAGTTTCTGGGGTATAGCGTCACGTGGCACAAGCAGGTACGTCTGAAGATCGCCGACAGCAGCTTGAAGCGACTGAAAGACAAAGTGCGTGAAATCGTCGTCGGGAATGCCTTTCGCAACCTCGGCCAAACGATCGCCGCACTGAACCCCGTGTTGCGTGGCTGGACCTCCTATTTCCGGCTGACCGAGGTAAAAGGTGTGTTGCAGGACTTGGACGGATGGATAAGGCGCAAACTGCGCTGCCTACTCTGGCGGCAATGGAAGCGACCGGCCACTCGTAACAAGCGATTACAAGCGCGCGGGTTGGACGGGACGCGTGCATGGAAATCGGCAAGCAACGGACGTGGCCCTTGGTGGAACGCCGGCGCGAGCCACATGAACGCGGCCTACCCAAAACGCTATTTTGATGCACTGGGGTTGGTTTCGTTGCTGGATACTCAGCGACGCTTCCAGCATGTTTGATGAACCGCCGTATGCGGAACCGCATGTACGGTGGTGTGAGAGGGCGACGGGGGTAACTCCGTCCCCTACTCGATCAAACTTTTCCGCCAGCTCTCCAGCAAAGGAAAGCAGGTGGGGCGTTAGCCCCACCTGAGGTGGCCTTTTACTTTGGGCGCGAACCTGTCGGGAACGGCCAGGCGCCGGTCGGATTGAGTGCCGACTTCAGACCCGGGGTTGCTGCCGTTGACGGAGCTGCGGCGGCTGCCTGAGGCGCTGCTGCTGCTTTTTTCACAGCCGGCTTTTTTTCCACCGCTTTGGCAATGACCTTCTTGGCTACAGGCTTGGCGGCAACTTTCTTCACCGCTGGCTTGGCAACTGCTTTCTTCGCTGCCGGCTTTGCAGCTGGCTTGGCAACTGCTTTCTTCGCTGCGGGTTTGGCCGCTGGCTTGGCAACTGCTTTCTTTGCTACGGGCTTGGCCGCTGGCTTGGCAGCGACCTTCTTTGCTACCGGCTTGGCTGCTGGTTTGACAGCAACTTTCTTCGCCGCTGGCTTGGCTGCAACCTTCTTGGCGGCCGGTTTCGCAGCGGTCTTCTTAGCTACGGGCTTGGCCACTACCTTTTTGGCTGCTGGCTTGGCTGCTGGTTTGGCAGCAGCCTTCGGAGCCGCTTTCTTGACCGCAGGTTTGGCAGCAGCTTTCGGCGCTACCTTCTTGGCGGCCGGCTTGGTAGCCACCGCGGGTTTCTTCGCACTTGTTGCCATGTCAACCTCCTAATTTGATTTCAAGGAAAACTTCTAGCTGGAGCACTGAAAAAAACGACCCGTAACAACCGGACCATTCAACAGGCGCATCAGTGATGCGCTGATTGAATCCATAGACGGCACCTGCCGCCGAAAAACAAACAAAACCCAATGGCATATTTTCGATGAGTGCGATGTGGCATTTTCGCAAGCCGAGGGTGGTGTGCACTGTTCGACAGAACAGGATGGGCAGCGAAAAAAGTTGAGAAAACGCGAAAAACAGACGTCGCCGCAAGTGGATGCAGCATCCTGAGCCAGACCGGAAGACTCCGGTGAGCACGGTGCGTAGATGAGATTTGTTTGATCCTGCAATCCGTTTACATCCATCATAATCTGAAATCAGGGCTTGGTAAGCCAGACCAACGCAAGCCAAAAACCAGCCCTGGGTGAAAAGTCAGCACCAACACAAAACTACTAGATGTTGTGTCTCTCTTGCCATTTTCGACTAATTCTAGTAGCGCATCACACTTGACGCAAGAAGTTTTTTATGGGTGACAAGAACAAGGCGGTGAATGAGCTCATCACACCATATGCTTTTAGAATACCTCCGGTGTTCTGGGTGCTGGAGCAGGCTTGGATGGCAATAAATGACAGCCAGAATATAGCTAGGCCACCGTCACAACTACCCGCCATTTGCCAGCGATTTTTCATGCAACGCAAGGCGCCGCCAATCAAAGAACGGCCCCGGATCGGTTTTGCGCCCAGGGGCAATGTCGGCGTGACCGACAACCGCATCAATTGGATAAAGTTTGCGCAGTGACTCAATCAGATCAACGAGCCTAAGGTACTGCGCATCCTCGAAAGGCAGCTCATCACAGCCCTCCAGCTCTATGCCAATTGAGAAATCGTTGCAACGCTGGCGGCCCTTCCAGAACGACGCTCCAGCATGCCAGGCGCGCTGCTGGCAACACACAAACTGAATCAACGCCCCGTCGCGAGGTATCAGAAAATGGGCAGAAACACATGCGGAACTGATCGCTGAAAAATAGGGATGCGCGTCCGGGTCAAGCGTATTGGTGAACAAACGGACAATATCGTCGCTGCCAAATTGCCCAGGGGGCAAACTGATGGCATGCACGACGAGCAGCGAGATGCCTGCTCCTGTCGGGCGATTGTCAAAGTTTGGCGAGTCGATGCGCTGCGCAGAAGGTAACCAGCCGTCGCCAGAGATGCCGGAGAGCGTCGTCCCTGGGCCCATCGCGCCGCTCGCGCTCACTCTTCAATACCCAGCCGTTCAATGCGGTAGCGCAGGGATCGGAAAGTCACGCCAAGCTGCCTGGCTGCGGCGGTTCGGTTAAATCCGGTTTTCGCCAGTGCCTCGATGATCATCTGTTTCTCGACACGATTCATAAGGTCATCCAGGGTTTCTCCATCACGCCCAACGCCACCCTCGGCAGTGGGCGCGAGTTGCAGATCCTCAAGCAACACCCTGCCGTCAACGCACAGGGCCGTTGCCCGCTCAAGAATATTCTCAAGTTCGCGCACATTGCCGGGGTAACTATAGGCACACAAGGCACGAATCGCCTCGCCAGTCAGCTCGGGCATCCGCCCCCCGCAAATGCGGGAGAGCACTGTTTTAATAAGGAGCGGGATATCCTCTTGGCGTTCGCGCAGACTCGGCATTTTCAATTCGATCACATTGAGCCGGTAATACAGATCCTGGCGAAAGCTGCCCTCATCGACACAATCACTGAGCTTGCGGTGTGTTGCCGAAACAATGCGAACATCGACAGGCTCTTCACTGGCAAACCCTACCTTGCGCACCCTCTTTTCCTGAATCGCGCGCAAGAGCTTGACCTGCATGGCCATGGGCAAATCAGCCACCTCGTCGAGAAACAGCGTCCCGCCATTTGCGGCCTGAAAGAACCCCCCCCGATCACTGTCGGCCCCGGTGAATGCGCCCTTACGGTAACCAAAGAACTCGCTCTCCATGAGATTTTCGGGAATGGCGCCGCAATTTACCGGAACGAAGGACGCCGCGTGGCGTGCGCTCTGGCGATGGATCAGGCGCGCGGCAAGCTCCTTGCCGCTTCCTGACTCCCCCGAGATATAGACCGGCGCCTGGCTGCGCGCCAGCTTGCCGATCATTTCACGGGCATAAACGATGGACGGGGATTCGCCGATGAGTTGCCCGGCCACACCGGCAGCGGTCGGGGTGTCATCCAGCAATTCATTACTCTGTGGAAGATTGAGCGCCGACTTAATCAAGGTCCGCAGTTGATCGAGTGCAACCGGTTTGGCCAGATAATCAAACGCCCCGGCCTTCAGCGCCGCCACTGCGTTATCGGCACTACCGAAAGCAGTAATCACGGCCACCGGCGTTTCGCCATAACGGGCGCCGATCAGGCGCACGATCTCCAGGCCCTCGCCATCCGGCAGGCGCATATCGGTCAGGCATAAACCGTAATGCTCGCGCTCGAGAAATTTCCTGGCTTCGGCGACGGTACCGGCACAATCCGCCGACAGTCCCATGCGCGCCAGGGTCAGATCGAGGAGCTCGCGAATATCCGCCTCATCATCGACGACCAGGACTTTCGCCAACTCGCCGCGTGGTCGACGATCCGTTTTGCTCACTAGCACTAGACACCTCCTCCCGAAATACAAAAATCGGCGCCCGATTCGCTGTGCACCAACTCGAGACGCGCGCCATTGGCGTCACATAATTCACGCGCAATGTAGAGTCCCAGACCCGTACCTCGACTGTGCGTGGTGAAAAAAGGCTCAAAGATCTGATCACTAAACCGATCGTCGACACCCGGCCCGTCGTCGATCACATGCACATCCACCCATCCCTCGCGGTTGCTATCGCACACCCGCAAACGGATACTTCCGACCATGCCCCGTGAATAACGCAAAGCGTTGCCAAGAAGGTTCCACAAGACCTGATAAAAATGCGATCGGTCGAAGAAAAGCCTGGCACGCCCGGCGAACTCAAACCCCACCACACCCGCCCCTACATCCTCTTTCAGGGTATATTCTTCGACAAGAATCGGCAAGGTCTGGCGCAAATCGATTTGTTCCCGGTGCGCGCGGTCGCGCCGCCCCAATTCGAGCACATCGCTCACGATACGCCCAACACGTTGCGCGTTATCGAGCATGATGCGCAACAGGCGGTCATTTGTCGGACCCAGGCTCTCTTCACGCATCAACTCTCCGGCATGATTGATCGCTGATAGTGGATTGCGAATTTCGTGCGCAATATTCGCCGTCAAGTGTCCGAGTGCCGCCAACTTGATCTGTCGTGCCTGTTCCTGTAATCGTCCCATGTCTTCGAGAAATACCAGCACGTCGTGCTCCGAACTATCCGTTGAAACAAAGCGCGCACGTAGTTGCATGCCGCTTGCCGGAGCTCTGACCAGCACCGACTCATCGCTCGCACGCTGGCACCAATCGGAAAAACAGCGCGCCAATTCGGTTGAGTAATTGACCAGCCTGCGCTCCGAAGGATCGCCCAAACCCAGCAACTGTTCGGCCTGCGGATTGTGCTGCTTGACCCGTCCATTGCGGTCGAGCACAAGAACGCCATCCTGCATTTCCTCAATGACACGCTGACTGACCAAGGTCTGGTTTCTAAGATCGACCCCTCGCTTGCGCGCCAGTTCTTCGTTGGCAATTATCCGGCGCGCGAGCAGACGGGCTGAAATAGCGACAGCAAAAAAACCCGCGCTGAACAGTCCGGCCTGAAAGAAATCGACCATTTCAGCACCGACCACCATCGCCCGATAGGACTGCTCGAAAAGAACCGAGAGCGTCGCTACAGCCGCGAAGAACAACGCCAGACGCCCCTGACCAACGATGCTCGCGCCGCCCAGGGTAAATAGCAATATGGCGCCAAACCCGCTACGTAGGCCACCTCCGGTGTGCATCAACAGGGTCAGTACCAGCACGTCGACCAGAACATGCGCTGTCAGTTGCTCATTGAAGCGCTGCCGATAGTAATACAAGCCGATAAGGGACAAGGTGGTCGACAGAAGATAGAGGCCGGTCACCACAAGATGGAAGGAGCCGGTATCCGGGCTGAGTATCGAAACGACTGAAGGGTGGAGCAGCGATGACACAAATAGCAGCACGGCGATGCAGCACCGGTAAATGACAAAATAGCGCAGCGACTTCCATTGCATTTCGGAAAACTGATCAGCGCTGGCATCAGGCTTTTTTAGCATGGATTATCCGCCATCCCGTGACCCGGCTTCATGCCGATGAGCATTGCAGCAGTAGTAGCGTCCATGGGCCAGAACGCTTTCACTGACCGGCTGGTTAACGCCGCAATGCGCGCACTTGACCATCTGCTCAGGCGCACGTGCTGTGGGCGGGGCCTGTCCTCCGGTGCGGGGTGGCGTCTGGGCCTTGCGCAAGAGCCACAGCACAACAAAGCACAGCGCGATCAGGAGCAAGTATTTCATGATGGGCTGGCCTTCATAGCACGTAACGCGACAGGTCCTCGTTACTGGCCAGTTCGTCAAGCCGCCCATCAACGTACTCGGCGTCGATCCGGATGGCCTGCGCCCCGGCGCTGCCGGCGGTGAACGAAACTTCTTCCAGCAGCCGTTCCATGACTGTATACAGGCGGCGCGCTCCAATGTTCTCAGTCCGCTCGTTGACCGTCCAGGCGACCTCGGCCAGACGCCGAATGCCATCAGGCACGAACTCGAGAGTGACGCCCTCGGTGGCGAGCAGGGCCTGATACTGCATGGTCAGGCAAGCATCAGTCTGGGTCAGGATGCGTTCGAAATCAGCAACCGACAGGGAGTCCAGTTCAACTCGGATGGGAAAGCGTCCCTGTAGCTCCGGAATCAGGTCCGAAGGTTTGGCAAGGTGAAAAGCCCCACTGGCGATGAACAGCACATGATCGGTGCGGATCATGCCGTACTTGGTCGATACCGTGGTGCCCTCGACCAGCGGCAACAGATCGCGCTGTACTCCCTGACGCGAAACCTCAGCGCCATGCGCGTCGCTGCGCGAAGTAATCTTGTCGATTTCGTCCAGAAAAACGATGCCATTCTGCTCGACATCGCGCACGGCGTCGTGCTTTACCTCTTCGTCATTAATCAGCTTTCCCGCCTCTTCGTCGATCAGCAGTTTGCGCGCCTCACTGATCTTCAGCTTTCTTGATTTCTTGCGGGCGCCACCCATGTTCTGGAACATGCCTTGGATCTGCGAGGTCAGTTCCTCCATCCCGGGCGGGGCAAAAATCTCGGCCTGTACTGACGGTCCGGCCAACTCGATTTCAATCTCCTTGTCATCCAAGCTGCCTTCCCGAAGTTTCTTGCGGAACTTCTGGCGCGTCGCATTATCGTCGGCGATTTGCGTATCGTTGAAAAAATTCCCCCGCGCTGGAGGCAACAAGACATCGAGAATGCGCTCTTCAGCCGCATCGTCGGCACGCACGCGAACGGCTTGCATGGCTTGATCCCGGCCATTCTTGATAGCAATCTCGGCGAGGTCGCGAATGATTGTCTCCACATCGCGGCCGACATAACCCACCTCGGTAAACTTGGTCGCCTCGATCTTGATGAATGGTGCGTTGGCCAGCCGGGCCAGCCGGCGCGCAATTTCGGTTTTGCCAACACCGGTCGGCCCGATCATCAGAATGTTCTTGGGCGTAATTTCCTGGCGCAAAGGCTCATCCACCTGCGCGCGCCGCCAACGGTTACGCAGGGCGATAGCAACGGCTTTCTTGGCCTTGCCCTGCCCTACAATGTGCTTGTCGAGTTCGGAAACGATTTCCTGCGGGGTCATTTGCGTCATATCAATCCAGTGCGGTACACGGTACACCACGGTAACAAGGCCATTATGTTCTCATCGACCATGCAATGTGGCAAACTACTTGCGCGCCACGGCCTTCCGGCAATTCGTTCTGGAGCACTTCAATGAAGTCACGCACCATGTTTTTTGCTCCCGGACGGGCAGCGCCGGGAATGACGCTGGCCAAGTCAATCACCGACCGCGAGGGCAATACGCTGCTGGCCTCCGGCACGACGCTCACGTCGGAAACGCTCGACCGACTGATCCGGCGCGGCATCGAAACAGTCTGCGTCCTGGTGCTCGACCCCCGCGACGACGAAACCATTGCCAGCGAACTGCTTACCGCCAGAACCCGGGTGGATACCATCTTTCGCGGCACCGGCAGTCCGGCCCGAGAAGAACTGCACATGGCCATTGTCAATTATCGTCTGGAGAGCACGAAATGACGCCGCCCAGCCTTGCAGAACTCGCCTCCCACGCCGAGGCGCTTCCCTCGCTGCCCGAGGTGGTCAACTACCTGATGCGTTCACTCAAGGACGAACGCGCTGACGTCGACACTCTTGCCCATCACATCAATTCTGACCCGGCCATTGTTGCGCGCCTGCTCGCCGCCGCCAATTCCGTTACCACTGGTCTTTCGACGCGAATCTACTCGGCGAAGCAGGCTTTCCTTGTTCTCGGTGCCGACCGGGTGGTCAGTATCATCATGGCCTCGGCCTTGTCCTATCGTTACGATACCCGTAGTTCCGGATTTGACGCCCGGCTGCTTTGGCGCCATTCGCTCGGCGTTGCCAGTTGCGCACAGGTACTCGCCGAGCAGAGTAGCATCAACCCGGATCTCGCGTTCACCGGCGGCTTGCTGCACGACATCGGGCAGTTGCTGATGTTTACCGCCAGTCCGATCAACTACCTTCAGGCGCTCGACCTTCGCCACCAGGACGACCTCCCATTAATCGCCGCCGAACACTCGCTGTTCGGCTATGACCACGCGGAAGCCGGCCGTGCGCTGGCGATCAAATGGAATATGCCAACCGAAATCGTCGACGCCATTACGGCGCACCACGAGCCTGACGAGTCGGGCAGTGAAATTGGCAATCTGATACACGTCAGCGAAGTGTTGAGCCACGCACTGGACCTCGGCGAGCAGCCCAACAACCGCGTTCCTGACCTGTCTGAACTGGCCTGTGCCACGCTTGGACTATCCTGGCCGAAACTTGCCGGACATTTCGCAGAAATCGAGGCGCGTTACGACGGCCTGCGAATCGCACTGGGGATCTGAGGCAAGGCTCAGTCCAGGGTTTCGACAGTAACGTTGTGGTTGGTATAGATGCACAGGTCACCGGCAATTGCGAGCGACTTGCGGATGACATCGGCCGGATCAAGTTCGGTGTTCTCGATCAGCGCCCGCGCCGCCGACTGGGCAAAGGCGCCGCCTGAACCAATGGCGACAATGCCATACTCCGGCTCCAGCACATCACCATTGCCGGTAATCACCAGCGAATTCTCCAGATCGGCGACGGCGAGCATCGCCTCCAAGCGGCGCAAAGCGCGATCACTACGCCAGTCCTTGGCCAATTCGACTGCCGAGCGCAATAAATTGCCTTGGTGCTTGTCGAGTTTGGCTTCGAAACGCTCAAAGAGCGTAAACGCATCCGCCGTACCGCCGGCAAAACCGGCGAGAATCCTGTTCTGGTGAATACGCCTGACCTTGCGCGCACTGGCCTTGATGACGATATTGCCGAGCGTGACCTGCCCGTCACCGCCCATTGCCACCCGCTGGCCGCGTCGCACTGACAGGATCGTGGTGCCGTGGTATTGCTCCATGCATAAGCCCTAGTATTTTGCGCTAACGATGGTCGCGATGGCTTTCAGACCAACGGTGCCGAACAACTCGGCAACAAGATGATTGGGATGGCGAAAGATAATCTGTTTGCCACTTTGCCGGATCGTCGTCAACACATTGAGCAATGCTCCGGCACTGATGAAATCCATGCGCGTCAACTGGCCGCATTCAATGAGCACGGGATCATGCACTTCGGCGTGTGCCGGCAGATCGGCAAATCGCGACGCCTTGATATCGCCGTGCATGACATAGGCATCAACAACATCGCTGTCACCATTACCCTTGGCCATTTGCAGCACCGGCTCGGGAACGGCAACCCGCTTGGCCTCCCAGGACGGCGGCGAGACCTCAAAAGTCACCGCATAATTGATTGCCACCTCTTCGAAAGCCTCACACTGACCCTGCAACTGGCACAATTCCAGAAGCAGAAGCCAGCACTCCTTGTCTTCGGCACGCCCCGATTCAACGCATGCCTCAACCAAGGTTCCCAGCGTGTCACGACCCAGCAGATCGAGTTCGCGCTTGGCTTTCCTTGCCTGCTGTAATTGGGCCAGCAGGCGACCACAGCCTGCCGCATCAAGACGGCTCACCTTTGACAGATCGAGACGCAGCCTGGGGTTCTTTTCGAGTGCCTGGCGAATGGCATCAAATGCCGCATTGTTATCGCCGGTCAGATCGCCCCTGAAGAGCAGGCTACCGGCAGTTGCTTCAACGGTTTTCGACTGGCCTTTGGATTTGTCGCGCCAACCGGGAGGCGATTTCTCAAAAGCTTTCGCGTATTCAATCTCCAGCGCTTCAAATGCGGCTTTTTTTCCGGACAAGCGGTAAAAATCAAAAAGCATCAGCCACAAACGCTCGCCCGGGCCAAAATGATGGATGCGAACGGCATTTTCGAGCACGGAGCCGACCGCTTCGTCCTGGCCATTGGCAAAAAGTATCGCCGCTTCCTCGGCTTCGGCATCGACCGGGTCGACATCCGCTTCAACTTGAAAGTGTACCGCCCCTTCGCTGAATACAAAATCAGTAAACTCAAACGAGACAGGGGCGTCCTTGGCAGGCTCCGGCGGTGCTGCAACGCCAACCGCGCGTGGGGGTTTTTGAGCATCCTGCCCATCCACAGCAAGCGCAGACGCCGACTCAGGCTTCTTCGTCGAACGTGGCACGGCAGCCGGTTTGGCAACCATTTTTTCCGGCGGTTTTTTGAAGAAAGAGAAAACCATGCTTAACAAGGTCGATCCGAGTCGGTTGGCACAGACGACCCTTTTAACACATCATCCTGCCAGCTGCAATTTCAGACCCGGCTTTTGCCCCGCTGTTCCTGATCAATCCCGACCTTAGAAACTGCACAGCACAGGGCTTGACGGCCATATGGGCAGCGCAATTTGTGGTAAACGGACGCCAACGCAATTCGCTGTAAGTTTTCGGCCTGTTCAAACGACGAAGCTTCAGGGAACTGTCACACCGCTTCACTGCCGAACCGAAGGCCGGGAATATCAACCGCTTTTACGGAGAACAACATGGATCGTCGTCAATTGCTCAAGTGGCTCGCTAGTTTGTCTGCCTTCGTTCTGCCCCTTTCGAGCTCGGCACTGGCCAAGGAAGGTGGTATGACGCGACTCGTCAAATCAAAGGCCGATTGGTCAGCTCTACTGCCGCAAGCTGCGTATCGTGTTCTCTTCGAGGAAGACACCGAGCAGGCAGGGACAAGCCCACTCAACACCGAGAAACGGGACGGGACCTTTATCTGCGCTGCCTGCTTCCTGCCCCTGTTCGACAGCACAAAGAAATACGAAAGCGGTACCGGTTGGCCAAGCTTCTGGCAGTACCTGCCCAACGCGGTAGACACCAAGACCGACTTCAAACTGATCTATCCACGCACCGAATACCATTGCGCACGCTGCGGTGGTCATCAGGGACACGTTTTCAATGACGGCCCGCAACCGACCGGCAAGCGCTACTGCAACAACGGCGTTGCCCTGCGGTTCATTGCGCGCAACGACAAGCTCCCGGAGCTGCGTTCATGATCCGGCGCTTGATGACCTCCGTCTTGCTCGCCCTTGCCGCCATCGGCGCTGGCGTCATGGCGGCAGAGCCCACGACAGCCAAAGCCGGAAACACCCTGACCGCCATTTTTGCCGGCGGTTGTTTCTGGTGTGTCGAGGCGGATTTCGAAAAATTGCCCGGGGTCATCGGCGCCGAATCCGGCTACACCGCCGGCAAGCGATTGAACCCGACATACGAGCAGGTCAGCTCCGGCAGCACTGGACACACCGAAGCTGTGCGCGTTACCTACGATCCGGCCAGGGTGAGCTATGAAAAGCTGGTGGATTATTTCTGGCGGCACATTGACCCGACAGTGAAAGACAAACAGTTCTGCGACACCGGCAGCCAGTATCGTAGCGGGATTTACTGGCAAAACGAGAGCGAGCGCAAGATTGCCGAAAGCAGTCGGGAGGCTTTGCTGGCCAGCGGCAAGTTCAAGGAGATTTATACCGAAATCATCGCCGCAACCACTTTCTACCCGGCTGAGGACTACCATCAGGACTACTACAAGAAAAACCCGATTCGTTACACCTACTACCGCAATGGCTGCGGAAGGGACGAGCGTGTTCGGCAAGTCTGGGGCAGCAAGTAATCAGCGCCGGTGACCAGAGCGACATCGCGTTCCGGTTGCTCAGCCCTTCCTTTTGGCACGCGGATGGGATGCATCATAGACCTTGGCCAGATGCTGAAAATCAAGGTGGGTGTAGACCTGCGTCGAGGCGATACTGGCATGGCCGAGCATTTCCTGCACCGCCCGCAAGTCGCCCGACGATTGCAGAACATGCGATGCAAAGGAGTGGCGCAGCATGTGCGGATGAACGCTGGTCGACAGGCCCTGCGCCTGCGCACGCCGCTTGAGCCGTTCTTCGATTACGCGCGGGTTGATCCGGCGCCCGCGTTGCCCCACAAACAACGCCGACTCCTCAGGCGCCGCTAGTTCGACACGGCGCTGCGCCCACGCCCCGACTGCTGCACACGCCTTGCTCCCGACCGGAACCAGGCGCGGCTTGCTGCGCTTGCCAAGGACACGAACCTCCCCAGCCAGCAGGTCTTCTAAGCACTCCAAATCGAGCGCCGCAAGTTCGGCCAGACGCAGTCCGGACGAGTAGAAGAGTTCGAACATCGCCTGGTCGCGAATCTCAGGCAACTCATCGCTAGCCAAATCAAGCAGGCGATTGGCTTCATCGGGCGATAGAAGCTTCGGCAGGGCCTTGGGGCTTTTGGGTGCACGCACGCCGTCGACCGGATTGTGCGTGATCGCACCGCGCCGACCCAGCCAGCGGTAATAGCCGCGCCAGGTGGAAAGCATGCGCGCCAGCGAGCGCCCACCCAGGCCGCGGGCGTGCAACTGGCCAATAAAACGGCGAATCTGGTGTGACTCGACCGTAGCGATACTGGTCGAGCCCGGCAAGCCACCGACGAGTTCGACGAGGACGCCCAGATCGCGCCGATAGTTGCTGACCGTGTGCGGCGACTGTCGCCGCTGCTGGGCGAGTTCGTCGAGGTAGCTGTCGATCGAATTCAGCGCAACACCCGCGCCAGCGCGGCCGAGGCCATCTCGCCAAGGCGCTCGAGATACAGGGTGCCCATGCCAGAGTAAAAGCGTTGCCCCTCTTCACTGCCCAGAGCGATCAAGCCAATTGTGCCGCCGCCGTTGCGCATGGCGATCAGCGCCTGTGAACGCACGTGCCTGGCCGCGTCACCAAACCAGGACGAGGTTTCAAAACCGGACGTCGAACCACAGTAAGGCTGACTGAGCGTCTCGGCAAACTCCTGCAATTTCTCGCTGACATCGGCAAACTCAGGCAGTTCTTCGGCGTTTTCCGGCTGATCCCACAAACGCACGGCAACATGGGGAACAGCGAAATCATCGCGCAGATGCAGATTGAGCGTATGCAGCACCGACTGGAACGTCGCCGCAGCAATCATCGCCACGCCAAGTCGATGCATCTTCTCGCTGATCGTGTCGTTTTCTTCGCCAAACTCGAGCAACTCACCCATCTTGCCTTCAAGCTGCTTGTTCTTGTCGCGCAGACTGAGCATCTGGCGCTCAGTAATCGAGATGGTTCGCCCACCATGCGGATGCGGAATCACCATACGCGACATCAGTTCCGCATGCTCTTCAAAGAACTGCGGATTGTCTTGCAAATACTGGGCGACGTCGTCTGATCTCATAATTCGATTTCTCCGGTAAATACGGTGACAGCCGGGCCGGTCATCAGCACTGCTGTGCCCTTGCCGCCCCAAGTGATATTGAGTTCGCCGCCGCGCGTCGTCACGCGCACCGGTGAGTCGAGCAGACCACGCGCGATCCCTACCACGACGGCAGCGCAGGCGCCGGTTCCACAGGCCAGCGTTTCGCCAGCGCCGCGCTCGAAAACCCGCAGACGGATGGTGTGGCGGCTCAGCACCTGCATGAAGCCGGCATTGACCCGTTGCGGAAAACTTGGATGTGCCTCAAGCAACGGTCCTTGAACGGCCACCGGCGCCGCATCGACATCGGTGACCACTTGCACAGCGTGTGGGTTGCCCATCGACACGGCAGTTAGCACAATGTCATTGTCGCCAATCCTCAACGTTTGCAGCAGATCAGTGTTCGGGCTGAGGAAAGGGATCTTCTGCGGATTGAATTCCGGCATTCCCATATCCACCGTGACCTTCCCGTCTGCTTCCAGACGCAGACCAATCACACCACTCATCGTTGCAACACGAATTTCACGCTTGTCGGTCAGCCCCTGATCATGCACAAAGCGCACAAAACAGCGTGCGCCGTTGCCGCACTGTTCAACCTCGTCGCCATCGGCATTGAAGATGCGGTAACGAAAATCGACGTCCGGGCGAGTCGATTTTTCAACCAGCAGTATCTGGTCACAACCAACGCCAAAATGGCGATCGCCAAGCAAGCGCAGTTGCGCCAACGACAAGTCTAGCGACTGACGAACGCCATCAAGGACAACAAAGTCGTTGCCCAACCCATGCATTTTTGAAAATTTGAGTTGCATCGTTATTATTCCACCAGCAAAGTCAGGCTCAACACAATGATCTGGTCATTATAAAGTCGTCCATGACAAAATCGTTGGTCAGCGGTGAAATCAGTGGGATCATGCAGGCTTGAATCGGCAAGGGTGGTGAGCGGGGATGGTTGACCATACAATGCCGCAGCACGACACTGCACTGCAATTCTGTACGCAGTGAGACCCAACACCAACATGACCATACTTATCACGCCCTACGTTGCCAATTGCGCCGGCCCTGAATCTGTGCAGCGACCATGCTGAGCCGCGCCTTGAGCCGTGCAGCGATCGCCCTGTTCTGGCTGTTGCATTTTCTGCCGCTCCCCATTCTGGCTGTCCTCGGTGAAAACCTGGGATTGCTGCTTTATCGCCTCGCCGGGCACCGCCGCAACGTGGCGTTAGTCAATTTATCCCTGTGCTTTCCTGAACTGGAAGAACAGGAACGCAAGGCCCTGGCCCAGGCGAACTTCAAAACGCTCGGCCGCAGCATTCTTGAGCGCAGCATTCTCTGGTGGGGAGGCAAGAATCGCCTGTTACGCCTCATTCGGGTCGAAGGCGAAGAAAAAATTCGCGCCTTGCTTGGCTCCGGTCAGCCCGTCATTCTGCTGGCCCCCCATTTTGCCGGCCTCGATGCCGGTGGCATCGGCATTGCCCTGCGCTTCGACTCACTGAGCATTTATTCAGCACAAAAGAACGCGCTCTTCAACGACCTGCTCCTGCGCGGTCGCAAACGTTTTGGCGATCAACTGCTTTTGTCTCGCCAGGAGGGCGCACGCACCACCATCAAGGCGATGAAAGCCGGCCGGCCTTTCTACTACCTGCCCGACATGGATCTTGGCCACCGTGATTCGGTGTTTGTCCCCTTCTTCGGGATTCAGGCAGCAACCATCACCGGCCTGTCGCGTCTCGCGCGAGCAGCGGGCGCCGCCGTCATTCCCTGCGTTACCCGCATGCTGCCCGGTGGACAAGGCTATGTTGTCAAGATCGGCGACCCGTGGACTGATTTTCCCAGCAGTGACGTAAAGGCCGATACTCGGCGCATGAACGCCTTCATCGAAGGCGCCGTGCGCACCATGCCCGAGCAGTATTACTGGGTCCATCGCCGCTTCAAAACTCGTCCTGAAGGCGAGGCGCGCCTCTACTAATCAGGGCGCCCGGTCTTGCCGTTCGCGGATCTTCGCGTACTTGATAAAGCTGTTGAAGCAACCGATCGTGATATGTACGAGCCCGGGCACCCCATCGCGAAAACCGCCGCGCACAACGTAGAACTTGATAAAACGAAGCAGCGGCGACAACACCAGGCGCGCCGCAAAGACCGGTTTGCCACTGAAGGCGCCGGCCGCCAGCGTGGTGTAGCGGTTCTGTTTCGCAAGATAACTCTCGAGCGTCTCGGCGGATTCGTGAAGCAAATCCCCCGCCAGATCACCGACCGGCGCTGCGCAGATCACCCTCTCATGCACGACATCGGCTGACCAGTGCGCGATCCGGCGATCAAAAAGACGCAAGCTCCAGTCGGGATAGCCCTCGCCATGACGCAGATAGCGCCCGAGAAAGCGGTTTCTGCGCGCACAGCGATACGCCGAATACGCCGGTTCGGCCAATGCCGCCCGGATGCCGGCCGACAGCTCAGGAGTCAGCCTTTCGTCGGCGTCAAGACACAGCACCCAGTCGTTGCGCGCCGACTGCACCGCGAGATTCTTCTGCGGCCCAAAGCCAAGCCAGTCGGCCGCAATGACCCGAGCGCCATGGGCGGCGCAAATTTCGCGGGTGCCGTCGGTACTTCCCGAATCGAGGACAACAATTTCATCGGCCAATCCGACAACACTGCTCAGGCAATCGGCAATGACCGGAGCCTCGTTCTTCAAAATGATGACTACACTTACAGGGGTCATGACCAATCCTTGGCTATCCTGGAATCTTTTTGGCGCTCGGATGGTCGCAAAGCCTAGCATTGAGACATCAAGAAAGCCATCCATACACGCACTCGCGCCACAGGTGACAACTGCCAGCGTGCTTTTCGCCATTCCTCTGCTATGGCGATATTCGGCAAGCTGGACCCCGTCGGGTATTCCTTGCCTTGCGGCTATAATTGATGCGGATCGACTGGCGGCAATCACCTCGGCGCTCACTTTGACCGCCTCGAAGACATTACAGCCCACATAGTGCTTGAACAGAAAACCCCATGAACTCGACTTTTGCTGCGTCCGCCCCTCGCCCGCTCACGATTCTTCACACGGAATGGTCTGACGGCTGGGGTGGGCAGGAGCGCCGTATTTACTCCGAAATGCAGGGCATGCGCGAGCGCGGCCATCGGGTGCTGCTGGCTACCCGTCCGGGGTGCATTCTGGCTAATCGGGCAGAGGATGTTGGCCTGCCGGTGAGCTACTTCCCGTTCTCGGGGAAATTCGATTTGCATACAGTATTGCGCCTGCGCCGCTTCATCCTTGAAGCGGGCGTCGATATCGTCAATACCCATAGCGGAATCGATTCATGGGTTGGTGGAATGGCCGCCCGACTTGCCGGTGTCAGTCTTGTTCGCACGCGGCACCTTAACCTGCCGCTGAAACGCTCCTGGCATAATTTTGTGCATTTTCTGCCCCATCGCATCGTCACCTGCGGGCAATCCATGCTCGAAAACTTGCGCGATAACGAGAGATTCCCGGCGGTACAACTGACGAGCATCCCGACCGGGATTGATTTCACGCAATTTCGCCCGCACCGGGAACGCGCCGAGGTGCGCGCGGAATTCGTTCTGTCCGATGCGGGGGTGCAAACACCTTTTATCGTACTGATGGTCGCCGTCATTCGCGCCGTCAAACGGCATGAAGTGGCTATTGATGCTTTCGCGTCTTTTCATCGGCAGCATCCTGACTCCTTATTGTTGCTCGCTGGCGAAGGCCCAATGCACGCTCAGGTTGAGGCCATGTGTGCCGCACGGGGAATTGCCGACGCCGTGCGCTTTCTCGGTCATCGGGAAGATATCCCGGACCTGATGAGCGCCGCCGACGCCCTCATTCTGACTTCACGCTCTGAAGGTGTGCCGCAGGTCGTTACCCAGGCGCTTGGACTGGGATTGCCGGTCATCGCTACGGCGGTGGGTGGTGTTCCGGAACTCGTTATCAATGACAGGACCGGCCTGCTCGTCCCCCCGGAGAACCCGACGGCGACCGCCGCTGCCCTGTGTCGCCTGTACGATGACGCACCTTTGCGCGAGCGACTGTCCACTGCCGGGCGCGCGCACGCCCTTGCCCATTTCAGCCATGAAGCCATGCTGGACGCGACCGAAAAACTTTACGCCCAACTGCGCAGGCACTGAATCATCGTCTGTCGTCGCCAGGGGTGCATCGGTGGCCCCGCGTATAATGCCCACCCATTATGTCCAAATCCAATGCTCAGTTGTCCAGTCGGCAACTCTATCTACGCTTGCTCGGCTACGTTCGCCCCTACTGGCGTGCTTTTGTCGCGGCTATCGCTTGCATGGGCATTTCTTCGATCGTCGAGCCCGTATTCCCGGCGGTCATGAAGAACCTGCTCGATAACGGCTTTAGCCAGGCGAGGGATAGTTGGGACTGGCTCATTTATCCTGGCATCATTCTGGGCGTCTTTTTGACTCGGGCCATTCTCGGCTTTATCGGCGACTACGCCATGAGCTGGGTGTCGAACAATGTCGTGGCTGAACTTCGCCGTGCCATGTTCGCGCGCATCGTCGAGCTGCCCGCCTCGTATTTCAGCGATCACACCTCGGGGCGTCTGATGTCTCGCGTTGCTTACGATGTTGGCGGCGTCGCGGGTGCAGCAACCGGCGCCCTCACGACGCTGGTCAAGGATAGTCTTTCGGTGATCGGTTTGTCCGCATGGCTGCTCTACCTGAACTGGCGGCTTTGCCTGGTTGCCGTCGTCATGGTGCCCTTCATTGCCATCGCCGTGCGCGCCTTCAGCGGTAGGCTACGGCGGGTGTCGCGCGGCATTCAACAGTCGCAAGGAGCGATTACGCAGGTTCTCCAGGAAGCCATCGAAGGCCATAAAGTCGTGAAGATTTTTGGTGGCCAGCGCTATGAGCAGCAGCGTTTCACCAAGTCGGTACAGGAGCAGCGCCGTTTGAATATGCGCGCCGCCATCGCCGCGGCAGCGCAGGGGCCGATCGTGCAGTTTTTTGCCGCCATCGCGTTGGCCACCATCATGGCAGTCGCGCTGCGACAGGCCAGCAGCGACCAGACAACGGTCGGAGACTTTGTCTCCTTCATCACGGCCATGCTCATGCTGCTCGCCCCGCTGAAACGCTTGACTGATATCAATGCGCCGATCCAGCGCGGCTTGGCGGCGGCCGAGAGCGTTTTCGAGATTATCGACGAAGCCCCTGAAGCCGACACCGGCAGCGAAGACCTGGGCCGCGCCGAGGGCCGCATCGAGTTCTCCGGCGTTGACTTCACCTACCCCGGTGCCGAACGGCCTGCGCTCAAACACGTGAGCTTTACAGCCAACCCTGGCCAATGCATTGCGCTGGTCGGCCAGTCAGGGAGCGGCAAATCGACGATTGCCAACCTGCTGCCACGTTTTTATGCGGTAGATGAAGGCGAAATCCGTATCGACGGGCTTGTGCTCAGCCACATCAATCTGGAAAGTTTGCGCAGCAATATCGCGCTCGTCACCCAGGAAGTCGTGCTGTTCAACGACACCGTTGCGGCCAACATCGCCTACGGACTACGACGTGTCGCAACGCGCGAGGAAATTCGCTCGGCGGCACAGGCCGCACACGCCCTTGAGTTCATCGATACCATGCCGCAAGGGCTCGATACTCAGATCGGCGACAAGGGCGTCAAGCTGTCGGGAGGGCAGCGGCAGCGACTAGCCATCGCGCGTGCGCTGCTCAAGGATGCGCCGATTCTCATTCTCGACGAAGCCACATCGGCACTTGATACGGAGTCCGAACGCCACGTCCAGGCAGCACTCGATACCTTGATGCAGGGGCGAACCACAATCGTCATCGCGCACCGATTGTCGACCATCGAAAATGCCAGCCGCATTGTCGTGATGCTGCGCGGAGAGGTCGTCGAAACCGGATCGCACGCCGAACTGCTGGCCAGCGACGGGACTTACGCTCAGCTTTACCGCCTACAGTTTTCACCGACGGACCATGCACAATGACCGCCAGCGCTCTGCCTATCCTGATGTATCACCATGTCAGCCCGGCGCCCGGACTCGTCACCGTCACTCCGAAAAACTTCGTTGCTCAAATGGCCTGGCTGGCAGCAAACGATTACCACACGGCAAGCTGCGCCGACCTTGAAGGATTTTTGCAGGGCCGCCCACTCCCGCAGCGTACCGTGATGATCACTTTCGACGACGGCTATCTTGACAATTACGTCCATGCTTTTCCGATACTTCGGCAATACGGCTTGCATGCGGTGATCTTCGCCGTGACCGATTGGATCGGCGACGGGGCGGCCCGCCCCCACCCTGTCGCCGGCGAATCGGGTGCGCCGCTCCTGCTCAATCACAATGCGTGCACAGAACGCATCCGAGAGGGGCGTGCTGACGAGGCCATCGTGCGCTGGTCGGAAGTCGAATGCATGCGCGCTGCAGGCAGCTTCGAATTTCAATCGCACACAGCGTCCCACACCCGCTGGGACAAAATCAGTGGCAACGCTGCCGAGAAATCCACCGCGCTCGGGCGTGACCTTGAGCGCTCGCGTGAAACCTTGCGCCAGCGCCTCGGCATGCTCGGCACCCATCTGTGCTGGCCACAGGGATATTTCGATGCCGACTATCTGTCGGTTGCCCGCGACCAGGGTTTCACGCACTTGTATACGACGACTCCCGGTTCGCTGCGCCCTGACGGGGATGCGAACAAACTGCCGCGCATCGTCGTCAAGGACAAAGGGGCGGCCTGGTTTTCCAGTCGTATCCACCTGTACAGTTCGCCGTTTCTGGCGCGCTGGTATGGCCGTTTGAAGGGAATCTGAGCGCTGTGGGAACGCATTTTCGTGAACACCTGCTGCGCGCTGCCTTGCGCTTCATCAAAGCCCACGACCGGCGCACGCCCGACCCCAGCAAACTGGGCACCGCCGCAATCGAACGTATCCTGGCTATTTCATGCACCGCCATTGGCGACACCCTGATGTCGACCCCGGCCTTGCGCAGTCTGCGCCTGGCTTACCCGAATGCGCATATCAGCCTGCTACTGAACAAGCGCTATGTCACACTGTTCGCCAACAATCCGGATATCGACGAAATCATTCCTTATGCCGGAGGCTACCGGCGCTTCTTTCGCTTGGCATGGGCGCTCAACCGGCAGCGCTTCGATGTAGCTTTGATTCTGCATGGCAACGAACCGCAAGCCACGCCGTTGGCCTATCTGTCTGGCGCTGACTATTGCTTCAAGCTGCCTAACGACAATGACTTCCGCTTCCTACTGAGCAATGCAGAGCCTGTACTGCGCTGGGAGGCGTTTGCGCACGGCATCGATCAGCGCCTTGCGGTTGCCGCACTGGCTGGTGGTGCACAAACCGACCGGGCGATGACACTGACGCCAAGTGCCGCCGCCATGGCCCGGCTAAACGCACGAATCGCCGCCCGCGACATCCCGCCAGAGGCCCAGTTGATCGGCTTCCAGGCGGGAGCCTCAACAGTCAGCCGACGCTGGTCGAGCGGCCGCTTTATCGAACTCGGCAAACGTCTTCTGAAGCGCCTGCCAGATACCTGGATTGTCCTGACCGGCTCCGCCGATGAACGGCCGCTGGCCGAAATAATCGCCTCCGGTATCGATCACCCTCGCGTATGGATTGCCGCCGGCGAGCCGTCGCTTGAGGAAATGCCGGCTTTGATGCAACGACTCCAGATTCTGCTCACCGGCGATACCGGGCCAATGCACATGGCGCTTGCCGTTGGCACCTCGGTGATTGCCCTCTTCGCCGTGTCCGACTGGCGCCGCTCGGGACCGGCTTCCGAGCTTGGCAAACACGTGGTTATTCAGAAGTGGCGAACCTGCGATCCCTGTCTTTCGAAGCGCTGCCCCTATGCGGAACCCCTTTGCATGGCCAGCATCGGCATCGATGAAGTTGAGCAGGCAATCCTCAGTCGCCTGTCTGGCGCACCGGGTGCAATCAGTGAAAACTCGGCGCCAGGAGCAGCCGTATGAAAAAACGCGTCCTGCTGCTCGATACCGGCAGAGAATGGGGCGGCGGCACCAATAGCATGTTCGAGTTGCTCAAACGAATTGACCGTGAGCGTTTTGACATTAGCGCTGTTTTCTACCACAACTACCGCAAGGGTGAGCTTTCCGATCTGCGCAGCGAACTGGCGGCAATTGGTATTCCATTTGAACTGATGCCTGCGCAACGTCAGCCGCTTTGGGCGAAATTCGCCAAGGAGCTGGTGCGCGGACCGTTAAGTCCCTGGCCATCGTTCAAACAGAACATGATTCACGTCATCGAACGATGCTGGCGCATCAACCCGTGCGCACGTGCCATCGCTGAGCGTCTGTTGGGCGGCAAATTCGATCTCCTGTATATGAATAACCAGCCATCTTCGAATCTTGAAGGCTATCTCGCTGGCGAGATAGCCGGCGTTCCAGTCGTTCAGCATTGCCGCAGCAATGCAAGGCTTGGCCGCTCGGAAGTGGCGGTGGTGAATAGGGTGGCGCAGCGTCTCATCTGCGTTTCCGCAGGGGTGCGCGACTCGTTGATCGCGCAAGGCGTAAGGCCGAATCTTTGCGCCGTCGTCCACAACGCAATCGACGTTAAGCAGGTGCTTCCCGAAGCGGTGGCCTTAACCGAAGTTGCTGCGGATGCGGTCGTGATCGGATCGGTCGGCTCGCTCTTGCCGAGGAAATCTAATGACCACCTCATACGCGCCGCGGCCCTGGTCAAAGCACGCGGCGGACGGCCTTTCCATATCGTGCTGCTGGGCGACGGCCCGGAACGTGCTCGACTTGAACATCTGGTCGCCGGACTCGGCCTCACCTCTTGCGTGAGCTTTGCCGGCTTTCGCCCGAACGCACTGGCCTGGGAGGCGGCAATGGACATTATCGTTCTTGCTTCCGATAATGAAGGGTTTCCTCGCGTCATACTCGAAGCAATGCTCCTGGCAAAACCAGTGATTGCCAGCGATGTCGTCGGCTCCAGAGAACTCGTCAAGCATGGCAGCAGCGGCTTCCTCTATCCTTACGGCGACGAGGAGGCTCTGGCCAATCGTCTGCAACAGTTGCTGGAAGATGCCGATCTGCGCCGTAAAATGGGCGCTGCCGGGCATCAGGACGTGCTGCAGAACCACGCCATAGAACGCTATGTGCGTGGCGTTGAAGAACAACTACAGGGAGGTAGGCATGACATTGAATGATCTGAAGATAGCAGTCGTTGGCTTAGGTTATGTCGGTTTGCCGCTGGCCGTCGAATTCGGCAAGAAGCGCCCGGTTGTCGGCTTTGATATCAGCGAAACCCGTATCGCTGAACTTCGCAGCGGGCGCGATCATACGCTGGAGACGGACTCTGACGCGCTCAAGGCTGCGCGTTTCCTCAGTTTCACCACCGCAGTGGACGATCTGCGTGGCTGCACCTGCTTCATCGTTACCGTTCCCACGCCAATCGACGAGCACAAGAATCCTGACCTCACCCCATTGCTCAAAGCCAGCGAAACAGTCGGCAAAGTACTCAAACGCGGCGATATCGTCATTTACGAATCGACGGTCTATCCAGGCTGCACCGAAGACGACTGCGTGCCGGTACTGGAAAATTTTTCGGGCCTGAAATTCAATCAGGATTTCTTCTGTGGCTACAGCCCGGAGCGAATCAATCCCGGCGACAAGGAACATCGTGTCACTACCATCAAGAAAGTGACCTCCGGATCCACGCCTGAGATCGCCGATCTGGTTGACGCCCTCTATAACGAGATTATCAGCGCAGGCACCCACAAAGCCAGCAGCATCAAGGTTGCCGAAGCAGCCAAGGTGATCGAGAACACCCAGCGTGACCTGAACATCGCACTGATCAATGAGCTGGCGCTCATTTTCAACAAAATGGGGATTGATACCGAAGCCGTGTTGCAGGCGGCCGGAAGCAAATGGAATTTCCTGCCATTTCGACCCGGACTGGTTGGCGGGCACTGCATCGGCGTTGACCCGTATTACCTCACCCACAAAGCGCAGAGCATCGGTTACCACCCTGAAATCATCCTCGCCGGGCGGCGTTTGAATGACAGCATGGGGGCTTATGTTGTCGCTCAGCTCGTCAAGGCCATGACGAAACGCCGATTGCATGTTGACGGTGCGCGCATTCTCGTCATGGGTCTTGCCTTCAAGGAAAACTGTCCGGATCTGCGCAATACCCGGGTCGTCGATATCGTCGCCGAACTTGAGGATTACAACTGCCAGGTGGACGTATTTGACCCTTGGGCCTCCACCCAGGAAGCGCAGCACGAATATGGCATTACCCCGGTCAATCAACCAGAACCCGAAGCTTACGACGGCATCATTCTCGCTGTTGCACACCGACAGTTCGGCGAGATGGGAGTAGAAGCAATCCGTAAATTTGGCAGACCTGGGCATGTACTTTATGACCTGAAGTATCTTTTTCCTGCCCATGCGTCAGATTTACGGCTATGAGCAGCCCAATGACTGCGTATGCACAATGCAAACATCGCCTGGAAGCGGCGCCACAAAGCTGGCTGCTTACCGGCGTCGCCGGTTTCATCGGCAGCAACCTGCTCGAAACCCTGCTCAATCTCAAGCAGCGCGTTGTTGGCCTGGATAACTTTGCCACCGGTCATCAACGAAATCTGGATGAAGTGCAAAGCCTGGTCAAACCTGAACACTGGGCTAATTTCCGTTTTATTGAAGGCGATATCCGCAATCTTGAGGATTGCAACAGGGCTTGCCAGGGTGTTGATTACATACTCCATCAAGCGGCCCTGGGCAGTGTCCCGCGCAGCGTGGAAGACCCCATCACGACCAATAGCGCCAACATCAGTGGTTTTCTGAACATGCTGGTTGCCGCACGCGACGCAAACGTTGAACGTTTTGTCTATGCCGCCTCCAGTTCCACCTACGGCGACCATCCCGGCTTACCCAAGGTTGAAAACATCATTGGCAAACCATTGTCGCCCTATGCCGTAAGCAAATATGTCAACGAGCTTTACGCGGACGTCTTCGGCCAGACCTACGGACTAAAATGCATCGGCCTGCGCTATTTCAACGTCTTCGGCCCGCGCCAGGACCCTGATGGCGCCTACGCAGCAGTGATCCCGAAGTGGGCATCGAGCATGATCAAGGGTGAGACCATTTTCATTAACGGGGATGGCGAAACAAGCCGGGATTTCTGTTTCATCGCCAACACGGTTCAGGCCAACCTGCTGGCCGCAACGACAGAAAATCCGGCGGCAATCAACCAGATTTATAACGTCGCACTCGGTGATCGCACAACGTTGAACGCGCTTTTTAATGCACTGAGAGATACGCTTGGAAAGGCGGGTATCAACTATTCAAAAGAGCCGGTCTATCGGGATTTTCGCGCCGGTGACGTTCGTCATTCCCAGGCGGATATTACCAAGGCTAAGAAACTGTTGGGCTACGCCCCTTTGCATCGTGTTCAAAGCAGCATCGAGCAGGCGATGCCCTGGTACATTGCAAATTCTGAATGTCCGTCATGGGAACCCTTGCGTCTGTGAAACAACGATGCGGCGCAGCACTCCAGCATGGGCCGGGCGCATAATGTACCTGCTTCTGGCCTGGCTGCTTGCTCCGCTGGCGCTCTTGCGTTTGGCACTGGGCCGTGGCGCGACCTTGCCGCAGAATATCCTGCTCATCCAGACCGCGAAGATCGGCGACTATATCTGCACGACCCCTCTCATTCGGGCCTTGCATACGGCATACCCGCAGGCCCGCCTGAGTCTGCTGGTCAATCCGGCTGCCGAGCCGCTGGCCAGACACCAGCCTGATGTGGACCAAGTTTTTACGCTGACGGAGGGCCGTATTCGTGGATTTTTCGGGCGCCTGGAACTTTATCGACTGATGCGTCGCGAAGGTTTCGATACGACTGTTTGCATCAGCCCAAATCAGACTTTTTTGCTGATTCCATTTCTTGCTGGCGTGCGCAGGCGGGCAAGCATCCTGCCAAATTTTGGCGGCCGTAGCTATCGACTGGCGACGGCCTTTTTGACCGCCGCTGAAACACACCGACAAGGCCGCATGATGGTCGAAACCGGGATGATGCTGTTGCAGCGGATGGGAATAACAGCCTCTCTACCCGACAAGGAAATCGTTCCAGCACCGGGCGCTGACGAACGTGTGGAACTCGCCTTTCCGGGGCTGCGCGGAAAATACTGGATTGGCCTTGGCGTAAGCAGTGGCAACAAGCTCAAGGAATTGGGCAAAGACAAGCTGGTCGACCTGATCAAGCTACTGCTGGACATCAAGCCCCTGTCAGGTTTGATTCTGATCGGATCGGCAGAAGACAGGGTACTGGCCGCCGAACTTTGCACTGCCACTGACAGTTCACGGGTAATCGATACGACCGGTTGCGTCGCACTTGAAGATCTCGCTGCACTGATCAACCGACTCAGCCTCTATGTGGGAGTAGACTCGGGGATCACCTATCTGGCGGATGCCAGGAATATTCCGGTCGTTGATGTGATGGGCCCGGCCGACCCGCAAGACCAGCGCCCGACTGGCAAGCAGGCTATCGTCATGCACACTCGGCTAGAGTGTGCTCCGTGCTCGCACACCTTCCTCGCCCCCTACGGCTGCGCCATAGGCACCCGAGCCTGCATCAAGAACCTTAACATTATTGAAGTGGTTGCCGAGGCTGTCCGTCTGTGGAAACACACCTCGTCACTTGGGGCAGAATGAATAAGTTCAATCGTTTAACGCTGGCGTATGCGGCAACCCTGGGGCTGGTCTTTATCTGGTCGATTCCCGGCACGATTGCACTGCGAACGCTTTTGCTGGTTGCCGCACTCACGCTGGCGGCATGCTGCACAACACATAAAGACTGGGCAACGCAACGCCGCTGGCCCTTGTTCCCGCTGTTGGCACTTGCCCTGCTCACCGCCTGGCTGTTCTTCCAGGCGGTTTTTGTTTCGGCCGAAACGGCCTGGGCCCTGGGCGAATTACGCGGGCAGTGGCTAACTGCCCTGGCCGCCTTCGGACTTGGCGTCTTGATGAGCAAGCTGGACAAGCCCCAGGCCAGCGGATATTCCCTATGGACAGGCATCGCGCTGGTGCTTTCCGTCCAGGCGGCAATCGCCATTAGCCAATCAGTCTGGCATTGGTTTATGCACGGCAGACTGTTGTATGGGGTGGTGCCGCTGACAGGAGGGCGGCTCGAAATGAGCTACATCATGAACATCCTGCTGGCGCTCCTCACTGTCGACCTATTCTTTCGTGCAACCGAGCATCGCGCACTATTGCGCATCCCTGTTTCAGCTAGCCTGACCTGTGCGGCCTTGGGACTGACGGCCAACTTCCTCGCTGGTTCACGAAATGGAATCCTGGGCACGCTCTTTCTGGCCTTAACAATGACCTGCCTGTTTCTTATCGACGGTCGGCGAAAACTGGGGAATAGTAAAACGATCTTAATCGCGACTGCGCTTGCCGTTGGCATTGGGCTTTTTGCCCTCGCCAGCTACCAGGCTGACTCCCGCTGGAAAACTTTTTCGGAGACCGCCGAGATTGCCATGGATATTGACGGGAACGAAGCCTGGTTTGATCCCGACAACCATCCGCTACCGTTGCTTAGCAATGGCGAACCTGTTGAAGAGTCTGCATATCTGCGCATTGCCTGGTTATCGGCCGGGATTCGTCTTGCCAAGGACATACCCTACGGCGTCGGTTATGGAAGAAATGCCTTTGTTAGAGTACTTCTCCGCCAAGGCTATCCGGCGAAAATCGGACACTCGCACAGTGGGTTTATCGACCTTCTGTCAGGCGCCGGAATTCCTGCCGTTGCCCTGTGGTTAATCTTTGCCGCCGCGATGCTGGTGACAGGCTGGCGCTCATTCACAAGGTTTCGCAGCCCGTTGGGGCTATTGTTGATTCTGTTGGTCAGCGGGCACACTGGGCGCATGTTGATTGAAAGCGTCAATCGTGATCACATGCTACAGATTTTCTTCTTCCTTATTGGCGCGCTGCTCATTGCCGACGCCTCACGCACTGCGGCCAAAGCGTCTTCGACCGAGATATCCTGAACCCGTTTCGAGTCGGCTTGCAGCAGAACGTAGGGCACATGCCAGGGATGCCACTCGACACAGTTCGAATGCCCGAAAAAACACACGATCGGTTTGCCGAGCGCGGCGGCAATGTGCATCGCCCCCCCGTCGCTGCAAACCATTTGCCCGGCAAGCGAAAGGGTCGCCGTAAGAACCTCGATTGAGCGTGTTGGGCAAGGGAAAACCGGCAGATTCGCCAACTGGGCAAGAATTCGCGCGGCCTTGCCGTCGTCACCCGGATGCATTGGATCGTCTTCCAGGCCCGGCGCCCAGAAGAGCAATATCTGCCGTTTGTCATGTTCATTCAAACGCCGGATAAACTCGACAAAAAACGCTTCGGGCCAGCGCTGCCCCGGCTGGCGCGAACTAATATGCACGGCCAGTGTTGACTGTTCCGGATGCCAACCGAGTTCACGCAATCGCACGCCAGCCGTTGTCACAAGCGCCGCATCTGGAAATATGTGCAACGGGCCCACGGCCTGCTCGACGCCTATGGCACTCCCGAGCAACGCCATCTTAGCCACCTCGTGATCGTCCCGCCCACGATTGGCCAGCGGCACGACAATGTCGGGCTGACGATGATCGGGATTGTCTCGCTCACGAAAACCGATAATGGACTTACCACCGAGCTGACGCGCGTAACGCCAGCCGCCGTTGGCCAGCAATACGTGATCGAAACGGCGCGTGCGCAGCATGCGGATGAGCGCCCAGCGCTTCCAGAGCATCGACAGCAGGCCATGCTCGTGGGATCTCTGCTGCCGTTTGAGATAGACAAAAACGTCGTCAATATCCGGATTGCCATTGAGCACAGCAACGTTATAGCTACTTGCGAGAACGGCAAGGTAGGCCTGCGGGTAGCGCTGGCGAATGGCATGAAGCAACGGGGTCGTACACAACAGATCGCCGATATTGTCACGGCGGATAAGCAAAATGCGTGGAGTACTGTTCATGGGCCATGACTTCGCTTCGGACGCCTATTTTATGATGCTTAGCGTCTATACTTCCAGCTTTTCGCTCCGCACTCCAGATGGTCAGATCGAAACCGTACAGCATCCTCGTCATACGACGCGACAACATCGGCGACCTGGTGTGCACGACACCGCTGCTCTCGGCATTACGCCGTCATTTCCCTGATGCACACATCAACGCGCTGGTGAATGGCTACAACGCGCCGGTTCTCGACGGCAACCCCGAGCTAGACGAGGTCTGCGTCTATCACAAGGCAAAGCATAGGGAAGCAGGAGAATCAAAACTACGCGTCTGGCTGGGGACTTTGAGGTTGATGCTCAAACTGCGTCGCCAGAAGTTCGACCTGGCTATCGTCGCCACTCCCGGACACCAGCCAGGTGCGCTGCGCTTTGCGCACTGGGTACGCGCAAGGCGCGTGATCGCTTATGACGAAGCCACGAAGGCTGGCACCACTCCGGCAACACCAGACGGAACGCGCCACGAGACCGAGGAGGTCATGCGCCTGCTACTGCCGCTGGGCATTGATGATTTTCCTGGCCCGGTGCGCGTCTTCCCCAATGTGCGGCGTGCCGAACGAGTGCTTTTGCCACCCGGTGCGGGCCCACTGATTGCCTTGCATATTTCGGCGCGCAAACCAGCGCAACGTTGGCCGATTGAGCGTTTCGCCGAGCTAGCACATAGCCTGCATGCCAGTCATGGCGCTCGTTTCCTGTTGTTCTGGTCGCCCGGCGCCGAGAATCACGCGCAACATCCCGGTGATGACGTCAAGGCCGAAAGGCTGATCGCACTCTGCCATGACCTGCCACTGCTGGCCTGCCCGACGCATCGACTTGAAGACCTGATCGCTGGGCTATCTCGCTGCGACCGGGTAATCTGCTCTGACGGTGGCGCCATGCACCTCGCGGCAGGACTTGGCAAGCCGATTGTCTGCTTCTTCGGCAATTCCAGCGCTCAACGCTGGCGGCCATGGGGGGTGGCGCACGAACTGCTGCAACCGGAGAGCCGCGATGTTGGCGACATTTCACTTGACGCTGTGCGACAAGCCTACGCGCGGCTGGAACAGCGCCTTGCTGCGCAACCCCGGCAAGCCCTCGCCACGATGCCAGACCTGAACGGGTAAAATAGCCGGATGCTCAAGGATTCCATTCCGCTTAACACCCTCCATCGCGCGCTGGTCATCAAACTTCGCCATCATGGCGACGTGTTGCTCAGTTCGCCAGTTTTTTCGGTACTCAAGACGCATGCACCGCAGCTTGAGATTGACGCGTTGGTTTATGCCGATACGGCGGAAATGTTGACCCAGCACCCGGCCATAAGCGCCGTCCATGTCATTGATCGACGCTGGAAAAAGCTCGGGCTGTTGGCCCATATCGCAGCCGAATGGGCGCTATTTCAGGTTCTGCGCAGCCGTCGCTACGACCTGATCATTCACCTCACCGATCATCCGCGTGGGGCCTGGATTTCCCGGCTATGCGGCGCGCGCTGGGCGGTGGCGCGCCGGGTTGGTGGACGCGGGGCATGGTGGAATAGGGCCTTTACGCATTTTTTTTCGAGCCCGCGCGAAGCCAGGCGACACAGTGTGGAATTGAATCTTGATGCGCTCCGGCGTATCGGCGTCTACCCGGCCCAGGCTGAGCGCCGCCTCTGTCTCGTTGCCGGCGCCGAAGCCGACGCTCGCGTGAACTCGCTGTTGCAGGCTCTGGACCTGGATACTCGCCCCTTCATTCATATCCATCCAGCCTCGCGTTGGCACTTCAAATGCTGGCCGGCGGCGGCAATGGCGACACTGATCAACCAGCTTCATGATGCAGGCCACCGGGTTATTCTCAGCGCCGCGCCGGACGCTGCGGAAATGAGCATGATTGACGCCATTCAGTCTCAACTCAAGCAGGCCGCCCCCAGCTTCGCCGGACAACTGTCACTGAAGGAACTGGCTGCGCTGACTGCCCGCGCCCGCCTCTTTGTCGGCGTCGACTCCGCGCCAATGCACATTGCTGCGGCGATGGGGACGCCCACGGTGGCGCTGTTCGGCCCTTCGGGTGACAAGGAGTGGGGGCCGTGGGCGGTGGCCCACCGGGTTGTCGCCAGCCATAGCCACCCTTGCCGGCCTTGCGGCATTGATGGCTGCGGTGGCAGCAAGGTCAGTGACTGCCTGACCACCTTGCCGGTTGAGCACGTTCACCGCGCCGTGCAGGAACTTCTGGCGCAATGATCAGTACAGCGCGTGGCGCCACTCCCGGCGAGCTGAACGCCGGAATAAAGGTCGCTGTCGTTCGTCAACGCTACAACCCCTGTGGCGGTGCAGAGCGCTTTGTCGAACGTGCGCTCGGCGCTCTGGTGCGTGAAGGGGCGCAGGTCACGCTGATTACCCGCAGTTGGGAAGGCGCTGTGCAAGAAGGCTTTCAGCAGAAAATATGCAACCCGCGTTATTCCAGAATCTTCGGCGGCCGGATTGCACGTGACCGGAGCTTTGCCGCCTGTGCCCAGCACGAAATGGCACAGGGTGGCTACGACATCATTCAGGCGCACGAACGGATTCCCGGGTGCATGATTTTTCGCGCCGGCGACGGGGTGCATGCCGCCTGGCTGGAACATCGTGCGCGCGGCCAATCTGCCGTAGCGCGCATGGTCGCAAAGCACAGCCCCTTTCACCGCTATATCCTGCAACAAGAAGCGGCGATGCTGGCCAGCCCTGCGCTCAAGACAGTGATCTGCAACTCGACCCTGATCCGCGAGGAAATGCAGCGCTATTACCGTGTCCCCGAAGAAAAGCTGGTCGTCATCGAAAACGGTGTCGACCTGGACGATTTTCATCCGCGCCTGGCGGTGCAATGGCGAGAATACCAGCGGCAGACGCTCGGGATCGATGCCGATACCCCCGTATTTCTTTACGTCGGTGGCGGCTTTGAGCGCAAGGGAGTGGCTCAATTGCTTGCTGCGCTGACCGGCATGAGGTCTGAGCAGGCACAATTGGTGATTGTTGGCAAGGACCGAAACAGTGCGCGTTTCGAACGTCAGGCCCGCAGGCTCGGCCTCGAAAAGCGCGTGCTGTTTGTCGGCGCGCAACAGGATGTGCGGCCTTTTTACGCAATGGCCGACGCCTTCGTCCTGCCGACCCGTTATGACCCGATGCCCAACGCAGCGCTGGAAGCGATGGCCAGCGGTCTGCCGATTGTCACTTCGACGACTTGCGGTATCGCTGCGCGCGTTACCAGCGGCGAGAATGGTTTTGTCTGTGATGCGCTCGACGTGGCGCAACTCGCTCACCATATGGACCAACTGGCCGCACCCGGGATAGCTAATGCCATGCGCGGCGCAGCGCGGGCAGCGGTCCTCGATCTCGACCTGGACGCGATGGCCACTAAACTCATTGGCCTTTACCATAGCCTGCTTTAGAAAAAATTCTCATCGTCGAAAGTTTTGGAGCAATGAAATGAAAATTACCGTTATTGGCACCGGCTATGTCGGCCTGGTCACCGGCGCCTGTCTGGCCGAAGTCGGCAACGATGTGCTGTGCGTGGACGTCGATGCGCGCAAGATCGACGTTCTCAAAGCTGGCGGCATTCCTATTTATGAGCCGGGGCTGGAAGAGATGGTCAAGCGCAATATGGCTTCCGGACGGCTGATCTTCAGCACCGATATTGAAGCCTCGGTGCACTTCGGCGAAATTCAGTTCATCGCCGTCGGCACGCCGCCTGACGAAGACGGCTCGGCTGACCTGCAATACGTCGTTGCCGCTGCGCGCAACATCGGCCGCCACATGAAGGCCTTCAAGCTGGTCGTCGACAAATCAACGGTTCCGGTCGGCACTGCGGATCGCGTCAAGGCGGCAATGCACGAAGAACTCCAGGCGCGCGGTCTGAACATTGAATTCGGTGTCGCCTCCAATCCGGAATTTCTCAAGGAAGGCGCCGCCGTCGACGATTTCATGAAACCCGATCGCATCGTCATCGGCACCGATAGCGACAAAGCCACCCAGTTGCTGCGCAGTCTCTACACGCCATTTCAGCGCAACCGCGACCGCCTGCTGGTCATGGACGTACGCTCCGCCGAACTGACCAAATACGCCGCCAATGCCATGCTCGCTACGCGAATTTCCTTCATGAACGAGCTGGCCATCCTGGCCGAAAAGCTCGGCGCCGACATCGAACAGGTACGCCATGGCATCGGTGCCGACCCGCGGATCGGCTATCACTTCCTGTACGCCGGCTGCGGTTACGGCGGCTCCTGCTTTCCCAAGGACGTGCAGGCCTTGCGCCGGACGGCCCAGGAAAATAACGTCCCGCTGCACGTACTTAACGCCGTCGAACTGGCCAACGAGACGCAAAAGAGCGTGCTGATCAACAAGATCAGGGCCCGCTTCGGCAGCGACTTGAAGAATCGCCACTTTGCCTTCTGGGGTCTGGCCTTCAAGCCCAACACCGACGACATGCGTGAAGCGCCCAGCCGGACCATGATCGAGGCGCTCTGGCGCATGGGCGCCAGCGTCTGCGCCTACGACCCGGCGGCGATGGACGAAACGCGCGCAATCTATGGCCAGCGCACTGACCTGATGCTGGCGGACAGCCCGATGGACGCTCTGCAGAATGCCGATGCCCTGCTTATCGTCACCGAATGGAAGGCATTCCGCAGCCCCAATTTCGAGACCATGAAGTCGCTGCTCAAGGCCCCGATAATTTTTGATGGCCGCAACCTGTATGAGCCCGAAGCCATGCGCGCACACGGTTTCGAATACTTCCCCATTGGTCGACGGACATGAAAGTTTTAGTCACCGGCGCCGCCGGCTTCATCGGCCTGCACGTTACCCGCCTGCTTCTGGAACGTGGCGACGAGGTCGTTGGCATCGACAACCTCAATGACTACTATGATCCAAAACTCAAGCTGGCACGTCTCGAATGCCTCAAGCCCTACGCCAACTTTCGCTTCGTGCGCATGGATGTGGCCGATTCCGCCGCCTTGGGCGGGCTGTTCGTCGGCGAACAGTTCAACCGAGTCATCCACCTGGCCGCTCAGGCCGGCGTGCGTTATTCGCTCGCCAACCCGCAAGCCTACATCCAGAGCAATCTGGTTGGTTTTGCCAACGTCCTCGAAGGCTGCCGCCACAACAGCGTAGAGCACCTCGTCTACGCCAGCAGTTCGAGCGTCTACGGCGCCAATACCCGCATGCCCTTTTCGGCGCATGATGAAGTCAATCACCCGGTTAGCCTGTACGCCGCCACCAAAAAATCCAACGAACTGATGGCGCACAGTTACAGCCACCTGTTCGGACTGCCCACGACTGGCCTGCGCTACTTCACAGTCTACGGTCCCTGGGGTCGTCCGGACATGTCGCCCTGGCTATTTACCAGCGCCATCCTCGAAGGCCGCACCATCAATGTATTCAACCATGGCAAGATGCAGCGCGATTTTACCTACGTTGACGACATTGCCGCAGGAACGGTCCGGGCCATGGATCGCACCGCCGCACCCAACCCCGATTTCGACAGCGACCATCCTGACCCGGCCAGCAGCCACGTGCCTTACCGGATCTACAACATCGGCAATCACCAGCCGGTCGAACTGATGACCTTCATCGAAACCATCGAACAATCTCTAGGGCAGCAAGCCCGGAAGGTTTTTCTACCAGCACAGGCCGGCGACATGCCAGCCACCTATGCCGATGTCGAAGATTTGAAGCGTGACGTCGGTTTCGAGCCGAAAACCTCACTGACCGAAGGGATTGCGCGCTGGACAACATGGTTCCGCGAGTACGCAGGGGGCAATTCATGGTCATAAAAAACGATTCGCCAAGAAAAACAGGGCATCAAGCAGGGTAAATTTGCCATATAGATCGAGCTTGACCGTACTCCAGGAGTGCAAGGCCACGAGGTCGCTGAAGTAGTCGGTGAGTTGTGCTTCGGACAGATGGTCAACCCCTCCATCGAGCGGACGTTCCAAAGGCCGCTTCGCGCCCCTCACCTTGAACGTTCGGCCCCTTGTCGTCGTACGTAAGCGTTGGACTGATTGACAGCGGTCGTACATGTTGGCACTATCTCCAACATGAAAGCCGTTCAGCTTGTTAGCGCTCGCATTGCCTACTCAGAGTCAGCGTTTGCGGAATTGGTGCTGTGGCGCCTTTCGACTTCACTCAAAGGGTCGGCACATGCGTTCAAGTACAGGCTGGCCTATGTAGTGCGTGGAGAATGCGTTCTGCGCTACGACAACGAAGTTGGGAAGGGCGATCACCGGCATTTCGGCAAAAAGGAAAGTTCCTACGCTTTTACTACGCCGGATCAGTTGATCGCCGACTTCCAGAAGGATATCGCGAGGTGGAACCATGAAAACAGTAACTCTTGATGTGCGTACCCCTGCCGATTCCATGGCTGAGTTTACCCACGCATGGAAGACAGGAAAAGCTCAGAAGACCGCGCGTATCAGCTTTGCCACTCCCGAGTTGCTGTGGAGGGTGCTAACCGAAAAACGATGGGAACTACTCAAGGTGCTTTGCGGAGCGGGGCCGGTGTCCATTCGCGAAGCCGCACGCCGCGCGGAACGCGATGTAAAGGCCGTGCACGGCGACGTCACTGCGCTGCTCAACGCTGGAGTGCTTAACAAGACAGAGGACGGTCACATTGTTTTTCCGTATGAAGCTGTGAAAGTCGAGTTTCTGTTGCAGGCTGCATAGCGTGGCAGCATTTCAGGGGCCGAACCCGGCGTTGCAGGGGAGCTGCGCGATAAGTCCTGCGCAGCTCCCTGAACTCGAACGTTGAGGCTGTAGAAAAACCCGTTTCGCATCAAAATCCAGTCGTAGAAAATGGCGCGGATTGATCGCGCCATTTTTATTTTCTGTCTTGCCGGGCGAAGGAACCTGAGTCGTTCCTGTTTGGGTAGCCGCATTAGAGGGCGGCAAGGTCGATTGTCTTCTCGACGCTCGCGTTATCCATTCGCCGCATACCCGTGACGTGCCAGTTTCTCGATGTTATGGACAAGGCAAAAGAGCTTCCACTGCGCATCGACTTTTTTCTGACTGCGGAGCGTGAAGCGGTTGAGCCGTTTGTTGTGCCGGATGTTTCCGAACACCGGCTCGACGGTGGCAAAGCGTTGTCCGTAGCGCCGCCGCCCTTCCTCGCTGTCAATCGCCTGTTGCATCCGCCCGGTGTGGCTTTCTTCGCTTGAATCGGCCTTGCCGCGAAAGAAGCTGACCTGCCGGACCTTCGTCTTCTCCGGGGTGCGCAGGCATTTGGCGCGCTGATCACACGGCAGGCAATCGCGCAACGCGCCAGAGAACTTGGTCGCAACATAGCCGTTGTGGATGCAGTTCGAGCCGTTTTGGTAGAGCGTCTTGCCCGCCGGGCAGAGACAGGTGCCGATGTCCGGGTCGTACGTGAAGTCGGCCGGCCGGTAGGTTCTGCGGCCCTTCTTTGGGTGCGCCTTGTCGTAGAGCGGGTCGGGCAGGTCTTTGTACTTCTCTTGATAACTGGCACCTTAGTAGGTTTTTTGTGGCTGTGCTTTACTAAAGGGCTTCGAAGTAGGCGCGCGCTTCATGTTTGTCACCATAACGACAAAAAATTACTCGGGCGCGTTCATTGCGCTCTGTCCACACCCAGAAGACAACACGTTCGCGAAACCAGCCCAAACTTTGCAGTCGCTGCTCGCCGTAATTCTCGCGCTCATCTTCCACCGCGACCATCGGGGCATCGAATACACAACCAACCTCAGCCAAGTCAATGCCGTGATCCTTGAGGTTCTAAGTGCTGCGGGCTGACACCGTAATGGCTGCATCGGGAGCCACGTTGCCCTCAACGAAGCCACCGAGCGAACGGGCGCTTCGTTCGGGAACCCGACGAAACTGTTGTAGCATTGACCGCCCCCACTGTTTGCGGTCAAATCGGTTCCTGCCAATTCAATGACAACATCAGGCCATCAATGAGCAATCAACGCGGTTTTCTCGACGGCTTTCGCAGTGCCGGCATTCTGCCCAGCGACTCCGGGGAATTGCGCCTGCAAAAATCCCTGCTGATTTTTGCCACCGGCCTGATCAGCTTCGCCTCGATGCTCTGGCTGTTCATCTACTGGCAACTCGGTCCGCAGTTCTCCTCGACAATCCCTTTTGTCTTCCAGTTGCTGCTCGTCGGTAATCTAGTCGTTTACCTGAGAACGAAAAATTTTGACGCTTTTCGCCTGATTCAACTGTCACTGTTTCTATTCACGCCCTTTGCCGCTCAGTGGAGCATGGGCAACTTCATTTCCGCCAGCGGCGTCAGCCTGTGGGCGCTGCTGGCGCCAATTGGCGCCGTGCTGTTCATTGGCCCGCGTGAAGCTCTGGCCTGGTTTTTTGCCTACCTTTTCCTCACTATTCTCTCCGGCGGCTTTGACTACTATCTGGCCGATACCCTGCCCACAACGCAGTACAAGGTACCGACGCAGACCACGGTATTTTTTTTCGCACTTAACTTTGCTGCCGTGTCGACCCTTGTTTTTCTGTTGCTGCGCTACGCGGCCAGCGAAAAGCAGAAGGCCCAATCACGCCTCGAAGATGCCCATCTGCAATTGCAACTTGAGCAGGATCGCTCCGAACGGCTGCTGCTCAATATCCTGCCTGGCCCGATTGCCGAACGCCTGAAGAACAGTGACCAGACCATCGCCGACGGCTTTGCCGATGTTTCAGTGATGTTTGTCGACATCGTAAATTTCACCCGGATCGCCGAGGGACTCAGTCCACAACAGGTTTTTTCGATGCTCAACAAGATTTTCTCGTCGTTCGACGAACTCGCTGAGAAATACGGACTGGAGAAGATCAAAACCATCGGCGACGCCTACATGGTGGCCGGCGGCCTGAACGACGATATTGGCGATTATTCTGCGGCACTCGTCGATATGGCGCTGGAGATGCGTGATCTCCTGGAACGCGATTTTGACGTCAACCAGATGGGCCTCGAAGTACGCATCGGCATCGGCACCGGCCCGGTGGTCGCCGGCGTGGTCGGCAAGAAAAAATTTATTTACGACCTGTGGGGCGACACCGTCAATATTGCCAGTCGCATCACCAGCGAAGGTGTTCCCGGCATGGTCCAGCTGGACGAAACAACCTACCGGCGACTACAAAACCTCTTCGATTTTTACGAGCCGCAAACGATTTATCTCAAGGGCAAGGGCGATATGATCGTCTACCGCGCCATCGGCCGCCGGGCGGCTTGATCAGCGACGGCGCCTCAACTCGAAGCAGACCCGCCCAGCCACCGAACTCACCAGCCGCAGTTCGTAGCCATACGCTTCGGCCTGTTTGGCAGCCTGGTAAAGACCGATGCCGAGCCCGTTCTCCGACGCTACCGGCGCCCGTAGCAAACCGCTAACGATCTCTTCCCGCAGCGCACTGCCGTCATCGCAAACACAAAACAGCGTGGCGTCGGCGGCAAGCGCAGCGCGCACCGCTAGACCGCTCTCATCCTGACGCTTGAGCAGTGCATTGTGCAGCAGATTGTCGGCCACGCTGTCCAAGAGCGCTGCCGGCAAGCGAGCCGCAGGGTCTAAAGCAACCGGGCTGAAAAGAATGTTGTCATGGGCATAGCGTTGTTGCAGACCGTTCCACCAGGTTTCAGCCAGGACCAACCCGCTGGCCTCCTCCGGTGGGTCCTGCGGCGCTTGCAGCTTTTTCATCGTTAGCTGCAAACGCTGGGTGATCTGCGGCAGTTGCCGTTGCAGCAACTGATTCAGACGTGCGCCATCGCTATCGCCTGGCGACTGCGCCAGAAAACACAGGTTGTCCAGGGACTGCAACAAGTTTTTCACATCGTGCGTCAGGCGGGCGCCAGTCTCATGTACGGCGCGCAGGTAGCTCATCTGCTGCAGCTCGCGCGCGCGTTGCTTGGTGATGTAGTACTCGTTGGTCAATTGGGCCAACAAATGAAAATGCCAAACCAGCGAGGGGCTCAGTTTGTGCCGGGTATAGAGGGTCAATTGCAGCGGTTGATTGGAGAAGTCCTGACAAAAACGCGACTCCTGGCCAAAGCGGCCCGACCCGGCCTGGCTGCCTTGGGCTGGCCCCCAAGCCCCCCCGGCGACCCACGGCAGTTCGAGCATACCCTCGCAGGCGGTGGATATGAAGCGGTCGGGATCGCTCTCGCTCTCCGCACATTCCATCAGCCGCTGCAACCAGGTTTCAAACGGCAAGCCAATGGTCAGCAGATAGCGCGAAAGGAAAACACCGATCCCGCTGAAACCCGGTCGCGGATTCCACGCCCAGGCAATCAGCAGCAGCATGGCCGCCATCGATACCAGGGTCTTGAACACCGCTTCGATATACAAGGCCTCGCGCAGTAACATGAACGCCAGGCTGCCGAGAACGAGCACGGAAATCAGCAAAAAGATGAACAGGCTGTAGAAAAAATCGACCATGCCGACACTCGGCAGGCGAATCTCGCGCGGGCTTGGCAGCAACAGCATGGCTACGAAGAGCAGCGGCGCCGTCCAGGCAAACTGTGCATCCAGCGATGGGCCGATCAGCGTCGCGTCGGGAACGACTCGCGGCACCAGCCAGACCAGGAGGGCGCAGAGCAGATAGGCAAACGCCAACAAATAGAAAATCCGCGTGGGCCGATGGCCAAGCAGTAGCACCCGCCCGCCAAGCAGCGCGGCCAGGACGATCACCCAGAGAATCAGCAACCACCAGCCGAATAGCCAGGCGCCCGCCGCCAGCGCCAGAATAATCAGCGACAGAGAACCTAAATCGAGTTTCCGCTCGGCCTGAATAAAGGGTTGCCAGAGGATGAACAAGCCGACGTCAACCAACCAGCACATCAGGCTCACCGCAGTCTGCGCCCCGGCCAGCAGGGCCAGGTGGAGAACGACGAGCAGCGCGATCAGCACCCAGCGCTGCCGTTCCCTGAGAAGACTGCCAAATTTACCGAGAGTGGTCATCAACGCACGCCCGGAACTGACCGAAGCCCGTCATCAAGAGCGCGCCACGGTCCATTTCTCGACAAATATGTCGAATAATCGACATATTTTTGCCCAGGGCGGGCAAAAAGCCCCCTTTTAACATGGCATGCAATCTGCTTTGAACTGACCGTCATTATCGCCTTGGGCGGGAGAATTAAATGAGAAAACAACAATCCGGTTTCACGCTGGTGGAAATTGCCATTGTACTCGTCATCATCGGTCTGCTACTTGGCGGGGTGCTGAAGGGGCAGGAACTGGTCAACAACGCCAAAGTCAAGAATCTGGCAAACGACTTTCGCGGGATTTCGTCCTTCGTATATGCTTACCAGGACCGCTTCCGTGCACTACCCGGTGACGACCGGGCCGCAAATACTCACCTTAACGGTGGCACTAACGCAGCCGCCGCAAGTCTTGGCAACGCTCGAATTGATGGTGCCTGGAACTCTGTGACGGCAACCGACGAAAGCTATCTGTTTTGGCAACATGTTCGCCTTGCCGGGCTCGCAACCGGAACAACAAATACCGCCGCCGGAGACTACATCCCACGCAATGCCGAAGGTGGCACCATTGGCGTTACCAGCGATCCCATACTTACCGGTCCAGCAATTCCCTATCCAGCAAGCTTCTATGTCTGTTCCCAAGGAATACAGGGGCGCTTTGCCAGGCAGATTGACACCACGCTGGATGACGGAAATACACAAACGGGAACAGTTCGGGTAATCACTGACAATGCCGCCAATATGGCAGAGGCGATCAACGTAGCAGCTGCGAACGACGCCGTTCTCTATACCGTTTGCATGAGCTTTTGATACCTCCAATTCATGGAGCCCGCTGCGGCGGGCTTTTTCGTTCACCCCCCAAGCAGCCGCGCTTCCGCCGTCGCCAGCGCCCCCGGCACACCGAGCAGCACCACCACATCGCCTGCTGCGAAGCGGGTTTCCGGCGAGGGCTCGAGGGCGCGGATATTGCGCCGACGTACCGCCGTGACCTCGACCCCGCACCCTTCTATGGCCAACTCGCTCAGCGTCCGCCCGACGGCATAGGCGCCAGCAGCCAGTGAGACAGAGTGCAGGCGCGCTTCCTCGCCGTCGCGGGCGTTTTCGTCATGATCGCTTTCGCCATGGAAGAAGCCGCGCAGGCTGCGATACCGTGCCTCCCGTGTCTGGCGAATTCGCCTGAGCACGCGATTGATTGGCACCCCGGCGTGAATCAGCGCGTGCGAGGCCAGCATCATTGCCGCTTCCAGAGTTTCCGGCACTGCTTCGGCAGCGCCGGCACGCTGCAGGCGCTCGAAGTCCTTGTCGTCGGTGGTACGCACGACCACTGGCAATCCGGGCGCCAGTTCCCGGATATGGCGCAAGACCTGTTCGGCAGCGCGCGTATCGATGAACGAGATAACCAGCACGCTGGCGCGGCTGATTCCGGCGGCCACCAACGTCTCGCGCCGGGTGACATTGCCGTAGACGACATTCTCGCCGGCCGCCGCTGCTTCACGCACGCGGTCCGGATCGAGGTCGAGCGCCAGGTAGGAAACTCCCTCGTGCGCCATGAAGCGCGCCAAATACTGGCCGCTGCGCCCGAAACCGCAAATCACTGCGTGTTTCTCGGTCGCCATGGCGCAGGCGGCCAGGGTGGTCAGCTGCAAGGAGCGCATCAGCCATTCGCTGGCGGCAAAGCGCAGCACCAGACGGTCACTGTAATGCACAATAAATGGCGCCAGAAACAGCGAAATCACCAGCGCCGCGAGAACTACCTGTACCGACAATTGGGGCGCCACGGCGTATTGCCCGATATCGGAGAGCAGGACAAAACCAAACTCGCCGCCAGCGCATAGCCACAGACCGGAACGCATGGCGGCGCCGCTCATCGCCCCGAATGCACGGGACAAGCTGTATACCAGGGCAAACTTGACCAGCAACAGCGCCGCTAGAAGAGCCAACACAGCGCCCAGATTGGACAGCACCAGCGCCACATCAAGCATCATGCCAACGGTCACGAAGAAGAGGCCGAGCAGCACGTCACGGAAGGGCTTGATGTCTTCTTCAACCTGATGCCGAAATTCGGTTTCCGAAATCAGCATTCCGGCAACGAAGGCGCCGAGCGCCAGCGACAGGCCGACGGCTTCAGTCAGCCACGCCAGCCCGAGGGTGACGAACAGTACATTGAGCACGAAAAGCTCGGCCGATTTGCCATGCGCGACAATAAAAAACCAGCGGCCAAGAAAGTGCTTGCCAAGCAGAAAAACCAGGGCGAGCAGCGCGCCTCCCTTGAGCAGGGCGATACCCATGGTCATCGCCATCTGTTCGGGAGACTGCGAGTACGATGGAATCAGGATGAGCAGCGGAATAACTGCCAGATCCTGGAACAGCAGCACTCCCATGACTTCCCGACCGTGCGGGGCATCAAGCTCCAGCCGTTCGCTGAGAAGCTTGGTCAGCACGGCGGTCGAGGACATCGCCAGCGTCCCGCCAATGGCTACCCCAGCCTGCCAGGGCAAGCCCAGGGCGACCGCCACAGCAGTCACGACGGCCAGGGTCAGCAACACTTGCAGCAAACCCAGCCCAAAGACGATGCGCCGCATGGCAATGAGCTTGGACAGTGAAAATTCGAGGCCGATCGAGAACATCAGGAAGACGACCCCAAACTCGGCCAGATAGTGCGCCCCGGCCAGACCCTCGAGGAGGTTCAGGGTATGCGGCCCGATCAGCGCGCCGACCAGCAGATAGCCCAGGATGGGTGGCAAATTCAGGCGGCGAAAAAGAATGACCGACAGCACCGAGGCGCCCAGCAACATCAGAATGATCGGCAGCGTTTCCATTGTGTCCATTGGCCAACGATTGGCATTGAGGCAATTGCTCAGAGCGTGGGAGAGAGTCGTAGTATTGACGGGGCGTGGCACTACGCCTAACATCTAAAAATTTTTCAAGGTGTTCTGCCGTGAAACTGGAACAGCTCTACAACCTGATTGAGTCAGACATGAAGGCCGTTGATGCGGTGATACGCTCGCGTCTTCATTCTGATGTGGCGCTGGTGCGGCAGGTTGCCGAGTATATCATCAACGCTGGTGGCAAGCGTCTGCGTCCGTCGCTGGTGCTGCTTTCCGCGGGTGCGCTCGGCTATCGTGGTGCGCATCGTCATGAACTTGCCGCAGTGGTTGAGTTTATTCATACCGCAACTTTGCTGCATGACGATGTGGTTGATGAATCCGATTTGCGGCGCGGGCGGAAAACAGCCAATGCCCTGTTCGGCAATGCCGCCAGTGTGCTGGTCGGTGATTTTCTGTATTCGCGTGCCTTCCAAATGATGACCGAAGTCGATGACATGCGCGTAATGCGCGTTTTGTCGGACGCCACCAATATCATTGCCGAGGGTGAGGTTTTGCAGTTGATGAACTGTCACGATGCTGACGTGGATGAAGTGCGGTATCTGCAGGTGATCCGCTACAAGACAGCCAAGCTGTTTGAGGCCGCGGCGCAGCTTGGCGCCATCATCGGCGGTGGCTCGCCGGAGATCGAGCAGCGTATGGCCGAGTATGGCATGCATCTGGGGACGGCCTTTCAAGTTATCGACGATGTGCTTGATTATTCGGGAGCCGAGGTCGAGACTGGCAAGCATCTGGGCGACGATCTGGCCGAGGGCAAGCCTACGCTGCCGCTGATCTATGTGATGCAGAGCGGTACCGCCGAGCAAGCAGCCTGCGCGCGCAGAGCGATTGAGATCGGTGGTTGTGATGACTTTCAGGCGGTGCTGGAAGCAATCCGCTCAACCGGTGCGCTGGAGCATGCCAAACAACAGGCCAAGGCCGAAGCCGATCTTGCCCAAGCTGCACTTGAGGCTTTACCTGCTTCCACATACAAGGATTCTTTGCTAGAATTGGCGACCTTCGCAGTTGCTAGATCCTTCTAGTGCTGTCGTTGTTTCGGTCGGGGCGTAGCTCAGCCTGGTAGAGTACTGCGTTCGGGACGCAGGAGTCGGAGGTTCGAATCCTCTCGCCCCGACCACTAATTCTCCGAGTAAAGCCCTTCCCCAATTCATTGAAGCGTAATTCCGAGTTCGCCGACTGTCTTGCCGTCGACCAGCGCCACCTGCGTTCGATGGCGCGCGATCTGCGTCACCTTTTTGGCGCCAGGCGCGATGCCTTGCAGGCCGAGTGTAACCGCCTGCTGGAGACATCGCGTGCCGCCGTCGCGGTGCGTCGCGAGCGATTGCCCAGGCCCGAGTTTGCCGATGACCTGCCGGTCAATGCGCGGCGCGCCGAGATTGCCGAACTGATCGAAAAGCATCAGGTGGTGATCGTCTGCGGCGAGACCGGTTCTGGCAAGACGACGCAGATTCCCAAGATATGTCTTGAACTCGGACGCGGAACCACCGGCCTGATCGGTCATACGCAACCGCGCCGCATCGCCGCCCGCGCCACCGCGGCGCGTATCGCGCAGGAACTGCACAGCGAGCTTGGCAGCCACGTCGGCTACAAAATCCGCTTTTCCGACCGCACCTCGCCACAGTCCTATATCAAGCTGATGACCGACGGCATTCTGCTTGCTGAAACGCAGGGCGACCCGTGGCTGGCCCAATACGACACCTTGATTCTCGATGAAGCGCACGAGCGTAGCCTGAACATCGACTTCCTGCTCGGCTATCTCAAGCAAATTCTGCCCAAGCGCCCCGACCTCAAACTGGTCATTACCTCGGCGACGATAGACGCCGAGCGTTTCTCGAAGCACTTCAACGCGGCCCCGGTGATCGAGGTTTCGGGCCGCATGTTCCCGGTTGAAGTGCGTTACCGCCCGGTGCAGACCGAGGAGGCCGAGAAGGACGACGAGCGCGACCTTTACGATGCCATTGTCGACGCTTGCGACGAACTGAACCGTACTGGCCCCGGCGACGTGCTGGTCTTCCTGCCGGGCGAGCGCGAGATTCGTGAAGCAGCCGAGGCGCTGCGCAAGCACGCTTTTGGCCGTGGCGGCGTGCATCCCGAAATCCTGCCGCTGTTCGCCCGCCTGTCGGTCGAGGAACAGTCGCGTCTCTTCAGGCCGCATGACGGACGGCGCATCGTGTTGGCGACCAACGTCGCCGAAACCTCGCTTACCGTTCCGGGGATCCGTTACGTCGTCGACTCGGGGCTGGCGCGCGTAAAGCGCTACTCTTACCGCAACAAGGTCGAGCAATTGCAGATCGAGAAAATCGCGCAAGCGTCGGCCAACCAGCGCTCTGGACGCTGTGGGCGGGTGGCCGCTGGCGTGTGCATTCGTTTGTACGACGAGCAAGAGTTCAATTTACGCCCGCCGTATGCCGATCCCGAAATCCTGCGTTCGTCGCTGGCCGGGGTGATTCTGCGCATGAAGGCGCTGCGCATCGGCGATGTCGAGGATTTTCCCTTCATCGAAGCGCCACCGCCCAAGGCGATCAGTGATGGTTACCAACTTTTACTCGAACTTGGTGCGGTGACCGACGATCATGCGCTGACGACGATCGGGCAGGAACTGGCCAAGATGCCGCTCGACCCCAGGGTGGCGCGAATGATCGTCGCCGCGCGCGACGAGGGCTGTCTGCGCGAGATACTGGTGATTGCCGCAGCGCTGACCGTACAGGACCCGCGCGAACGGCCGCAGGAGCGGCAGGGAAGTGCCGACGCCGCGCATAAGAAGTTCGCCGACGAGAAATCGGAGTTCTTGTCCTGGCTCAAGCTGTGGACCTGGTACGAAGCCGAGGTCGGGCACAAGAAGTCGCAGCGCAAACTGGTTGAGGCCTGCCACGAAAACTTCCTGTCGGCGCTGCGCATGCGCGAATGGCGCGACATTCACAGCCAGCTACACAGCCTCGCGGTTGAGCACGGCTGGCTTAAAGAGGCCAGCCCCCCAACCTCCTTCCCGAGGAAGGGGGCGCCTGCATCCTCGCTACGCTCGCAATCTGACGAAGATTCTGCCTTGGGGCGGCCCGGCGGCAGGATCAATCAGATTCCCGCGACCTACGACGCGATCCACCGTGCGCTGCTTGCCGGCCTGCTCGGCAACATCGGCTGCAAGTCGGAGGATTCGGGCTACTACCTCGGCGCGCGCGGCATGAAGTTTCTGATCCACCCGGGGTCGGCGCTTAACAAGAAAGCCGGAAAATGGATCGCCGCGGCTGAAATCACCGAGACGACTAAGCTCTTCGCCCGCTGCGTGGCGCGAATAGAGCCCGATTGGATAGAGAAAGTGGGCGCTCACCTGATCAAGCGCAGCTGGTTCGATCCGCACTGGGAAAAAAAGGCCATGCAGGTCGTCGCCTTCGAGCGTTCGACGCTCTACGGCATCGTCGTCCATCCCAACAAGCGGGTCAATTTCGGGCCGATGAACCCGCAGGAAGCGCGCGAGATTTTCATCCGTCAGGCGCTGGTCGGCGGCGAAGTTAGCGAGGAGTATGTCCGGCGCTGGGCCTTCTTCACGCACAACCACCAGTTGATGCTCGACATCGAAACGCTGGAGCACAAATCGCGACGCCCCGATGTGCTGGTCGATGACGAACTGATCTTTGCCTTCTACGACCAGATCATTCCCGAGGGATTGAGCAACGGCGCCGAGTTCGACCACTGGCGGCGCGAAGCCGAGCGCGAGAATAAAGAGTTGCTCTACCTCAAGCGCGAAGATTTGATGCGTCACGAGGCGGCCGGGGTGACCACCGAGGCATTTCCGCATCAACTCAAGCTAGGCGGCATTGAGTTTGCGCTCACTTACCATTTTGAGCCGGGCTCGCCGAGAGATGGCGTGACGCTGACGGTGCCTCTGGCGCAGCTCAACCAGATTCCGGCAACGCGTTGCGAGTGGCTGGTGCCGGGCTTGCTCAAGGAAAAAGTCATTCAACTCATCAAAACGACGCCGCAGAAGATACGCTCGAAACTGGTTCCGGTACCTGATTTTGCCGCCGAGTTCGCCGCCGCAGTTCAGCCTTCAGACAAGTCTTTGGTGCTGGCGCTGATTGCCTACATCCTGCATTCGCGCGGCCTCAATGCGCGCGGTTGGGAGATCACCCCCGACGCCTTTCGTCCCGATGTGCTGCCAGCGCATTTTTCCTTTAACTTCAAGCTGGTTGACGAACATGGCCGGCAACTTGGGCTTTCCCGCAGCTTGACCGATCTGCGCGGCGAGTGGGGCGGCAAGGCCAAGCAGGAATTCACCGAGCTGCACGAGACGCCGTCAGAGTACGCGGGGATGACCGACTGGAGTTTCGGCGAGTTGCCCGAATTGATGAAAGTTGACGTTGGCGGCGGGCAGATGGTGGTTGGCTATCCTGGCCTTTCCGACGATGGCGAGAGCGTCTCGCTGTGTGTTTTCGATACCGCCGAAGAGGCACGCGAAGCGCATGCGACGGGGCTGCTGCGGCTGTACATGTTGCAGTTCCGTGATCAACTCAAATACTTCGAGAAGAACCTGCCGGGTCTGACGCAAATGGCCATGGCCTTCATGCCGCTTGGTTCGCTCGACGATCTGCGCCGACAGCTTATCGACCTCACCTTCGCGCGCGCCTGCTTGGTCGAGCCCTGGCCGACCAATGCCGAAAGCTTCATGCTGCGCTGCGCCGAAGCCAAGTCGCGCCTCGGCCTGCTGGCGCAGGAAATCTGCCGCCTGGTCGGGCAGATATTGGCTGACTGGCAACAACTGCAAAAGAAACTGCCGGCTTTCAAAGTACATGCGGCAGCCGTGCAGGATATCAACAAGCAAGTCGCCCGGCTGATCGGCAAACGCTTCATCGCCGATACCCCCTTTGAGCGCTTGCAGCATTATCCGCGTTACCTCAAAGCCATTGGGTTGCGTCTTGACAAACTCAAGGCCGGCGGAGGCGAGGGCGCGGCGCGCGATGCCCGCCTGCTCGCCGAATTCGCGCCGCTGTGGACGAACTACGAACGACGTGCCATCGTGCTCGCCAAACAGGGCGTCACTGATACCCAGGTCGAGCAGTTCCGCTGGCTGCTGGAGGAACTGCGCGTTCAGCTTTTCGCCCAGGAACTGCGCACCCCGGCGCCGGTGTCGACCAAGCGGCTGCAGAAGATGTGGGAGGGGATTTGAGCAACAAAACCGCTTTCAACGTAGAGATCGCAGAGACGCAAAGGACGCAGAGAAAAATTCGATGTTCGTTCGTCAGGGGTGGTGCTCATCTCGGAATCCGTTGCTATCTTGTGATTTTTTTCTTCGCGATCTCCGCGTCTCTGCTCCCAAGGGGGTTTCCTTCGGGGCACGTTGAAAGAGCTTAGGTTTTTTACCTGAAAGGAGCCATCACGTGGGTGAAGTAATATTGGCGCTGCGGCGCAGTCTCATCACGCTCGGTTGCGGCCGGGTGTGGTTTTACATGCTCATGCCGGCGCTTTTGGCGCTGATCGTCATGGTCGGGCTGTCCGCTTTTCTGCTTGAGCGGCTGATATCCGGATTCGTCGAGCAGCCGCCGATGAGCTGGATTGCCGCCTGGGGTGCCTTCTGGCTGGCCAAACTGCTGGCGGCCCTTGGCGGCTGGCTGCTGATTCTCTCCGCCAGCTACCTGATTGCCCTGTTGTTGACGGCGATTGTCGTTCTGCCGCTGCTGCTCAAGCATCTGGCGGCGGTTGATTACCCTGAGCTGGCGCGCATGGGCAGTGACAGCCTGGTGGCGTCGACCTGGAACAGTCTGTGGGCCGCCGTCCTGTTCATCGCTGGCTGGCTGCTGACGCTGCCGCTGTGGCTGGTGCCGGGGTTGGGCCTGTTACTGCCGTTTTTCTGGATGGCCTGGCTCAATCGCCGGACCTTTGCCTTCGACGCCCTAGCCGTGCATGCCACTGACGACGAATGGCGCGAACTGCGTCGTCAGCAGGCCATGCCGCTACTGGTGCTGGGTCTGTGCATGGCGCTGCTTGCGCATGTTCCGTTCATGGGTTTGCTGGCGCCATCGCTGGCGGCGCTGGCCTATGTCCATTTTTGTCTTGAAGCGCTGCACCGCTTGCGGCAGGGCGCAGTGGTCGAGGTTATTGAAAATTCGGAGGGCAGGGCATGAACTTTGGCGCACTCATCATCGGCGACGAAATTCTTTCGGGAAAACGTATCGATCAGCATTTCGGGAAAATGACCCAACTGCTTGGCGCACGCGGCTTACGGCTATCCTGGGCGGAATATATCGGCGACGAACGTTCGCGCATCGCGGCAAGCCTGCGGCGCAGTATGGCGACAGGCGATGCGGTCTTCTGCTTTGGCGGTATCGGCAACACGCCGGACGACCACACGCGGCAGGCCGCTGCTGAAGCACTGGGCGTCGATCTGGTGCTACATCCGGATGCCGAACGCGAGATTCGCGCCCGTTTTGGTGACCAGACCGACGACACCCGCTTATTGCTCGCAACGTTTCCGCGCGGCGTCGACATCGTCCCCAACCCCTTCAACCGCATTGCCGGGTTCTGTGTGCGCGATCACTATTTTCTGCCCGGCTTTCCGCAAATGGCGCATCCGATGGCCGAGTGGGCGCTTGATACCTTTTACCGCCATCACTTCAATCGCCATCCCATGGTCGATAAGGCTTTTTTGCTGACCGGACCGAATGCCTACGAAAGCGCGCTGCTTTCGTTGATGGAGCGCATCGTTGCCGATTATCCGACGCTGCGCCTGTTCAGTCTGCCGTCGATTGGTGAAGACGGGCAGCGGCGGCATCTGGAACTTGGGGTCGAAGGTGACGAGGCGCTGGTCGACCAGGCGCTCGAGGAGATCAGGCAAGAAATAGAGCAGCGCGGCATTGTCTGGCGCTGGCGGGAGTAGACGAAAACCTCGCCTTTGCCGTAAACGACAAAACCCCGTTTCCGGGGTTTTGTCGTGCGCCTACGGGCGGGTAGCGCCAAAGCGCGTGAAGCAGACAGCGACTATTTTTTCTTGCCGGTAGGGGCCGCGGCACTCACCGCATTGACCGTGGCATTGCTTGCCGTAGCGATGTTGGCTTCAGCAATTTCAGCAGCCTGCTTGACTACATTCTTCATATTGTCGAAGGCCGAGCTGGCGGCTTCGAGTGCTGACTTGACGGCGGCAACGGCGACATCGGAACCGGCCGGGGCATTCTTTGCGGCCTTGTCCATCAGGCTTGATACCTGTTTCTGGAAATCGCCAAACTGGCTTTCGAGCTGCTTGGACACTTCCTCTTTCGATTGTGCCGAAATTTCGTAGAGGCTGCGGCTGTAGGCCACGGCCTGTTCGACGGCCGGCTGAAACTGAGCTGCGGTTAGCGCCAAGGCTTCCTTGGGATCTTTGGCGCCAAGTAGAGCCTTGGTATTGGCCATGCCGTCTTCCAGCATCGAGCGGGCGGTATTCAGGTTCAGAGCAGCGATACGTTCAGCGCTGGCCAGAGCGGTGTTGGCGAGTGACAGCATGGCATCAACAGAGGCTTTGTTGGCCGCAGCAAATTGTTCGGGGGTTGTGAACATGGTAAATCTCCTAGGTAAAAAAACGAGGACATGTGCAATGTTTGGCTAGTCAATTAACTTGCTGCACTGCACCATAGAAACGATTATAGACTCGGAAAACAGCTTGTCAAGCTTTTATGTTGCGGCGCAGCAAATATATTTTCCGTTTGATTCGCTTGGTTTTTAAAGCCTGATGGTAGCGCTCAGGTTCTGTAGAAGCGTACTACCTGGGAGCGACGGTTTCCGACGGCTTGAGCGTCAGGGGTTCGCCTTTCTGCTCGTCGGCCGCCGTGTTCTTGCCCTTGGGTTGGATGATCGCCCGCACCCGCGCTTGTGTGGCGCCGGTGGCGGTCTTGGTCTCGCCGCCGCCGTTAGTAACGAGATATTTCTCGGTCAGCGCGTCAAAGGAAATGTAATGCCCCTTGACTTCATCGAGTCCGCTCTTTACCCAGCCGCGAACAAAAAATTCGGTTTTTTCGTCGCGCGCATCGTGCTCGATGCGTTCGCCTTCACCTTCAATGTATTCATCCTGACCTTCGCGCTTCTGCCGGAAGCGCGCCAAGCCATTGGCGCCGCCAGTGGCGACGCCTTTCTGGAAACCGTCGGCATCCTGGGTGACGACCAGCCGACTGGTACGAATCTGCAGCGTCCCTTGATTAAGTACCACGTTGCCTTCAAACACCTGCACCTTTTTGACGTCGTCCATGCTGATACGATCAGCCTCGATGTTGATTGGTTTCTCGCGATCGGCTTTTTCCGCGTGCGCCGACAGGGCGAGAGCGGTCAGCAGGAGGGCGGCAAGGCGACAGGGTAATGTTGGCATCATGGATTCTTCTTTTTAGTGTATCGACTTTCCAGAACGGCGGAGGCTTGAGATTCAAGTACGTAGGTCTGCGCCCGGGTATCGACCTTCATGCCGACGCCCTTGACCCAGGATTTGCCCTGGGTGATCAGCACCTGGCTTTTGGTGAACGCTTTTTCGTCGTCCGGCAGGACCGTGAGTTCAGGCGTAAAACCGGTCATCGCTGCGTCTGTCGCAGTCGCCGCACGGGTGATCCGGACATTGTCGTATAAATCAATCTGCTGGCCGTCCTTGTTCGCATGCCCACGCTCGGCAAGCAGGGTCACGGTGGGACTTTTGGGGTACAGATAGACCAGGTTCGGCTTGAACATGTCGGTGCTGTCGTCATCCGGGTAATGCCGGATGTCGCTGGCCTTAAGTGTGTATTGCAGCCGCCCGGTCTGATCCAGCTTGCGCAGGACGCCATCCGAAACGATGTAATCCGGGTCGTGCCGATTTTTGCCGTCACGCCGCACTTCAGGTAACTCGGTGGCATAGCGCAGCCAGAAAGTCAGGCCGGTCAGGGCCAGCAGCAGACTCAGCGGGAAGAGAGCGCTGCCCCACTGTTTCATTTTGTGAGGGCCGGCAGATAGGGGGCAAGTACGGCGTCGAGTTTGCCCTGTGCATCGAGAATGAACTCGCAGACTTCGCGTACGGCGCCGCGCCCGCCGATCTTGCTCGAAAGCATGCGGGCGTAGGGCTTGACCGCCTCGTGGCAATCGGCAGGCGCGGCCGAGAAGCCGCAGGCGCCCATGATTTTCAGATCGACGATGTCGTCGCCCATGTAGCCGGCCTCATCGATGCTGATACCTTGTTTGGCGAGCAGGTCGTGCAGGGCTTCCAACTTGTTCGAGACGCCCTGATAGAGGATGTCGATGCCCAGGTTCTGCATACGCAACTCAACACAACGGGCTGTGCGACCAGTGATGATGGCCACAGTGATGCCGGCGCTCTGCAGCATGTGCATGCCGAGGCCGTCGAGACTGTTGAAGGCTTTCATTTCAATGCCTTCGTCGGTGTAAAAAAGCGAGCCCTCGGAGAGTACGCCGTCGACGTCAAAAGCCATCAGCTTGAGGCGGCGGGCGCGGGCCTGGGTGTCGTTAAGTGAGATCATTAAATGGCTTTTGCTTGGAAGAGGTCGTGCATATTGAGTGCACCGATCAATCGACCGTCATCGTCCGCGACGGGAATCTGGTTGATCTTGTATTTGTCCATCATATCGACTGCTTCGGCGGTGAGCTTGTCCGGGTTAATGCGGTGTGGCCTGGCGCTCATGACCTCGCTCACGGTGAGTCCCTGCAGGTCGCGATTGCCCACGATGGCGCGGCGCAGGTCGCCGTCGGTGAATATCCCGAGGATCTGGCGTTCGGGTGTGATGACGACGGTCATGCCGATTCGGCCACGCGAGATTTCACGCGTCGCTTCGGTCACGCTGGCATTTGCCAGAACAGTCGGAACGGCGTCGCCGGTGCGCATCACGTCGCGGATGCGGGTCAGCAACTGTCGGCCGAGCGTGCCGCCAGGGTGCGAGCGGGCGAAGTCATCGGCGCCAAATCCACGTGCGTCGAGCAGGGCTACAGCCAGCGCATCGCCCAGCGCCAGTGCCGCCGTGGTGCTGGCGGTTGGTGCCAGGTTGAGCGGGCAGGCTTCCTGCGCGACACCGGCATTGAGGTGCGCATCGGCGTCGCGGGCCAGTGACGATTTCGGGTTGCCGGTCATGGCGATCAGTTTGGCGCCTTGACGCTTGATTGACGGCAGGATGTTGAGCAACTCATCGCTCTCGCCCGAATTGGAGAGGGCGATCAGGACGTCGTCGGAGGTGATCATGCCAAGGTCGCCGTGGCTGGCTTCGGCAGGGTGGACGAAATAGGCCGGCGTTCCGGTGCTGGCCAGTGTCGAGGCGATCTTGCGCCCGATGTGCCCGGATTTGCCGATACCGCTGACAATGACGCGACCGTGGCAATTTAGAATCAGCGACAGGGCTTGCAGAAAGTTGTCGTCAATGCGGTCGATCAGAGCCAGGACGGCATCGCCCTCGATACGCAGCACCTGTCGCGCGAGGTCGAGAGTCTTGGAGGACGGCTGGATTTGGTTCATGGGCGGGCAGCGGTTATGACTGGCCAGAGTATAACAGAAGCCTCGGAGGCCCCTGACTACTGAAGGATCTTGGCTGCCAAACAGGGCGATTACCCTGGGTCGTCAAATGACGTCCGCAGGCATGCGACTGCTTTCTAAAATCAACTTCCATGTGATTGATTGATCTAGGCTTTGTGATAGAGTTCCCAAACATGTGTTCCGCTGGAATTGCTCATGACCCTTGCTCAACAATTTGCCGCCTACAGTGAATGGCGAACGCAACTCTCCTCGGGCCTTGAGGCTTTCCACCGATGGTTGTCCGACAACGAGCTTAGCGACGCCCAGACTGACCTGCGTATCCGGCTATTGCTCGAAAAATTGCACGAGGATCGTCTGCAGGTCGCCTTTGTTGCCGAATTCTCGCGTGGCAAATCCGAGCTGATCAACGCCATATTCTTCGCCGATTATGGCAGCCGCATGCTCCCCTCGACGGCTGGCCGGACCACGATGTGCCCGACCGAACTGATGTACGACCCGGCCAAGCCGGCGTCCATCGAACTGCTGCCAATCCAGACCCGTGAAAGCAATGTCAGCATCAGCGAATACAAACGCTTCCCCGACGAATGGACTGTGCTTCCGCTTGACATCGAGTCGGCCGAATCGATGCAGGAGGCGCTTCATTCTGTCAGCGAGGTGGCGCACGTCGCCCCGGAAGTTGCCGAGAGGTTCGGTTTTGCCGCTGGCGACAAGGAATCTACCTTGGTTCGCATCGCTAAAGACGGCATGGTCGAGATCCCGCGCTGGCGCCATGCCATCATCAACTTCCCGCACCCGCTACTGAAACAGGGGCTAATCATTCTCGACACGCCAGGCCTCAATGCCATAGGCACCGAACCCGAGCTAACGCTTTCGCTCCTCCCCAACGCTCATGCTGTGCTGTTCATTCTGGCCGCCGACACCGGGGTGACGCAATCCGACCTGGCAATCTGGAACGATCAAATCGGTGCGCCGGGAACGCGAAAGACAGGGCGTCTGGTCGTTCTCAACAAGATCGACAGCATGTGGGACGAACTCAAGTCCGAAGACGAGATCAACGCCGAAATTACCAAGCAGACCAATAGTTGCGCATGGACCCTTGATCTCCCTGCGGAGCAGATTTTCCCTGTCTCAGCGCAAAAGGCGCTGATCGCCAAAATCACCAATGACTCTGCACTGCTAGAACGCAGCCGACTGTCCGATCTCGAATTCGCCCTTTCCGATGAACTGATCCCGGCCAAGCAGGAAATCATCCACGAGAATACCGACGCCGAATTTTCCGACATCTACATGCGCACACGCGGCCTGCTCGAATCACGCCTTTCCGGGCTGCGCGAACAGCTTGACGAACTGACCGAACTGCGCGGCAAGAACAAAGGCGTTGTCGAATACATGATGGGCAAGGTACGCATCGAGAAGGAAGAGTTCGAGTCCGGACTACAGCGCTATTACGCCGTCCGCAGCATTTTCTCGCAACTGACCAACAAGCTCTTTGCCCATCTTGGTATTGATTCTCTGCGCACGCTGATTACGACAACTCGCGAGACGATGGGCAAAGCGACTTTCTCCAGAACCCTGTCCGAGGCGATGAAGAATTTTTTCAGCATCTCACGCGCCAATCTTCAAAAATCAGACGGCGAGATCAGCGAAATCCTCTTGATGATGGAGGCCGTCTACAAAAAATTCTCGGTCGAACACGGCCTCAAACTTGGCACACCGCACGGGTTCTCGCTGATCCGTTACCGGAAGGATATCGACCGCCTTGAATACTGGTGCGATACCCACCTCAACACCATGTTCCAGTTGATGATGATCGAGAAGAACAAGGTCACGCAGAAGTTTTTCGAGGAGGTCGCCGTTCAGGTCAAACGCGCTTTCGAACGCGCCAACCGGGACGCGGAATCCTGGCTGAAGGCGATCATGGCGCCAATGGAAACGCAGGTCCGCGAACATCAAATCCAGTTCAAGCGACGACTGGAGAGTATCAAACGCATTCATCAGGCAACCGACACGCTTGAAGATCGCATCACCGAACTGGTGCACGTCGAGAACAGTCTGGTTTCCCAGATCCGGTCAATCGAGAGCGTGGCCCAAGACGTTCAACACCAATTGAACGTCACCCAGCGCCGCCTGCGCAGCGCCGCCTAACGGCGTTATCAGACCGCAGACCGCGCTCAGGCCGGGCGCTTGTTGCCCGTCAATTTTTCGTACTTCACCCACAACTGGTTTTCGTTTTCCTGATGATTGCCATCCTTCGGGATGCAATCGACCGGGCAGACCTCGACACACTGTGGGGTATCGTAATGACCGACACACTCGGTGCATTTGTTCGGGTCAATCTCGTAAATCTCTTCACCCTGATAAATCGCCTCGTTCGGGCACTCTGGCTCGCACACGTCACAATTGATGCATTCGTCGGTAATAATTAAAGCCATGGCTACTGTTCCTTCAGTTCATTGAAATTTTTCGGATACCCTGTTTGCCAGCCGTACGCAAATTGCCGGGTGGACAAACTTGCTGACATCGCCGCCGAGAATGGCAATCTCGCGAACCATTGTTGCCGAGATAAACATGTACTGTTCACCAGGGGTCAGGAAAATCGTTTCGACATCGGGGTAAAGGTTCCTGTTCATTCCTGCCATTTGGAACTCATACTCGAAATCCGACGCTGCCCGCAGGCCACGCAGGATAACCTTGGCGCCCTTGAGGTGTAAAAAATCCATGAGCAGGCCGTCGAATCCGCAAACCTCGACATTCGGATACGGCGCCAGCAATTCTTGCGCGATTTCGACCCGCTCAGTGAGCGAAAAAAAGGGACGCTTAGACCTGCTCTCAGCGATACCGATAATCACATGGTCGAACAGACCCGCCGCCCGCCGAACGAGATCTTCGTGACCCCGGGTCATCGGATCAAAGGTGCCCGCGTAAATTGCCGTCCGCTTATTCAGCGTCATTGGACTCGCCTCGTCGCATCAAGTGATAACAAACCTGCCCGGCCCGACCATGGCGCACCGTACACCAGTCGCCACAGGCGTCCAAGCCGTGCTCGGCTTCAACGTAGAGCGCCCCGTCAGCGGTCAGCAACTCCGGCAAGAGCGCTGACAGGCGGTCCAGCCAGCCCTGCTTGTAAGGTGGATCGAGAAACAGCACATCAAAACGTAAACCGGCCGCACGCAGCGAGGAAGCGAATTTTACCGCATCTGCACGCACAATCTCCAAACGCCCGTCAGCACCGAGCAAACGGGCATTCGCTTCAAGCGCCGCCAGCACCTTGGGCGAATTGTCGACCATCACCACCTTGTCTGCACCGCGCGAGGCCGCTTCAAAGCCCAGTGCGCCGCTGCCGGCAAACAGGTCAAGGCAGGACCGCCCGGCCAGATCCTGTCCAAGCCAGTTGAACAGCGTTTCGCGAACGCGATCCGGCGTCGGGCGCAAACCCTCGGAATCCGGAAAACGCAGGACTCGTCGCCGCCATCGGCCTCCGATGATACGTACCGTATTCAAAATTAGCCTCTTTTACTCAAAATAAAACGCCAAAACTTAGTCACAATGACTCGGGTGATTCGTCGCGCGTGGCGCATGGACAAACGTGGCTTCTGTTAAAATCCGACCCGCAGGTCATTGGCGAGGGCATCTTACCATCGCCACATTCCACCGAAATTCTCACAGACAAAAGCCCCATGTTTGCTTTCCTCAAGAAGTCTGCTGGCGCGCAAGACGCCGTTGCAGCCCCGTCACCGCCCCCGCCGCCTGAGCTGTCCTGGCGCGAACGGCTGAAGGCAGGTCTGGCGCGAACTCGGGCGCAATTTGGTGGCCAACTTAAATCGATTTTTTTACGCGGCAAAGTCGATGACGAACTGCTCGAAGCGCTGGAAACCCTGCTCATCTCCAGCGATGTCGGCATGGAAGCCACGCAGCACCTGCTTAACGAACTCAAGACATGCGCCAAACGCGACCGGATCGACACCCCGGATGGCCTCCAGAAGGCGCTCTCGGACGCCCTGCATGGACTTCTGCTACCGCTTGAACAGCCCCTGACAATTTCGGCGCAGCGCCCCTTCATCATCATGATCACCGGGGTTAACGGCGCTGGCAAAACGACCTCGATCGGCAAGCTGGTCAAGCACTTTCATGCTCAGGGCCTGTCTGTTCTGCTGGCCGCTGGCGACACCTTTCGCGCGGCGGCGCGTGAGCAGTTACAGGCTTGGGGCGAGCGCAACCAAGTAACGGTGATTTCCCAGGAGTCGGGCGATCCGGCGGCCGTCATCTTCGACGCCATTGCCGCCGCCAAGGCGCGCGGCATCGATATCGTGCTGGCCGACACGGCCGGCCGCCTGCCCACCCAGTTGCACTTGATGGAAGAAATCGCCAAGGTCCGCCGCGTCATCCAAAAAGCCGACCCGAGCGGCCCGCATGAAACCCTGCTCGTTCTCGACGCCAATTTCGGACAGAACGCACTGCAACAGGTCAAGGCCTTCGACAAAGCGATCGCCGTCAGCGGCCTGATCGTCACCAAACTCGATGGCAGCGCCAAGGGTGGCGTGGTCGCTGCCATCGCCCGCCAGTGCCCGAAACCGATTCGCTTCATTGGCATCGGCGAAGGCATCGATGACCTGCGCCCCTTTGTTGCTCGCGACTTCGTCGATGCACTGTTTGAGTGAGTAACTTGAAAATACAGCGAACCACAACGGGCACAACGATCACAACGAAAAATCTTCATGAAGACTGCTTTCTGCTACTCCCGCTTGTTCTCTCGTTATGTTCGCTGTGTTCGTTGTGCTTAAGCAGATGATTTCCGCCAGCGCCATCAGCAAACGCTATCCCGAGGGACACGAAGCGCTCAGCCAGGTCAGCTTCGAGATCAACACCGGAGAAATGGTTTTCATCACGGGCCATTCGGGAGCCGGCAAATCAACGCTGTTCCGCCTGCTGGCGGGCATCGAACACCCGACCTCGGGCAGCATCGTGGTTAATGGGCAAAACCTCGCCGCCCTACGCAAGAGCGCCATTCCGTACCTGCGACGCAATTTCGGCCTGATCTTTCAGGACCAGAAGCTGCTCTTCGACCGCAGCGTGCTCGACAACGTGCTGCTGCCCTTGGCCATTGTCGGCCTGCCGGCCAGGGAAGCCGCCCGCCGGGCGCGCGCAGCACTCGACAAGGTGGGACTGCTAGAGCGTGAAAAGGCGAACCCGATTGCGCTTTCGGGAGGCGAACAGCAACGTCTGGCAATCGCCCGTGCTGTCGTCAATCGTCCGGCCATTCTGCTCGCCGACGAGCCAACGACCAACCTCGACGCCGACTCAGCCGCCGCCATTCTTGAAATATTCCGTGCTTTCCATCAGGTTGGAGTCACTTTGGTCATCGCTACCCATGACCCGCAGTGGATGGCACGTTTCTCACCACGCGTGCTACAACTTGAACGCGGCCGCCTGGTCGGAGCCGCCGCATGAACCTATCAAGATGAACAGCTTTCTCGCCCAGCACTTTGCTGCCCTGCGCGATGCGCTACGCCGACTGCTCGCCGCACCGCTCAACACGATTCTTTCGCTACTCGTCATCGGCATCGCTCTGGCACTGCCGAGCGCCGGCTGGCTGGTCATCGACAATCTGGGCGGCGTCACCGGTAGCGCCTCCGGTGTTCAGCAGATCAGCATTTTCATGAGCATCGACGCCAGCAAGAAGGAGGTCGGTGAAATCGAAACGCGGCTACGCGCGGCACGGCTGGGGAACTGGCGCTTTGTCTCCCGGGACGAGGCGCTCAAACACCTGCAATCGTCCGAAGGCATGGCTGAGATCACCGCCAGCTTGCCCAAGAACCCGCTTCCCGATGCCTTCGTCGTCGAGCCCGACGATACGCAGCCGCAAGCGCTGGAGCGCATGGCCAAGACCTTCTCCAACTGGCCGAAAGTTGCCCACGTCCAGCTTGATTCAGCCTGGGTTAAACGTTTCGATGCCTCTCTGCGCATCGGCAAGCTGGCTATCACCCTGCTCGCCGGACTGCTCGCCGGGGCGTTGGTGGCGGTGACTTTCAACACCATCCGCCTACAGATCCTGGCCCAGGCAGCCGAGATCGAAGTAGCCAAACTGATCGGCGCCACCGACGCCTTCATCCGTCGCCCCTTCCAGTATTTCGGGGCACTGCAGGGTGTGCTCGGCGGACTTTTTTCCGCTCTGCTCGTGGCGCTGGGCGGCCGCATGCTGACTGCCCCGGTCGGCGAACTCGTCGCTCTTTACGGTGGCAGCTTTGTGCTGCACGGCTTGTCGCCAAGCAACGTCGGCGCGCTGACAGCGATTGGCGCTGCACTTGGCTGGCTGGGCGCACAACTGTCGGTCGCTATCCACCTGCGTCGTCTCGGCTGAACCGGATCGCAGAACGTCCTCAGTAGATAACGGCGGTGGCCTGCATGGTCAGCCAGCCCTGATGGTCCTTGGCCCACAGGTGGATGGTCTTACCGTCCGCCTGCGGCTCGCCGCAAACGAAAAAAGGATTGATATCGAAGCTTGGGCGCACGGCCCTGAACTCAAAGCGCAGCACCTGTGCATCAGGCAACTGATGGCGCAGCAAATCGAGCAGCAGGGTGGCAATCAGCGGCCCGTGCACGACCAGTCCCGGATAGCCCTCGACCGCAGTGACGTAGCGCCTGTCGTAGTGGATGCGATGGCCGTTGAAGGTCAGTGCCGAATAGCGAAAAAGGAGCACGTCGTCGGGAGCCCACTTCTTCTCCCACGCCGCGCTCAAAGGCGCAGCCAACGGCGGTGACGCGACATCGTCAGGCCTTGCCGCCGGCCGATAGACGATGTCGTGGAACTCCCTCAAAGCGCAGTCAGACTCGCCGCCACGCTTGATTTCATGACGCACGCGGACGAAGACCAATGGCCCGCTGCGCCCGGATTTTTCACTGATATCGTCAATGGTCGACACGCGGGTCAGCGCATCGCCGATACAAAGAGGCTGGTAAAATTGGAACTGGCTTCCGGCCCACATGCGCCGAGGCAGGGCGACTGGTGGCAAGAAATCGCCACGTTGAGCGTGACCGTCCGGCCCGAGTTCGGACTGCGGGCAAAGCGGCAGGAAATAAAGCCAGTGCCACAGGGCGGGCAGCGGCGTTCCGACCGGCGGCCGCGGCGCCGGTCGGTCCAGGGTGGCGCAGAGGGCGGCGTACGGCGTTGCCGTGAGCACATCTGACACGCGCTGCGTCCGGCCAATCCAGTCCTTCAGATTCAAGTAAAAACCTCCTTCTACTGGCGTGCGCGCCAGTCGTCTTCGATGACCAGACCAATCGCTAAAATTCGTTGGTCGCTCAGCGCCGGGCCGGTCACCGTCAGGCCAACCGGGGCACTACCCGGCGCCTGGCAGGGCAAGGTCAGAGCGCAGTCGCGTCGGGTTACGCTGCGCAATCCGACCTGCGAGTTGTGCTCCACATCAGTTTGAATCACACCCGCCCAGAAGCAAGCCGGAAACGGAGCTTGCTTGATTTTTCGGTCGAATTTTTTTCTTGTGACGGAACTTAATCCTTTCTGCCTAAAGTGCGTAGAATAGCCAGTTCTTGGGAGGTTAGCTCGACAAGAGACACGACTGGGCAGCCTCCGGAAACCCACGAGACGGAGCGAGTATGTTCGAAGTACGTATTCATGGCCGTGGCGGCCAAGGAGTGGTAACCGCTGCGGAGATGTTGTCGATCGCCGCGTTTGAGGAAGGGCATCACGCACAGGCCTTTCCAAGTTTTGGTTCAGAGCGAACCGGCGCCCCCGTTGTTGCTTTTTGTCGCATCGCCGACAAGGAGATCCGGCTACGCGAGCCGATCATGCGGCCCGACGCACTGATTATCCAGGATCCAACACTTCTGCACCAGGTTGATGTATTTTCCGGCCTGAAAAAAGATGGTTTCATCCTGATCAATACCAAGAGCACTTTCGAAGAACTTGGCCTTAGCGATTATGTTCGCGACTGGCCGGCTGATCGTCTGTGCACCCTGGCCGCGACCGATCTCGGACTCGCGCATGTCGGGCGTCCGATGCCCAACGTGCCGCTGCTGGCGGGCTTTGCCGCCTTGGCCGGAACGATCAGGCTCGAATCCGTATTCAAGGCCATCAACGCAAAGTTTTCGGGCAAGGTGGCGACAGGCAATATCGCCGCTGCCACCGAAGCTTTCGAACTTGTCCGCGCCAGAATTGAAAGCGTTTGCAAGGAGGCTGCCCATGCTTAAGCAGATGGAAGGTTCACACGCCGTTGCCCAGGCCGTCGCACTGTGCCGGCCGGAAATCATTTGCGCTTATCCGATTTCACCGCAAACGCATATCGTCGAAGGCATCGGCGAAATGGTAAAGGCGGGCGAGATCGTTAATTGCGAGTTCATCAATGTCGAGTCCGAATTCGCCGCCATGAGCGTGGCTATCGGCTCCTCGGCGACCGGGGCGCGGACGTACACAGCTACCGCCTCACAGGGTCTGCTGTTCATGGTTGAAGCGGTCTATAACGCGTCCGGCCTCGGCCTGCCGATTGTCATGACGGTGGCCAACCGCGCGATCGGTGCGCCGATCAACATCTGGAACGATCATTCCGACTCGATCTCGCAACGCGATAGTGGCTGGATTCAACTCTTTGCCGAAACCAACCAGGAGGCTCTCGATCTTCATATCCAGGCCTTCAAGCTGGCTGAAGAATTGAGCCTGCCAGTGATGATCTGCATGGATGGCTTCATTCTCACCCACGCCTACGAGCGCGTCGATATCCCGACACAGGAACAGGTTGACGCCTTTCTGCCGCCGTATGAGCCGCGCCAGGTGTTGGACACCCACGCGCCGGTATCGATCGGGGCGATGGTCGGTCCGGAGGCCTTTACCGAAGTGCGTTACCTGGCTCACGAGAAGCAGATGCAGGCACTGGAGCTGATCCCCAAGATGGCGGAGGAGTTCATGGCCATCTTTGGCCGCGACAGCGGCGGCCTGGTTCGTCCTTATCGTACCGAGGACGCAGAAACCATCGTCATCGCCATGGGCTCGCTGCTTGGCACGATCAAGGATACGGTCGATGAAATGCGTGATGCCGGCGTCAAGATCGGCGTACTCGGCATTACCTCCTTCCGCCCCTTCCCGCTTGACGCCGTGCGCCAGGCGATCAAGCACGCCAAGCGCGTCGTGGTGCTCGAAAAAACCTTTGCCGTCGGCATCGGCGGCATTCTTGCAACTGACGTGCGAACGGCTTTCTTTGGCATTCAGATGAACGCGTACACCGTCATTGCCGGCCTCGGGGGGCGTCCGATCACCAAGACCGCGTTGCACGAACTGTTCGAAAAGGCCGGTCGTGACGACCTCATTCCGCTGACCTTCCTCGACCTTGACTGGAATGTTGTCAACAAACAACTGGCGCGCGAGCGTCAGAAGCGTCGTTCCGGTCCGGCCGCCGAAAATATCCTGCGCGACGTGAGCAGCACTGCCGCCCATATCAGTTAAGGAAAAACCCATGAGCTTTCAACCTGTCAAGTTCTACCAGACTGGCACCTTCACTGTCGGCAACCGTTTGCTGGCGCCCCAAGAGCGCAGCGTGCAAGCCAATATGGAGCGCACCAACTCGCTCAACTCCGGGCACCGCGCGTGCCAGGGTTGCGGCGAGGCGCTCGGCGCCCGCTACGCGATTGACGCCGCTATGCATGCAACCGACAATCAACTGATCGCCGCCAACGCCACCGGCTGCCTGGAGGTCTTCTCAACCCCCTATCCTGAGACCTCGTGGCAGATTCCGTGGATGCATTCGCTGTTCGGCAACGCACCAGCGGTGGCTACCGGCATCGCTGCGGCAATCAAGATCAAGCGGCAGAAGGGCCTGAAGGATGATGTGCGCGTTGTTGCGCAGGGTGGCGATGGCGGCACCACCGATATTGGCTTTGGCTGCCTGTCCGGCATGTTCGAGCGTAATGACGACGTGCTTTATATCTGCTATGACAACGGTGGCTACATGAACACCGGTGTGCAACGTAGCTCAGCCACCCCACCGGCAGCGCGCACGGCAACGACCATGCCGGTCGGCCCGCAACCCGGCAACGTCTTCGGCCAGGGCAAGTTCATGCCGGCCATCGCCATGGCGCACGAGATTCCCTACGTGGCGACGGCCACCGTCGCCGACCTGCGCGATCTCGAACACAAGGTTAAGAAGGCGATGACCTTCCGCGGCGCGCGCTACATCCACATTCTCGTCCCCTGTCCGCTCGGCTGGGGATCGGCCTCGCAGGACACCATCAAGTTGTCACGGCTGGCCAAGGAAACCGGCATGTTCCCGGTCTTCGAAGCCGAATACGGCGAACTCACCAACTCATCGAAGATTCGTCGGCTACTGCCGGTCGAGGAATACCTCAGACCACAAAAACGCTTTGCCCATCTTTTTGGCAAATCGCCAGCCGTGGCCACGATTGCCCGTCTGCAGGCGCTGGCCGATAAAAATATTCGAAAATACGAAATGCTCGACAAGGAGGCGAACTGATGAACAAGCCGTTTGCAATCACCCTCGACCCTGGTTCATCGCTGGCCAACCACACTGGCTCGTGGCGTACCGAGCGCCCGGTCTATGTTGACCGGTTGCCGCCCTGCAACAGCCAATGCCCGGCAGGTGAAGACATTCAGGGCTGGCTGTTCCACGCCGAATCCGGTAACTACGAAAAGGCCTGGCAACACCTAACCCGCGACAACCCCTTTCCGGCGATTATGGGCCGGGTGTGTTACCACAGTTGCGAAAATGTTTGTAACCGAGGCCAACTGGACGCTCCGGTCGGTATCAATTCGGTAGAGCGTTTCCTTGGTGACGAAGCCATCAGACGTGCCTGGAAACTGGTGCCACCGGCTGCTGAAACCGGCAAACATGTCCTGATTGTCGGCGCTGGCCCCTCCGGCATGTCAGCGGCCTATCACCTGCGCCGCTTCGGCCATCGCGTTACCGTCTATGAGGCCGGTCCGTTACTCGGTGGCATGATGCGCTTCGGCATTCCAAAATACCGTTTGCCGCGCGACGTGCTTGACGCCGAAATGCAGCGTGTCGTTGACATGGGCGTCGAGGTTGTTCTCAACACCAAGGTCGATAATATTCTCGACACAATGCAGACGGGCAAGTTTGACGCCGCCTTTCTCGCCGTCGGCGCGCATATCGCCAAACGCGCCTTCATCCCCTCGGGTGAAGTCTCGAAAGTTGTCGATGCCATCTCTGTGTTACGCAGCATGGAAGGCGAAAACAAGCCCATGCTTGGACGTCGCGTCATCGTTTATGGCGGCGGCAATACCGCGATCGACGTGGCGCGTACCGCCAAACGCATGGGTGCTGAACCGATCATCGTTTACCGCCGTACACGCGACAAGATGCCGGCGCACGACTTTGAAATTGAAGAAGCCTTGCAGGAAGGCGTGATGATCCGTTGGCTTTCGACCATCAAGCAGGCCGGTGATACCAACATCACCATTGAAAAAATGGAGCTCGATGCCTCTGGTTTCCCACAACCGACCGGTGAGTTTGAAACCTTGGAGGCCGACTCAGTCGTGCTGGCCCTCGGTCAGGATGTCGATCTTAGTCTGCTCGAAGGCGTGCCGGGCCTGGAAGTAAGTGATGGCGTGGTCAAGGTCGACGCCAACATGATGACCGGTCAGCCTGGCGTATTCGCTGGCGGCGACATGGTTCCCACCGAACGCAACATCACCATCGGTGTCGGCCATGGCAAGAAGGCCGCGCGCAACATTGACGCCTGGCTGCGAGGCGCCACCTACGTCGCGCCACCCAAGCACCAGGTGGCGACCTTCGACAAGCTCAACACCTGGTATTACGCCGATGCGCCAAAGACCGTGCGTCCAATGCTCGACATCATCCGTCGTCAATCGACCTTTGACGAAGTTCAGGGTGGTCTGGATGAAAGTACGGCATTGTTCGAAGCGCGTCGTTGCCTGTCCTGCGGAAACTGTTTCGAGTGTGACAACTGCTACGGCGTCTGCCCGGATAATGCAGTCATCAAGCTCGGCCCGGGCAAGCGCTTCGAGTTCAACTACGATTACTGCAAGGGTTGTGGCATGTGCGTCGCCGAGTGCCCCTGCGGCGCGATCAACATGGTGCCTGAAAACAATTGATCATCATTTGAGCAAACGCCGTCGGGTCAGCATCGTGGCGATTGCGAAAGCAACGACAGTGATGGTCAACAGAGCGCCGACATGCATGAAAACGTTGCTTGGCACTTCACCGAGCAGTAGAGGGCGGGCAAGCTGGACGGCGTGCGCCAACGGCAGCCAGGCGGCGAGGGTGTGCACGGCTGCCGGAAGCTGGTCAGCGGGGAAAAAAACGCCGGAGACGAGCAGCATGGGAGTGATGAAGAGCGTGAAGTAGTACATGAAAAAATCGTAGGACGGCGCCAGCGCACAGACGATCAGGCCCATTGCTGCGAAAGCCAGGCCGGTGAGAAAAATGACCGGGATCGCCCACAGCGCCAGCGGCGAAGTGGTCAGCCCCAGTGTTGCAATGACGAGCAGAATGGCCAGTCCGGAGAGCAGGCTCTTGCTGGCGGCCCAGACCAGTTCGCCGGCCAGGATGTGATCGAGCGAAAGCGGCGTATTGAGGATGGCATCCCAGGTTTTCTGCACATGCATGCGCGAGAAGGCCGAGTAGAGCGCTTCAAAAGTCGCCGCATTCATGGTGCTGGCAACCACCGTCCCGGCGGAGAGAAAACTAACGTAACTGACGCCGCTGACCTGCGGCAACAGGCCACCCAGGCCATAACCGAGCCCGAGCATATAAATCAGCGGATCGGCCAGATTGCCGAGCACCGAGGGAATCGCCAGCTTGCGCCAGACGAGAAAATTGCGTCGCCAGACCGGCAGCCAGCGCAGACCGGGGCGGGGGATGGCAAAGAGACGTTGTGTATTCATAGGCCGCGAAACGCTTTCAACGCAGAGATCGCAGAGGCGCAGAGATCGCAGAGAAAGACAAAAAATTGGTTTACCTCTGCGTACTCTGCGCCTCTGCGATCTCTGCGTTGAAAGCGCTTAATCACTTTTTCCATACTCAATCCCTCAACTCACGGCCGGTGAGCTTGATAAATACGTCTTCCAGGCTGGCCGCGCGGTGCAGGTAGCGCAAGGCTGGGGCATCGGCGAGTGCGGCTAGCAGTGGCGCCGAGTCGCGGCAGTAGAAAAAGGCGGTGTCGCCAGCGATTTCGAGACGTTCTCCGAGCGTGTTGCGCGAGCGGGCCCAGGCCGCTGCTTCGTCGCCGAAGACTTCAACCACCTGCGGTTCAATGTGTGTGGCGATTAAGGCGCGTGGTGCGCCGTCGGTGACTAAACGGCCGTGGTCGAGCACTGCCAGTCGGTCACACAAGCGCTCAGCTTCATCCATGAAATGGGTGGTCAGGATCAGCGTCTTGCCGCGCGCAGTGAGTTGCTTCAGACGCTCCCAAATCAGGTGGCGTGCTTGCGGATCCAGGCCGGTGGTCGGTTCGTCAAGAAAAATGATGTCCGGGTCGTTTACTAGCGCCCGCGCCAGGGTCAGGCGTCGCTTCATACCTCCGGAAAGGGTCTGGATGCGCGCCGTGTCCTTGCCACCAAGTCCGGCGAAGTCGAGCAGATCGGGAATGCGGGCGCGGATGATTGCGTCCTTGATGCCAAAGTAGCGGCCGTAGACCATCAGGTTTTCGGCAACGGTGAAATCCGGATCGATGTTGTCGAACTGAGGCACCACGCCGACCCGCTCCCGCGCGGCCTCAGCTTGCTCCGGGATGGAATAGCCACGCAAGGTGATCTGACCCGCGTCTGGCGCAGTCAATCCAAGGCAGCAGCGCAGGGTGGTGGTCTTGCCGGCGCCGTTGGGGCCAAGCAGACCGAAGCAGGTGCCGGACGGCACCGTGAAGTCGATTCCGCCAACCACCTCCTGGTCATCGTAGCGCTTGCGCAGGCCACGGACGCAAAGCGCGTCAGCCAAGTTCAGTGTCGCCATGCGCGGGTGACGATGTCGCGGATAAGGTGCAGCCGACGATGAAAGAAATGGTCGGCGCCGGGAACAACGATTACCGGCAGGTCGAGCGGTTCGGCCCAGGCGAGGATATTGGCCAGGGGCACCGTGCTGTCCACCGAACCATGAATGACAATGGTATCGGAAGCGACGGCCTTGGTCGCATACTGGCGCGCACCTTCGACGTGACCAGCAGCGGTGCCGACTAGAACCAGGCGCTGGGCCGGGTGATTGGCTTCGGCCAGGGCCTGTGCTACCCGAGTCTGCACGTAGGCGCCAAACGAGAAGCCAGCCAGAGCAACCGGTAAGTCGCCAAAGCGGCGTTTGGCTTCTGCGACAACGGCGAGCATGTCCTCGCATTCGCCGTGCCCGTCGTCGTGCGTTCCGCCACTTTCGCCGACCCCGCGAAAGTTTGGCCGCAAGGCCACATAGCCTAAGCGATTGAAGGTACGGGCCAGCGTCTGCGTTACCTTGTTGGTATTGGTGCCGCCGAACAGCGGGTGCGGATGGCAGATCAGGGCGATCCCACGCGGCGCACCCGGACTTTCGACGATCAATTCGATGGTGCCGGCTGGCCCGTCAATGCAAATCTTCTCTTCGCTTTGCTTCATCGGCTTAAATTCTCAGGCGTTCAACGACTCGGCCGTGGACCAGATGCTCCTGGATGATCTCCTCAATGTCTTCTTGGTCCACGTAGTGGTACCAGACTTCTTCCGGATAGATGACGATAACCGGGCCTTCATCGCAACGATCCATGCAGCCGGCCTTGTTGATCCGGATCTTGCCCTGGCCCTTGAGCTTGAGTTGGCTGATGCGATCCTTGGCATAGGTTTGCGCTTCGCTAGCGCCCAGGTTGTTACAGCATCCTTCGCCCTCGGGGCGCTGATTGCAGCAAAAAAATACGTGATGCTTGAAGTAACTCATGTCGACCTTTGTCTTGCTGGTGCTTGCTGTGAGCTCAGATTCTAACCTTGTTTCAGGCGCATTCAGAGGCGTCGTCCAAGCATCATCAGGTAGGGGAGCGCCAGGAAAGGCCACAAACTGGCAGTCAGCCGGGTCAGCCCGTTGAAATTCAAAAAGTGCCCTTGTCGCCAGGTGGCCAGAGCGGCCGCCGAATAGGGATTGGGCGGTGTGATGTTAACCAGCACGGTGCCGGCCATCAGCGTCAGTCCGGCCAGCGCAATACGTAGCGAGGCTGGCAACAGCAGCATGATCGAGAATATCGCGCCGCCAGCAAGCAGGCCAAGCGCGGCGCCGGGGGTGAGCCAGGCCAAGGCATTGAGTGGATCGACAAGCACCGCAGCGGCCAGCGTGCGAATCGACAACGCCAGGAAAAAGAAAACGGCCAGCGCCAGATAGGGGGAGCTACGGTCGCTTAGCAGGGCACGCGTGATTAGCCCGATGGCAATGGTGTTGCAGACGATGATGCCAGTCTCCAGGGCAAAAAAGGCAGGTGCCGCGTAGGGTAGCGATGGTGCTATCTCAAGCAGGTGCCGCAGGTCGCCGGCACCGAAGAGGATTGTTTCCGGAGAAAGTTGCGTCAGCAACCACAGTCCGATCAAGACTAGCCCAAGTTCCGCATGCGGTGTGGATGCCAGCAGGCGCTGCTGCAAGTTTACGAAGCCATCGAAAAAGCGTTCGCCATGCCAGATGGTGAGCAGCGCGCCGAGGCCTGCGCCGCACGTGTTACAAGCCAGGTCGAGATTGGAAGCGACGCGCGCTGGCAGCCAGGCTTGCAGACACTCAAGGCAAAGGCTGAGCAATGCGCCGAGCAACAGCGCAACGCAGGCCGGGGTCCAGCGTCCAGGCAGGCGCCGCAAGGTCAGCGCGAGCAAAAACCCAAGGGGCAGATAGGCGAGGACATTGATCCCCAAATCGAAGACCGTCCAGTAGCGAGGCCAGGCCGCCGTAAGGAAAAAAATCGGCGACAGGCCCGGATCGCGCCAGCCGGAAAAAGGGTGCAGACTGGCATAGACGACCAACGCCAAATAGGCCAGCGCCAGGTAGCGAGGCAGCAGAGTTGGCACCTCCACAAGGCGGGGGGGTGATTCCACAGTCGGTGTGCTTGATGGCATCACGATGGCCGAAAACGTCGATTGGGCTCATTCTAACGCCTCAAACGGAGCAATCGGTGACAGATGCAGGAGGTGTTGGTGCTAGCGCACTGCGCTTCTCTCAAAGACCTTACGGCCATACGACGATTGTGATGCCCAGCGTTGAATTGAAAATACCAAAAAGAAACCGGCCACAGCCGGCTTCTTTTTTAACCACAAACTAGGAATCAGCGCACAGAAAGAGTTTCGGCAACGATTCTGGGGGTTATGAATACCAGCAACTCAGTTTTGTCATCGATCCATTCCCTGTTCTTGAATAGCCAGCCGATGTAAGGCAGATCACCGAAAAATGGAACGCGCTGCGTGTTATCGCTGACGTTTTGTGTGTATATGCCGCCAATCACGACGGTACCGCCATTCTCTACCAGCACTTCCGTCTTGACGTGCTTGGTGTCGATGGCCACTCCGGCACCGGTGGATAGTTTGGTATTCGGCGTGTCCTTGTTGATGTCCAAGGTCATTGTGATTTTTCCGTCGGGCGTAATCTGCGGCTTGACTTTCAGCGACAGGTTTGCCTTGCGGAAAGAAACACTGGTGGCACCTGAACTCGTCGCTTGCTGGTAGGGGATTTCGACTCCTTGCTCAATGATCGCCTCAATCTGATTGGCCGTCATGACACGCGGACTGGATATTACCTTGCCTCGCCCATCGGCCTCCAGGGCAGATATTTCAGCCGTTAGGTACTGCGTTTTTGCGCTGTTAAAAAGCATCAACCCGAAGGTGCCGGCTGTCCCGGCACGCGGGGTTGCTGGAAGATTAACGGCAGAAACGGTCGAACTATTTCCACGCAACAAGCCGTCGGTTACGCCAAAGGGGTTGGGGCCAGCTCCATTCACGAATGTCAGTGGCCCACCAGTACTGGTCGCTGATCCACCCCAGCCAAGGCGAATCCCAAGATTCTTGGCAAAGCTATCACCGGCCTCAACAATTCTGGCTTCGATCATGACTTGACGTACCGACAGATCGACCTTGGCGATCAACTGCCGGACGTCTTCCAGACGGCTTGGCGTATCCTGAACAAATAGAATATTTGTTCGTGTGTCGACCACGGCACTGCCACGCTTTGAGAGCATGCGCTGGCCGGCATCGGTCAGCAGCTTCTTGACTTCTTCCGCCTTTTGATAGTTAAGCTGGAAGTTCTCGGTGCGTAAGGGTTCAAGATCGCCAATCTGTGCCTTTGCTTCATACTCCAGCTTTTCCTTGGTCGCAATTTCCTCGCGCGGAGCAATCAGGATGACATTGCCGTTCTTGCGCATGTCGAGGCCTTTTTGCTGGAGGATGATGTCCAGCGCCTGATCCCAGGGCACATCCTTCAGAATCAGCGTGATCGCACCGCCAACGGAATCACTGACCACCATGTTCATCGCGGTGAACTCGCCGATCACTTGTAGCAGGCGCCGAACCTCGACGTTCTGGAAGTTCAACGACAGTTTCTCGCCCTGATAGCCGCCGCGCGTCCCCTGCACCAACTTGTTGGGGTTTTCGATGACCGGCTTTACTTCAATGACAAACTGGTTGTCCGTCTGATAGGCATTATGTTCCCATAAGCCGCGCGGCGTAATCGTCATGCGCGCATTGGCGCCTTGCTGAACAGTATCAAACGAAACAACAGGCGTCGCAAAGTCGGTTACATCGAGGCGCTTGCGTAGCGCATCCGGAACATTCACTTTGACGAAATCAACGACCAGACTTTGCCCTTGCTGGCGGATATCGATCCCGGCATTTGGATCGCTCAGATCCACCGTGATTCGCGCCTCGCCGTCCTTGCCACGGCGAAACGCAATATCCCGAATGCTGTTGGCGTCCACCGACGGGCGTGACTGGGAGAAATGCTCAACCTGTATCGCCACATTGCTCTTTTTGGCACTGGGAATCAAAGCCAGAAGCAGGTTGTTTCCGTCGATTGTCGACTCGTAAGTCATTGCCTGATTAAGATTCAGCACCAGGCGCGTACGGCCTTCGGCTTGAACCACATTGACGCTCTTCAGCTCTCCTTCGTTGTAGGTTTGACTATTTTTGCCAAGACCATTGGTGGTATTGGCAAAATCAAGCGCAATACGTGCCGGGGCGGCCACGCTAAAACCCGGCGGCAGTGCTGCCAATGGCTCTTTGAATGTCAGCTTTACGTTGAGCACACCACCCTGCTGTGCAACAGTCATCGCCTCGATGGAGTTTGCTTTGGCCTCCTGGGCGTTGACCGGAGCAAGCGCCAGGAATAGCCAGCCGATAAAACCGAGCAGGTAGCATTTGATCTGTTTCACTTTTTACCCTCCTGTACCTGCAGCAATAGCGTACTTGCTCTTTCAACCCAATCGCCTGCCGAATCCTGAACGAGTTCCTTCAACGTTACTTCAGATTCAGAAACTCTGGTGACCACTCCGAAATTCTGCCCCATATAATTCCCGATCCTCACTTGATACAAGGAGCCATCAACCTGAACGATGGCGTAAGAAACTTTCTTTTTGGTCATTACCCCAACATACTTCAGCGACTCTAGCGGGTAGGCCTCCAGCGGTTCGCGCGGCCGATCCAGGTCCGGCTGCAAGCCACTTCCGCCACTCTTTTTCTGCTCAGCGCCAATTTTTGACGACTTGAATGGATCGGTCAGGTTGCCCACATCATAAGGCACCGGTTCATAGGGCTTAACCTGAGGCAAGGGAGGAATTTTGCCCTTGATATCCTTGGCAGCGTCATTCATCCACGCGCGCAAATCCTCGTTATCCCCGCCGGAGCACGCCACCAAGACGACGCTGGCCAGCGCAACAGCGATCTTTCTCATTTTTTCCCACCTTTGGCCGCCTGTGCCGCCTGTGCCGCTTTCTTTTTGGCGGCCAATTCTTCATCATCAAGATAGCGGAAAGTCTTGGTCACGGCGTCCATGACCAAACTTCCGTCCTTGGCCTGCGGATTGGCAGTGATCGATATATTGTTCAATGTGACGATTCTCGACAGCCTGCTGATATCGCCGGCAAAGGCGCCAAAGTCATGGTAGCTTCCGGTCAAGCGCACGTTGATCGGCAATTCGGCATAGAAATCCTTGACGATCTCCTGCCCTGGCTTGAAAAGATCAAATTGCAGCCCTCTACCCATCCCCGACTGGTTGATCTCAATCAGCAAGGACTCAACCTCCGACTTGATGGGCAGCTGCTTCAACAGTGCGCCGAATGAGCGGTCAATTTCGCTCAATTGCTGTGTGTACAAATCCAGATTGACCGCCTGCGTCTTCTTGGCAACAAATTCTTCCCTGAGTTTTAACTCATCCTGTTGCCGCGCTGTCAACGTGTCGAGCTGCTCACTCCAGACAAACCACCAACCCACCAGCAGAATTGCCGCGGCAAGAGCAAGCAAGGCGACAACACGTGGGACGATTGGCCAAGCCCCAACATCTTTCGGGTTGAGGTTCCGAAAATCGTCGTGAATCGACTTAAAGTCAACGTTGGCAATGGAGAACGCCTTCATTTCTTGCCTCCACTCTCGACCGGGGCACCTTTAAGGGCAGCGGTCATGTTGAACTCATTGAGTCGTCGCTTGTCGAGCGTGATGGCTTTTATTTCAATCAGTTGAGGTTTTTCAAGCCAGGGTGACGCTTCAATATTACGCATCAGGGTAGAAACCCGCGCATTGGATTGCGCATAGCCATTCAGGGAAATCCTGACACCATCTTGTTTGACCGAACGGATATACACACCTTCCGGCATCTGTTTTACCAGCTCACTCAACAGGCGCACAGCATCAGCCCGATCACGCTGCAAGGACTCGATAATCTGCTTACGCGCCAGCATTGCCTGCGTCTGTTCTTTGAGACGCCGGATCTGATCGATCTGTTTGTCAAGAACCGCGATTTCTTTCTTGATGAAATCGTTCTTGGCTTCCTGAGACGTGATGTAACCCGAAATAATCGTATAAACGAGAAAAACAATCAGTCCGGCAAGAATCGAAACCGTTCCCAGAAGCCCGTAGAACTGATGCCGTCTTGCCTTGCGCTTTTCTGCGCGATGCGGGAGGAGATTGATGCGTATCATTCGTCAAACCTCCGCAGCGCTAAACCGCAGGCGGCCATCAGCGACGAAGCGTCGGCCAGCAGACTCTTGGCGCGGACCCGGTCGGACAGCACCATGTCGGCGAAGGGGTTGGCAATAATCGTATTGACCTGCGTTCGTGACGCCACCACTTCGTCTGCCCCCGGAAGGACGGCACAACCGCCGGCTAAAACGATGTGATCGACCTGACTAAACTGGGTAGAGGTAAAGAAAAACTGTAAGAGACGTGATACTTCCAAGGCCATGTTTTCGACAAAGGGCTTGAGCAGTTCAGCTTCGTAATTGTCCGGCAAATTGTTGCGCCGCTTCTCAGCTTCAGCCTCCTCGAAATTCATTCCAAACAGACGGGCAATCTCTTGCGTCAGTTGATTGCCGCCAAACGCTTGCTCACGAACATAAAGCTGCTGACCGTTGCGCAGCACGGTCAGGTTTATCACATTGGCCCCGATATCGACCAAGGCAATGATCTGCCCTTTACCGCCATCAGGGAGTTGTTTTTCAATCAATTCAAAGGCGGCAAACACGGCATAGGACTCGACATCCACAACCACCGGCTTCAGGCCGGCAGACTCCACTACAGCGACCCGGTCTTCGACCTTCTCTTTACGTGAAGCGGCAATCAACACCTCGATTTCATCGGGGGATGAGGCTGCCGGGCCGACGATCTGAAAATCGAGATTGACTTCTTCAAGAGCAAACGGGATGTACTGATTAGCCTCGGATTCAACCTGCAACTCGAGTTCTTCCTCACGTTGCCCAGCAGCCACGATGATTTTTTTTGTGATCACGTGCGAAGCAGGAAGTGCAATCGCAACTTGCCTGGTTGAGGTCGCCAGCTTCTTCCAGGCCCGGCGCACGGACTCGGCAGCCGCTTCCAGATTGACAATATTGCCGTCAGCTACAGCGTCCCTTGGCAACACCTCAATCGTATACCGTTCGACGCGATAGCCACTCTTACCATCAAGCGCCAGTTCGACCATCTTGACTCCAGACGAACTGATATCGAGACCGATCAGTGAACGTGCCTTAGGATTAAAGATCGATAAATCGAGTTGCAAATCGCCACCCCTTGTCGAAAAAACCCTTGAATAATTTGTAGTTAGCGTATTTATAGATAATCTACTTTAGATGCTAGCAACAACTATCCGGCGTGTAAAGCCATTTTTTCTCGCCATTTCTGCACGCTGCCACGGTCGTTCTGGCAGCGTTTATAATGGCGCCCTACCCCCTTCGCCCGGATTACACCTTGCCAAACACCTTGCCAAACATTTCCCGCTGGATTCTTTATCCGATTCTGTTCATTCTTGGACTGGTCGCAATGGCCGTTGCCATGGCCGCCGTGGTTCTGATCCTGACCTATCCAAATCTGCCCTCGCTGGACATTCTGACCGATTACCGGCCCAAGGTTCCCTTGCGCGTGTATACCGTTGACAACCACCTGATTGGCGAATTTGGTGAAGAGCGCCGGGCAGTCGTTCGCATTCAGGACGTGCCTGATGTGATGAAACAGGCCATCCTGGCCGCAGAAGATGAACGCTTTTACCAACACAGCGGAGTGGACGCGCAGGGCGTCGTGCGCGCCGCACTGAGCAATCTTCTGGGTGGTGGCAAACGGCAGGGGGCTTCGACCATTACGCAGCAGGTTGCCAAGAATTTCTTTCTGTCCTCGGAAAAAACCTATGCCCGCAAACTCTACGAAGCACTGCTTTCCTTCAAGATCGAAAACAATCTCTCCAAGGATCAGATCTTCGAGTTGTACATCAATCAGATTTTTCTCGGCCAACGTGCCTACGGTTTCGGCGCGGCAGCCCCGATTTACTTTGGTAAATCACTACAGGAGTTGAGCATTGCCGAAGCCGCCATGCTCGCCGGATTGCCGAAAGCGCCTTCTGCGTTCAACCCGGTAGTCAATCCCAAACGCGCCAGCTTGCGCCAGCAGTATGTGCTGCGGCGCATGCATGAACTCGGCTTTATTGATTCCAAGCAACACGATGCGGCCCTAAAACAGGTGCTGGTCGTCAAACGCGACACTAATGAGTTTGTCGTCCACGCCGAGTTCGTCGCTGAAATGGCGCGTCAGATGGCCGCCGAGCGTTTCCCGGAAGAGGTCTATACCCGTGGTCTGCGGGTCTACACAACGATTCTCAAGAGCGACCAAGAAGCGGCATACAACAGCTTGCGGCGTGGCGTCCTCGACTATGATCGGCGGCATGGCTACCGTGGTGCCGAAGCCTATGTCGAGATGAGCGACATCAAGTCCGAACAGGACGAAGCCCTCGACGAACTACTCCAGGATTTTCACGACTCGGAAGATCTGCACCCGGCCATCGTTCTGCACGCTGATGCCAAACAGATTCGCGCCTACCGGCGAGGTGGTGAAATCGTCACCATCAACAGCGATGGCTTAAAATTCGCCGCGCGCATGATCGACGACAAGGCGCCGCCGAACAAGCGACTGCGCCGTGGCGCCGTGATTCGCGTGCAAACCGACGACAAGAACAACTGGCGCATCACACAAATGCCCGAAGTTGAATCAGCCTTCCTGTCCGCTGACCCGCAAAACGGCGCCATACGTTCGCTGGTCGGCGGCTTTGACTTCAACCGCAACAAATTCAACCACACCACGCAAGCCTGGCGACAGCCAGGCTCGAGCTTCAAGCCCTTTATTTATTCAGGCGCCCTGGAAAAGGGCTTCACGCCGGCGTCCATTGTGCATGACGATCCAATCAGTTTTCCGGCCTCGGTCACCGGCAGCCAGGCTTGGGAACCAAAAAACTACGATGGAAAATACGAGGGTGCAATGCGTATGCGCACGGCATTGGCCAAGTCCAAGAACATGGTCTCGATCCGGCTGCTGCAAGCTAGCGGAGTGCACTTCATTCAGGACTACGCGACACGCTTCGGCTTTGACGCCGACAAGCATCCGCCTTACCTGACCATGGCGCTTGGCGCCGGTTCGGTCACCCCCTGGCAGATGGTCACCGCCTATGCTGTTTTCGCCAATGGTGGCTACCGTATCGCGCCCTACATCGTGCGCGAAATTCAGGATGAAAAGGGGCAGGCGCTGGCGCTAGCGCAGCCAGTCACGGCCGGAGACGAGTCGTTGCGGGCCATCGACCCGCGCAATGCCTACCTGATGGATAGCATGCTGCGTGACGTTACCATTTACGGCACTGCCGCTCGCGCCTCGGCAACACTCAAGCGCCGCGATCTTGCGGGCAAAACCGGCACCACCAATGAGCACGTCGATGCCTGGTTCTGCGGCTATCAGCAAACCGTCGTCGGCTGTTCATGGATTGGTTTCGACCAGCCAAAAAACATGGGCAACGGCGAAACCGGCGGCTCGGCCGCACTGCCAGCCTGGATTGCTTACATGGCCAAAGTTCTAAAAGATGTTCCGGAATCATTCATGCCGCAACCCGAAGGACTGGTCGCCCTTGAAATAGCGGGCTCCGGCAAGGGCCCCGCCAAAGAGTTTTTCTACAAGGAAAACGTCCCGACCAGCGTGGAGCCCGAACCTGAGCAGGACCAGAACGCCAAACCGATCGATTAAAGCCTAAGCCAGGATCACCGGCACCCCGGACTGTGCCGAAACCAGCGCTGACAACGTCGCCATCAGTTCGCCATCATCGCGCGTGTCGCGCCAGGCGTGGCCGTCCCAGTGAAAGTGAAAGCCGCCCGAACGTGCGGCCACCCACAACGCTTTCGATGCATCATGTCGATTGACAATGATCTTGCTGCCGTCGGCAAACTCGATCTCGAGAACACCGGCGCTGACCATCGCAAAATCGATATCGACGCCACTGGCATCCAGCCCAGTTTCAATCCGACTCAGGGCCGCATTGGCAAGCGCATTGAATTCGCTATCATTCATCCTGTGCTACCATTTCCCATTTCTGATTGCCCCATTATGCGCGGACATTGCACGCTTTTAATCCTGCTGCTTACGTTTGCCTTTGGCGCTTGCGGAACGCGTGGGCCGCTGACTCTCCCACCACCACAAATTAAAACCCCAGCGACGCCAGCGTCTGCTGCTCCGGCTGATCTTAACACGCCTGAAGAACCTGCCCGATGAACGCTTTTTTCCCCCTGAGAAACGGTCAGTTGCACGTCGAGTCCGTACCGCTTTCCGACATTGCTGCACACTTTGGCACACCCTGTTACATCTACTCGCGCGCCGCTCTTGAAGACGCACTTGCACAATTTCAGAAGGAACTGGCCGGCGTTGATTCCCTGGTCTGTTATGCTCTCAAGGCCAATTCCAACCTCGCTGTACTCAACGTCTTTGCGCGCCATGGCGCCGGCTTCGATATCGTTTCCAGCGGCGAACTGAAGCGCGCCCTGGCAGCTGGCGCAGATCCGAAAAAAATTGTTTTCTCGGGCGTCGGCAAGACCGCCGCCGAAATGGCCTTTGCCCTTAGCACCGGCATCCTCTGCTTCAACGTCGAATCAGCTCCCGAACTCGAACGGCTCAACGGCGTCGCCGCCGGCCTCGACAAAAAAGCGCCGATCAGCCTGCGCGTCAATCCGAACGTCGACGCCAAGACCCACCCCTACATTTCAACCGGCCTCAAGGAAAACAAGTTCGGTGTAGCCTACGAAGATGCGCTAAGCATCTATCAACACGCAGCGCGCCTCCCCAACCTCGAAATCATCGGCATCGACTGCCATATCGGGTCGCAGTTGCTCGACCCGGCACCCTTTGCCGAAGCGCTCGACAAGCTGCTGCAACTGATCGACCAACTCACCAGCAACGGAATTAGCCTGCATCATATCGACCTCGGCGGCGGCCTCGGTATCCGCTACAAGGACGAAGCCGCCCCCTCGGTAAAATCCTATCTGCAACCCCTGCTCAAAAAACTTACGGGACGAGGTCTCAAGATTCTGCTTGAACCCGGGCGACGCCTGGTCGGCAATGCCGGAGTACTGCTGACCCGGGTTGAATACCTCAAGCCCGGCGCCGTCAAAAACTTTGCCGTTGTCGATGCGGCGATGAATGACCTCGCCCGCCCGGCGCTTTACGACGCCTGGCACGACATCGTCCCGGTAATGCCACGCAACAGCAAAGCATGCCAATGGGATATCGTCGGCCCGATCTGCGAATCAGGCGACTTCCTCGGCCACCATCGCTCGCTGGCCATCGCCACCGGCGATCTGCTCGCCATTATGTCGGCGGGCGCCTACGGCATGGCCATGAGTTCAAACTACAACACCCGGCCGCGTGCTGCCGAGGTCATGGTTGATGGATCCCACAGTCACCTCGTGCGCCGCCGCGAGACGGTCGAAGAACTCTACGCACTGGAAAGCCTGCTCCCGTGAAATCAACCGTCCTCCTGTTTAGCAGCATCCTGGCGCTTACTGCCTGCTCGGAGGACAATGCTAAGAAAAAAGCGGAAGCGCCGCCAGTCCCCGTCACTACGGCCAAATCAGAAGCACGTGACATTCCCGTCACCTTGAAGGTCGTCGGTCGCGCCGAAGCCTACGAAAGCGTCATACTCAAATCACGGGTTGATGGTCAGGTCGCCGCGGTACTATTTACGGAAGGTCAACACGTCAAGCAGGGCGAAGTGCTGATCCGTCTTGACCCAACCGATTTTGCCGCCCGTCTGCAACAGGCGGAAGCAGCGACTGCACGTGACCAGGCCCTGGCTGCCAAGAGTCGTTCGGACACCGCTCGCTACACAGCGCTCAAGGACCGCAACTTCGTCTCCGAAGAGAAGGTCAACGACATCCGCACCAACGAAGCCGCAGCCAGCGCCAACCTGCGTGCCAGCAACGCAGCAGCGGAAGTGGCGCGCCTGCAGCTCTCCTACGCCACCATTCGCGCCCCCTTCTCTGGCGTGGTTGGCGCACGACTGGTCTTCCCAGGGTCATCGGTCAAAATCAACGAGACACCGCTGGCCGTGGTCAACCGCGTACGCCCCTTGCTGGTCAGCTTCTCAATACCCGAGAAGCATTTGCCGCGACTGCGTGACGCCATGGCGGCCGGCACAGGAAGTGGCATGAAAGTCGACGTCAGCCTACCGGGTGACCGAGCGCAACACTACGACGGCGCAGTGCATTTTCTCGACAACGCAGTCGATGCCACTACCGGCACCATCCTGATGAAAGCCGTGCTGCCAAACGCCGATGAAAAGCTGACCCCGGGACAATTTCTCAACGTCACCCTGCTCCTCGATACGCTGACCCAGGCAGTCACCATCCCCGATGAAGCAATTCAGCAAGGCGCGGATGGCAATTTCGTTTATGTCGTCAAGGCGGACAACAGCGCTGAAATGCGCCCAATCAAAACTATCGCCGCTGACGCCGGGATGACCGCCGTCAGTACGGGCTTGCAGGTGGGCGAGACCGTCGTCACCGACGGTCAGTTGCGTCTCGCGCCAGGGGTCAAGGTCAAAGCCCGGGAAACGGGCAGCAAGGCCAATGCGCAGTTGGCACCGGCAGCAACGAGCAAGTAGGGCCGCGCCATGAATCTGCCTGAACTGTGTATTCGTCGCCCGGTCATGACCACGCTGCTGATGGCAGCCTTTGTCATTTTTGGCCTTATCGCCTACCGCGCACTGCCGGTTTCCGAACTGCCGAGCGTTGACTTCCCGACCATCTCGGTCACCGCCAGCCTGCCCGGCGCATCGCCGGAAACGATGGCCGCCGCCGTCGCCACCCCGCTCGAAGGACAGTTCTCGACCATTGCCGGTCTCGACTCGATGAGTTCGACCAGCGCCCAGGGAACGACCTCGATCACCCTGCAATTCTCGCTTGAACGCAACATCGACGCCGCCGCCCAGGACGTCCAGTCAGCGATTGCCGCAGCACAGCGCAAATTGCCGCCAAGCATGCCGACGCCGCCCTCATTCCGCAAAGTTAACCCGGCCGACTCGCCAATTTTCTTCATCGCCTTGTCCTCGCCAACGTTGCCGCTGCCGGTAATCAACGAATATGCCGAGACACAACTCGCGCAGCGCATTTCGACGATCAGCGGCGTTGCCCAAGTGCTCGTCTTCGGCTCGCAGAAATACGCCGTGCGCATCCGCGCCAACCCGGACCAACTCGCGGCGCGCGGCATGGGCATCGACGAGTTGCAGCAAGCAATTGTCCAAGCCAACGTCAACCAGCCGGTCGGCCTGATCGACGGCGAGCGCCAGTCCTTTGCCATCAAGGACAACGGGCAACTGACCACGGCCGCCGCTTACCGCCCGCTCATCGTCGCCTGGCGCAACGGCGCACCGATCCGGCTCGATGCAGTGGCTACCCCGATCGACAGCGTCGAAAACAAGCGGGTCGCTGCCTGGAACGTCGACAAGCGGTCCATCGTTCTAGCCATCCAGCGCCAGCCCGGCGCCAACACCATCGAGACGGTCAATTCGATCAAACGCATCATGCCAAGTTTCCAGGCCAAGCTGCCGGCGGCGATCAACATGACAACGCTTTACGACCGCAGCATTTCCATCAGCGAGGCCATCGACGACGTGCAGTTCACCCTCGTCCTCGCCGGTTTTCTGGTCATCCTGGTCATCCTGCTCTTCCTGCGCAACCTGTCGGCCACCGCCATCCCGGCTCTGGCACTGCCCATCTCGGTGATCGGCACCTTTGCCGTGATGCACATCCTCGACTACAGCCTCGACAATCTCTCGCTGTTGGCCTTGACCCTGTCAGTCGGCTTCGTTGTCGATGACGCCATTGTCATGCTGGAGAACATTGTCCGCCACATCGAGCTTGGCGAAACACCGCTACAAGCCGCCATCAAGGGTTCGCGCGAGATCGGCTTCACCATCATATCAATGACCATCTCGCTAACCGCCGTCTTTATCCCGGTGTTGTTCATGAGCGGCATCGTCGGACGACTGCTGCACGAATTTGCCGTCACCATCTGCGCCGCCATTCTCGTTTCCGGCGTCGTCTCGCTGACGCTTACGCCGATGCTGTGCAGCCGCTACCTGCGGCATGCCGAACCGGAAGAGCACGGTCGCATCTTTCGCGCCTTCGAACGATTTTTCGACGCCCTGTTGGCCGGTTACGAACGAACGCTACGGCTGGCCATGGCGCACCCCCGGCTGGTGTTGACTAGTTTTATCGCCACCGTCCTGCTCACCGGCGTGGTCTTCACCCTGGTGCCCAAGGACTTCATTCCGAGCGGCGATAGCGGACAAATCACGGCGGTCACTGAAGGCGCACAAGATGCTTCCTTCGCCTCAATGGTCGAACACCAGCGTGCGGTCGCAGCCATCGTCGCTGCTGATCCTAACATCCGCTCTTTCATGTCCAGCGCTGGCGCTGCGGGTTCTCGCCCGACCTCGAACACCGGCGCGCTGAACATGATCCTCAAACCGCGCAGCGAGCGCAGCTTGTCGCCCGACGAAATCATCCAGCAGCTACGCCCAAAGCTCGCCGCAGTGCCAGGGATCAAGGTCTATATGCGCAATCCACCCGCGATCTCCATCGGCGGCCAGGTCACTTCAGCGCAATACCAGTACACCCTGCAAAGTACCGATCTGTCCGAACTCTACCAGTGGACCGACACCCTGCTCGACAAGATTCGCCAGTTGCCCGGATTCATCGATGTCACCAGCAACCTCAATAATCTGAGCCCGGTTGTTGCCCTTGACATTGATCGCGACAAGATCGCCACACTTGGATTGAGTTTCGGCCAGGTCGAGGACGCCCTGCAGAGCGCCTTCAGTTCGCGGCAGATTTCAACCATCTATGGCACCTCCAACCAGTATCAAGTGATCCTCGAAGTCTCGCCCGAATTCCAGCTCGATCCCTCGAAGCTCTCCCGACTCTACGTGCGCGCCAGCAGCGGTAAATTGATCCCGCTCGACACCGTCACCCGCGTCAACCAATCGACACAGGCGCTGACCGTCAACCACCAGGGGCAACTACCCTCGGTCACCATTTCCTTTAACCTGCTGCCCGGCGTTTCGCTCGGCGACGCCGTCGACCGCATCAAGGCGCTGGAACGCGAATTGCGCATGCCGGCCTCGCTCAACACCAGCCTGCAAGGCACGGCGCAGGCCTTTCAGGCGTCGCTGCAGGGCCTTGGCGTGCTGCTGCTAATCGCCATTCTGGTCGTCTATATCGTGCTCGGCATTCTCTACGAGAGTTTCATCCACCCGCTGACCATCCTCTCCGGCTTGCCTTCGGCGACGCTTGGCGCGCTGATCACGCTCTATCTCTTCAAAGTCGACCTGAGTCTTTACGCATTCGTCGGCATCATCATGCTGATCGGCATCGTCAAGAAAAATGCCATCATGATGATCGACTTTGCCCTCGACCGGCAGCGCAGCGAAAACATCCCTGCGCACGAAGCCATCTACAAAGCCTGCCTGATCCGCTTCCGGCCGATAATGATGACCAGCATGGCGGCGCTGGTCGGCACCCTGCCCATCGCGCTCGGTCTCGGCGCTGGCGCCGAGGTCCGCCGCCCGCTGGGGCTGGCAGTGGTCGGCGGCCTGCTGCTCTCGCAGTTCCTGACCCTGTATTTAACGCCGGTGGTCTACCTCTACCTCGACCGCTTCACGCAGAAGGAACACGCGGCGCACCTGGCGGTTGAATCGGTCTGAGAGCCTGTTCTCATACCTGAATTGGAAAATACTCCCTCCCTGATTCCATTTTCCATTCATTGAAGCACTGAACACACCCGATGCGGTAAACGAATCGGAACTCATTCATGAAAAGCACTTTCCTTCTACACCACCTGATTAAACTAGCGGCCGCCAGAACGCCACAGCGAGACGCTTTGAGTTACCTTGGCGGTTCGCTCAGTTATGCCGATCTGGACGGGCAGATCAACGGTTTTTCCGGCGCAGTCGCCGCACTGTCGTCCGAGAAGCAAGCCCGAGTGGCGATCTTTCTGGAAAAACGTTTCGAGTTTGTCGTCGCCTGTTTTGGCGCTTCGGCTTCCGGCTGTGTTTTTGTACCGATCAATCCGGTTCTTAAACCCCTGCAAGTGGCCCACATCCTGCAGGATTGTTCGGCACGCATCCTACTCACCTCTCAGAACCGTCTGAATCAGTTGCACGAAGTCCTTCGGGGTTGCCAGGAGCTGCGACACATCGTGATCGTAGACGCCGATAAGGACAGCGCACCGAAATCGATGGCGGCCTTTTGCCACATGCATACCTGGGCCGAGTTCAATGGCTTACACAAAGCCTCCGTAGCACCACCTGAACGCCTAATCGATACGGACATGGCGGCCATCCTGTACACCTCGGGCAGCACCGGCAAACCCAAGGGTGTTGTTCTTTCGCATCGCAATATGGTGTGCGGTGCGAAAAGTGTCGCCGACTACCTGGAAAACACTCCGGAAGACACGCTGCTAGCTGCCCTGCCGTTGTCCTTTGACGCCGGCTTCAGCCAACTCACTACAGCCTTTCACAGCGGGGCGCGGGTCGTTCTCATCAACTATCTTTTGCCACGCGATATCCTCAAGGCCGTGGTCAAGGAAAAAGTGACCGGCTTGACGGCGGTTCCTCCGCTGTGGATTCAACTCACCCATCTCGATTGGCCTTCTGACGTGAGCGATCATCTTCGTTACTTCGCCAACACCGGCGGTCGAATGCCCTTCGAAATACTCGAAAAGCTCCGGGCGGCCTTGCCAAAAACCAAGCCTTTTCTGATGTATGGATTGACCGAGGCATTTCGCTCCACCTATCTGCCACCGGAAGAAATTGACCGGCGACCGGACTCGATTGGCCGGGCGATCCCCAATGCAGAAATTCTGGTCCTGCGCGAAAACGGCACGCTGTGTGACGACGACGAACCCGGCGAACTCGTCCATCGTGGCGCGCTGGTCGGCATGGGCTATTGGAATGATGCGGAAAAAACTGCTGAACGCTACCGGATACTTCCTGCACATCTCCGGGAAAGCGGCTTGACACTCCCTGAAATCGCGGTGTTTTCCGGAGATGTCGTGCGCCGTGACCACGATGGATTCCTATATTTCATAGGCCGTCGGGACGAGATGATAAAAACCTCCGGCTACCGGGTCAGCCCGACCGAAGTCGAGGAAATTCTCTACGCTGCAAAATTTGTCGATGAAGCTGCCGCCTTCGGTGTTGACCACCCGGCGCTGGGTCAGGCCATTGTAGTCGTCGTCAAAGCGCAGGATGGCCAGACGCTGGAAAGCGAACAATTGCTGAATTTCTGCCGCACAAACATGCCCGCTTACATGGTGCCGGCGCAAATTGATTTGGTCCTTGCCCCCTTGCCGCGTAACCCAAATGGTAAGATCGACCGGAAAGCGCTTTCGGCAAGCTATCAGGAAACCTTCACGGCGCTTGGCGAAGATCATGGAAACCACGGCTGACCTCCCTCCTGCCGACTCTCCGCTGCATATCAACCACGGCTTTCCGGTGTATGACGGCGAATTGCGCGTTGCCGGGTCCAGCTTGGCGATCCTGGCGGCTCGCGCCGGGCAAACGCCCTTCTATGCCTATGACCGCACCTTGATTCTGCACCGGATCAAGGTGCTGCGCGAAGCGTTCAATGGCGCCGCCGAAATTCATTACGCGCTCAAGGCCAACCCCATGCCAGCGATCGTCGATCTGCTCGCGCAGCAGGTCGACGGCTTTGACGTTGCTTCAGGCAATGAACTGCAAACCGCACTCAATTCAGGCATTGGCCCGAGAAACATCAGCTTTGCCGGCCCCGGCAAACGGCCTGGCGAGCTTGCTCAAGCCGTCGCTGCGGGAATCCTAATCAATGCCGAGTCCATTGAAGAGCTGCGGCGGCTTGAAAAAATTGCCGAGACACTGGGCCAACCGGCACGGGTAGCCATTCGTATCAACCCCGATTTTGAACTGAAATATTCCGGAATGAAAATGGGTGGCGGCCCGAAACAGTTCGGGATTGATGCGAGCCTGGTCCCGCAGGCCCTTGAGGAAATCCAGGGGTGCTGGCTCTCCTTCGAGGGGTTTCACATCTACTCTGGCTCGCAGAACCTCAAGGCCGAAGCGATTATTGACTCGCAAAACAACGCCATGGAACTGGTGGCGCGCATGGCCGGGACGATCCGCTCGCCGATCCTGAGCATCAATCTGGGCGGCGGGTTTGGCATCCCCTACTTTCCTGGAGAAAAACCCCTAGCACTTTCACGGGTCGGAGAAAATCTCCAGCGACTGCGCGCGCACTACGCACAGCGCTTCCCGCAAGCCCGATGGATTGTTGAACTTGGCCGCTACCTGGTCGGCGAGGCGGGCATCTACGTGTGTCGTGTGCTGGAAAAAAAACGCTCGTGCGGCCATACCTTTCTCATCGTCGATGGCGGCATGCACCATCATTTGGCCGCATCGGGCCATTTCGGGCAGGTCATACGCAAGAACTTTCCCGTATCAATTGGCAACCGAATCGGCTCGACAACAACGGAAGTCGTTTCGGTAGTCGGCCCCTTGTGCACCCCGATGGATACCCTGGCCGACAAGATGCACCTCCCCGTCGCCGAAGCCGGCGACTTTGTAGTCGTTTTTCAATCCGGCGCCTACGGATTCTCAGCCAGCCCCCATAGCTTTTTAAGCCATCCGCCACCCGTCGAGATTGTTGTCTGATTCATTACTTCAACGCGACTACGTCATCAGTCTATCGGCGAGAATTACCAGCAGCCAGAAGCCTGTACAAACATCAATACGTTTCTCGGCACAAGAACTGTAACCCTTATGTTCTCTGACGTACAGACGATGACGATTTCCCCCTCTAGGATGAATTCCATTGGAGCGCAATAACTGCGCGACTTTTGCACCGTGGCGAGCGACAAGGACAAGTCTCGGAATGATGCAGTGCTGCTTTTTCCATGCAAGGAGAACAAAATGTCAGCCACCATCAAGGTTTTTCAAGTCGGCGAAAAGCGCTTTACCCATGTAATGAGCAGCAGCCACGACTCGGTCGAGTTACGCAACGAGGTGAATGAGACGCTTCTGACCTACGGCGCTGACGCTCGAGTTGCCAATCGAGAGGGACCGATGGGCAGGTTCTATATCGAGTATCTCGCTGGCCGCCCCTGTTGGGTTTATTACGAAATGGCGCTTCAAACCCGTCGTGTCTTTGGCCCGAACCTGATTGCTGCGGAAGTGGAAGTGTCCAAATGCTTCATTGACGCCATTGGCCCGCTTGATGGCGGGAATCTCAGCGAGCATATGCCGGCGACGAACGGAAAAGTTGATCTGTACTCGTTCAACTGACACAAATGTGACACGGTTAAACACTCATCCCCTCTGAAAGGAATGCATATCATGGACAGGTCTACTTGCTTATCTCTAGTCAGCGCATCGGTCATCGCTGCATTGCTGATGCTAATTTTCGGGGGCGGAATAGCGACCGGAACGATGATGGGCGGCCAACTGATGGGTGAAGGATACTTGGGCAGAATCGGCTCAATGTGGTTTCCTATCTTCATTTTTGTCGCGTTTGGTGCCGTGCTCTTTTCAGTCGTCTTCCGAAACAAATGGTTTGAATAGGATGACTTTTGATTGCCGCAGAAGCTCAATACGTATCCTGAAGTAAGGCATGAGCTATCTGAACCAACTCCAGTGGCCAGCGATGAGCGTGACGGTAGTCGCCGCATGGCTCATCGCGTCACAGTCCAAGCGCAAGCGTGAATTCGGTTTCTGGTGCTTCTTGCTCGGCAATGTGCTGTGGGTAAGCTGGGGTTGGCTGGACCATGCTTATGCACTCATCGTGTTGCAGATCGCATTGGCCATTCTGAACATTCGTGGGGCTTGCAAAAATCAACCGAAATCCGAGGCTTAATTTTGCACGGAGAGGCGGATCGGTCAGCTGACCCTGGAGCCTGATTTTTTTAACACCCGCCGGCCACATCAATCGCTTGACGGCAAGACGCCCGATACGATCTACTACGCCGGTATGCCGAAAGAGAGGATCACGGCATGACGTCCGGGTTGCCCACGGGGCGGCGGCCCTGTGGGTAACCCTACACCGCAAGGCTCCACTTATCACCGTCGATTTTTTGTCCAACTGAACAGGGCCAGCTCTTTACTTCTTAGCGAGAAAATAAATATGTCCACTCAGGAAAAACTCCTTTTGGCGCTTGATCAGGCTCTCGAACTCAAGGGTAGAGCCCTGGCCTTCGATGCCTCGACGCCATTGCTTGGCGCCTTGCCGGAACTCGACTCGCTGGGTGTGGGAAGCCTCATCCTGAATCTTGAAAAAACCTTTCAAATCACCATCGACGACGATGAAATCGACGGCTCGGTGTTCCAGACCGTGCAAAGCCTGAGTGATTTCATCGATACCAAACTGGTCAATCGCTAAATTGATCCGCCGGTAGGAAGATCGAGAACAAACGGCCCGGGCATCGAGGATGCCTGGGCCGTTTTCCGTCGAGGGAACCCCGGCGGTGTATTGCATGACGCTCAGTGACCGGATGCGCTGCTCGAACCCAGACCGGTTTCCGAGCGAATTTTCTGCGCCGGATAGAGCGAGCGCTCAAGCTGGGCTTGCTTGCTGTTGTCCATCCTGGACACCAGATAAATGGTCAGGAAGGCGGCGCTCATCGAAAACAGTGCTGGCGATGAGTAGGGGAACAAGGCGCTGCCCTTCGGATTATGCAGCACGGCTTCCCACACCGAGGCGGAGACAATGGTCAGGCCGACCGAACTGACCAGACCAACGACGCCACCGGTAACCGCCCCCTTGGTCGTGCAATCCTTCCACAGCACCGACATGAAGAGAATAGGGAAGTTGGCCGAACAGGCGATGGCAAAAGCCAGCATCACCATGTAGGCGACGTTTTCCTTCTCGAAGGCAATACCGAGAATCACCGCGACGATGCCCAGACAGATGGTGGTGATCCTGGAAACACGCAGTTCGTGCGCCGAGTCAGCCTTGCCTTTCATGAACACTGTGGCGTACAGGTCGTGCGATACGGCTGAAGCGCCGGACAGCGTCAGGCCGGACACCACCGCCAGAATCGTGGCGAAGGCCACGGCGGAAATGAAGCCGAGGAAGACGTTGCCGCCGACCGCGTTGGCCAGGTGGATGGCGGCCATGTTGCCGCCGCCCTTGAGGCCCTTGGCCAGATCGCCATCGACGTAGTACGAACCCGGATCCTGCGTCAGCATGACGATGGCGCCAAAACCGATGATGAAGGTCAGGATGTAGAAGTAGCCGATCCAGGTCGTTGCCCAACCGACCGATTTGCGCGCTTCCTTGGCGCTCGGCACGGTGAAAAAACGCATCAGGATATGCGGCAGACCGGCCGTACCGAACATCAACGCCATGCCAACCGAGATCGCCGAGACCGGATCCTTGATCAGCCCGCCCGGCGACATGATCGCGTCATGTTTGGAGTGAACTTCAACGGCCTTGGCAAACAACATCTCGGGATTGAACTTGAATTGCCAGAGCACGGCCAGCGCCATGAAGGTCGCACCGAAAAGCAGCATGATCGCCTTGATGATCTGCACCCAGGTGGTTGCCGTCATGCCACCGAATAGCACATAGCACATCATCAGCACGCCAACGATCATCACCGCGTATTGATATTCAAGGCCGAATAGCACCTTAATCAACTGGCCGGCACCGACCATCTGCGCGATCATGTAAAAAGCGACAACGACCAGCGTACCGCAAGCCGCGAAAATGCGCGTCGGGGTCTGCGCAAAACGGTAGGAGGCGACATCGGCAAAGGTAAACTTGCCAAGATTGCGCAAGCGTTCAGCCATTAGAAAGGTGATCACCGGCCAACCGACCAGCCAGCCGATCGAGAAGATCAGGCCGTCAAACCCACTGCCAAAAACCAGACCGGAAATACCGAGAAAGGAGGCGGCCGACATGTAGTCGCCAGCAATCGCCAGGCCGTTCTGGAAACCCGTGATACCGCCACCCGCCGTATAAAAATCGGCTGCGGAGCGGGTTCTGGACGCAGCCCATTTGGTGATGCCGAGCGTAATCGCCACAAAACCGCCGAACATGCCGATGGCGACCCAGTTGGTGGCCTGCTTGGTGGTTTGCCCAAGATCAGCACCAGCGGCTAGCGCTGCGCCTGCGACCAACATGCCAAGCAATAGCCCGAGGCTATTGCGTAAAAGGTTATTCATCATTTCTGGTTCGCCTCCTTGATGATTTCGGCGTTGAGCGAGTCGAACTCCGTGTTGGCACGACGGACATAGATGTTGGTCAAAATGATGGTAATCACGATCACGCCAACACCGAGCGGAATACCGATCGAGGTCACCATGCCGGCACCAATCTTGGTGGCCAGCCACTCTCTGTTGAAAGCGACCAGCAGGATGTAACCGTAGTAAACAGCCATAACCAGAATCGTCATGATGATGCTGTAGCTGCTACGTATGCTGACCAGCTTGTGATATTTTGGGTTCGCCTCGACCCGAGCGGCCACTTCGTCAACCATTTTCGTCTCCTCAATAATAGGTTTTATCGAACCGATATTGCCGACTACGAAAACCACCATAATCCGCAATGCTTACTGCGCACTTACAAAACAGATAGTGCTCCAACAACGGCTTTACGGAAAGAAATTTTAAAAACGGTCATTCAACTGCGTCATCGCTGCGTGCACGCAAGGCGATGGCCGTACAATCCCGATCCGATACTGCTCGCCGGCAATTCGGCACAGCTCCAGTCCGGCGCTATCGATCCCGGTTACTGCAGACAGATCAAGTTCGTCGATACCCATCCGGGTCAGGCCGTGCATGAAGTCATTGCGCAAACCACCGTTCAGTCCGCCGGCAATACGCATCACCTTGCGTCCGTGCAGATCATTTATACTCAGGATGGATGCGTCTCCGGAAGCCAGTGCGTTGTCGATTGCATCCTGAATCAGATGTTCGCTGATCGGCCCGGCCTGGAAACGCACATCATAAAGCGTACCTGTCCGGCTCACCGCAACGGCAGACATGTCTATGAGAGGCGAATCGAAGAGCGCAAACTCGCAGCCGAATGCTTCACCTACCTCGAGCGGCAGCTCGGTGCGCAGCATCAGTCCTCCGAGTGAAAGATTTTCCAGTTCGCCGGTTCCGGAAAATCCGAGTTGTCCGATACGAACGAGCGGTAGCGTATTGAAACGAATTCGCTGATGTCGGCGTTGTTCTTTCATGGCGTCCCTGATTGGTTTCTGATTATTACGCAAGACATATTACATGCATCGCAAAACCATGGCACAACAACCCGGACGCGTTCATTCACATCGTCGCGCGCTCCTGCTGACGGCGCTTGTGACTTTTCTGGCCGCACCCCTGTGCGCCTTGGGCAATGCACTGCCGCCGTCGGTCACCACTGCACTGAAGGACGCAGGCATTCCCTTGAGCAGTGTCGCCATTGTCGTGCAAAACGTTGACCACGACCAGGCTCTCTTCCGTCACAACGCCCAACAGGCAATGAACCCCGCATCGGCAATGAAGCTGCTGACCACCTACGCTGCACTCGAACTGCTCGGCCCGGCCTATACCTGGAAGACCGAAGTGCTGACCGACGCACCATCGTTCAACGGCCCGAACAATGGACAACTCGGTGGCAACCTCTATCTGCGCGGCAGTGGCGACCCGCGGCTAGCGCTTGAGCAGTTCTGGCTGCTGCTGCGCCAGTTGCGTGCGCGTGGCATAAACACCATCAACGGCGACCTGGTGCTCGACCGCAGCGCCTTTGCCCTGCCCGTGCACGACCCGGCCGAGTTCGACAACGAGCCGCTGCGCCCCTACAACGCCGGCCCCGATGCCTTGCTGATCAATCTCAAAAGCGTGCATCTGACGGTACACGCCGACGCGGAGCGGGTCAGTGTGATCAGCGAAACGCCTAGCGACAGCCTGCGCATCGAAAACCATCTGCAGTTGACACAGGAGACCTGCGCTGACTGGCGCGAAAAAATCAAAGCCAGGGTTGATGGCGCGACCATCGAACTTGCCGGAAGCTTTGCCGCTGCCTGTGGCGACAAGGCGCTACACCTGTCTCCATGGCCAGCCAATGTTCAGGTCGAGCAACTGTTTCGGGCGCTCTGGGGCGAACTCGGCGGCACCCTGCGCGGGCATGTTCGTGACGGGCCAACGCCGCACACGGCCCGCCTGCTGGCTGTTCAGGAATCACCCGCACTGAGTGAGGTGGTACGCGAAATCAACAAATATAGCAACAACGTGATGGCCCGTCAGGTATTTCTAACGCTATCCATCGAACGACCGGCCAGTGCCGAAGGCGCACGCCAGCGCATCAAAGCATGGCTGGCTGACAAGCAATTGCAGATACCGGAGCTGGTGATCGACAATGGATCCGGGCTATCACGCAGCGAACGCATCTCGGCCGATGGCTTGAGCCAATTATTGCTCGCCGCCTGGAAAAGCCCGGTCATGCCGGAACTGATGTCTTCACTACCGGTGGCCGGCATTGACGGCACGCTGAAAAAGCGGCTCGGCATCGGCGCCGCGACTGGCCGCGCCCACCTGAAAACCGGCTACCTGGAAGGTGTTCGGGCAATTGCCGGCTACGCCCTGGACAGCCGGGGCAAACGCTGGGTGGTCGTTTTTATGATCAACGACCCCAAGTCACGATTCGGCAAGCCAGCAATGGACGCCTTGCTGCACTGGGTGGTGGAGCGCTGATTCCATTGCATCCGTTCCGCAGCTTGGAAAATTAGAGTCCCAGCGTCTCCCACAAATCATCAACCCGGCGCTTCACGGCATCATCCATGACCATCGGCGTTCCCCACTGACGGCTGGTTTCGCCCGGCCATTTATTGGTGGCGTCAATGCCCATTTTGCTGCCAAGGCCAGCCACCGGGCTGGCGAAGTCGAGATAGTCGATCGGCGTATTCTCGGCGATCAAGGTATCTCGCGCGGCATCGACGCGCGTCGTCATCGCCCAGATGACCTCCTTCCAGTCACGGATGTTCACGTCATCATCAACCACAATGATGAACTTGGTATACATAAACTGGCGCAGGAAGCTCCAGATGCCGAACATCACGCGTTTGGCATGGCCAGGATACTGCTTGCGGATACTGACCGTTGCCAGACGGTAAGAGCAGCCCTCGGGCGGCAGATAGAAATCAACAATCTCAGGGAACTGCTTTTGCAACAGCGGAACGAACACTTCGTTCAAGGCCACGCCGAGCATTGCTGGTTCGTCCGGTGGCTTGCCGGTGTAAGTGCTATGGTAGATCGGATCACGGCGCATGGTGATGCGCTCAATGGTAAAGACGGGAAAGTGCGCCTGCTCATTGTAATAGCCGGTGTGGTCGCCGTAGGGGCCTTCGAGCGCCGTCTCGGTCGGGTTGATATACCCCTCCAGAACGATCTCGGCCGAGGCCGGAACCTGCAGATCCGCTTTTCTCTGCAACTCGCCCAGGCATTTGACAACCTCGGTTTTGGCCCCGCGCAGCAAACCAGCAAACTGGTATTCGGAGAGGTTGTCGGGTACCGGCGTTACCGCGGCGAGAATGGTCGCCGGATCACAACCGATGACCACCGCCACCGGGAAAGGCTGGCCGGGGTTGTGCAAGCAATGATCACGAAAATCGAGCGCACCGCCGCGATGCGCCAGCCAGCGCATGATCACCTTGTTTGGCGCAATCACCTGTTGCCGATAGATGCCGAGGTTCTGCCTTGGTTTGTTCGGTCCGCGCGTCACCGTCAGCCCCCAGGTGATCAGTGGCGCCACATCGCCCGGCCAGCAATGCTGGATTGGCAGCCTGGAAAGATCGACGTCCTGGCCCTCCCAGATCACCTCTTGACAGGGCGCCGAAGATACGACTTTCGGGGCCATGTTAAGCACCTGCTTGAGGATGGGCAGCTTGTCCCACGCATCCTTCAGGCCCTTCGGCGGCTCCGGCTCCTTGAGGTAAGCAAGCAGTTTGCCGACCTCGCGCAATGCCGCCACCGACTCCTGCCCCATGCCCAGAGCAACGCGGCGCGGTGTCCCGAACAGGTTGGCCAGCACCGGCAAGGCCATATTCCCCAGCTCGCCTTTCGGCTTTTCAAACAAAATCGCCGGCCCACCCGCCCGCAGCACGCGGTCACAGATTTCAGTCATTTCAAAGCGGGTATCAACTTCGACAGCAATACGCTTGAGTTCGCCAATGCTTTCCAGTTGCGCAATGAAATCCCGCAAATCGTTATATTTCATGCTCTGGCCTGGTCGCTAAATAATGCACTTTTTTGGAGACATTTTGAACGCGACGGTGTGATATTAGGCGTCATCAGACCCGCCGTAATCTGTTCAAAGAGGTCTGAACATCCCTCCACCCATCGCAAGCGACCGAAGGTGACCGAAGGGAATGCAGAGCAAGTGCAAAGTCCGGTATCCAGAATGGCGCCCCGATGCTGGGTCCCGGGCTCTGCACTTCCTTGGAGTAATTGGCATCCCCATGCAAGATCACTGCAATCCGGTTGCTTAAGCTCATCTCTAGCTCTCCTGGCAAGGGCGTTCGGGGCGGGGTTCGATTCTACCCTGATCTGTCAGGCACCAAGCGACTGTGCGCAGTCCGATTTAGTTTTTTCCCCGCCGCGAGTCGTTGACCGCCTATTTCGTCAAGGCCAGGAATACCTGCGGCAGGCGTTCCGGCAATCGCGCGATATTGTCGATTACCGTGTAATGCTGGCCGAATATCTGGCTGACGTAGTCGTCGGCGCGTGGGTCGAGGTTGATGCAATGGGTGTAGATGCCCTTGCTGTCGAGTTCCTGCACCGCTTGCCGGGCGTCTTCGATCAGCGTGCGCGGGTCGGGGGTGTCGACGTCAGCGGGTTCGCCGTCGGTGAGGATCAGCAGCAGCTTCTTGTCGCTCTTCTGGTTTTCCAGGTAGTGTGCTGCGTGGCGCATTGCGGCGCCCATGCGCGTTGAGTAGCCGGCGCTTAGTGCGGCAAGACGGGCTTTGACTGAGTCGCTCCACGTTTCGCTGTAGCCCTTGATGTGCTGGTAGCGCACGTCGTGCCGGGTATTGGAGTGAAAGCCGGCGATGGCCAGCGGGTCGCCCAGCGTGTCTACCGCCCAGGCGAGCAGTGCAACGGCTTCCTGGCTCAGTTGCAGGATGCTCTGCTCACCGTTGGCGACTTTCTGGTTGAGCGATTCGGAGAGGTCGAGCAGCAGCATTACTGCGATGTCCCGGCCGTTGGTGCGATGGCTCATGTTGATGCGCGGGTCCGGAGTGGCGCCGCTCTTGAAGTCGATGAATGAGCGGATCGCTATGTCGAGATCGAGTTCGCTGCCTTCTTCCTGATGGCGGATACGCACCTTGTCTTGCGGCTTGAGCAGGTCGAACAGGCGTTTAAGACGCTTGGCCAGGGCACTGTGCTTGTGCAGCAGGCGGTCGATATCGGCCGCGTCGCCGCTGGGGTGCAGTGTTTCATGGACACTGGTCCAGTCCGGGCGGTAGGTCCGGCTTTGATAGTCCCACTCCGGGTAGTGGCGCGGCGGCAGGCCCTGTTGTTGCTCGCCGGGTTCTGGCTTGCGCTGCGTCGTGAAGCTCTCTTCTTCGTCGCCATACTCGATGAATTGCCACAACTGACGATTGTCGTCGCGATAGTCGATCACCGTGTTGTCAAAATGCACAGTGGCCAACTGGTCGCTCTGGCGGCGCGTCCGGGCGACGTAGGCGAGCGCCAGGCTAGCTATCTCCTGCGTGCTGGATTCGCCTTCGGCCAGTTGCTCGTAAAAGCGCCGGGCGAAGTCGAGCAGATTCTCGTCGCTATAGCCGTGCTCGGGATCGAGCAGCGCCCACGACAGCATGGCCAGGCGGTGACGCAAGCACGAGGTGGTCTCGGGGTCGCAGGCATTTTCCAGCGGCTGCGGATGGAGGGCGACGAATAGGTGGCGCAGGCCCGGGTAGTCGCGGATCAGCAGGGTGTCGACGCGGCAGTCTTCGAAGAATTCCACGGCCAGGCGCTGGAAGGGGCTCCAGTTGTCGGCGATTTGCGGCCGGCTCCAGCGACGATGACCGGCCATGTGGGCGAGCACGGCGCGGTAGCGGTCAACGCCGCTGATTCCGTTGCGCTCGTCGAAGACGTCGGGCACGCGCAGACCGAGTGTGTCGTAGTAAGGCACGGGTTGGCGCAACTCGTCGCCGGTCGTTGAATACGGTATCAGCAGGCCGCTGTCGCACCATAGTGCGCGCAGATAGAGGTCGAGTTGCCTTTCGACATCGGCGAACAAGGTGCCATGGCGTTCGCGCTGTAGTACGGCGCGGCTGTCGGCCGATTGCAGTTTGAAGTAATCGATCTGTCGTACCGGGTGTTGGCCGTAATTGCGGATGCCGTAATCAACCCAGTTTTTCAGTCCGGCCATGGAAAGCAGGCGGGTGAGAAACGGCGCTTGTGCGAAAAACTCGGGCAGGCCTGGGCTGGGGTGGGTGCTGTGGTGGCCGTGAATCGAACCTGTCGTGCGCAGCATCAGGTCCTGCGCGATGTCGAGGTAAAACTGCAATTGTTCCGCCGACTGCAAGCGTCTGGCGACGGCGGCCAGCGTTTGCAGCAAGGGCGTGATGGCGTGGCTGTTGGGTGATTTTTGCAATACCCGCACCAGATTCATCAGCGCGGGCAGGAGCGTGCTGTCGCCGCTGCCGATGTAGGTGGCGACACTCGGCCATTCCTCGAGAAAGGCTAGCATCGGCTCCGGGCCACGGCCGAGTTTGCCGAGAAAACGCGCCGCCTCCAGGTAGGCCTGCATCTGCACACTGGAGAACGTGCTTAGCGCTTCGTTGACGCACGCCTCGAAAACGTCAGCCACTGACTGAAAGCCGCAATCGACCTCCTGCCACCAGGTCTGGGCCTGCGGGTTGAGCATGGCCTGTTGGCGGGCGTCGGCTCCGGTGATCATGACAATAATCCCGGCGCCTGCCGATCAGGCAAAGGTGGCGTCGATGGCGTGATCGAGCGTGGCGCGGATGTCGGCGTCGTCGGTGATCGGTCGCGCCATGGCTATGCGGCAGGCATCATGGGGATCGACACCACCCTTGATCAGCGTGGCGGCATAGACCACGAGGCGCGTCGAAATGCCCTCGTCAAGACCGTGGCCTTTGAGATTGCGCGCGCTCTGGGCGATTTTTACCAGCCGGGCGGCGGTTGCTGCGTCGAGCCCGGTTTCCCTGGCGACGATTTGTGTTTCCAGAGCAGCGTCGGGGTAGTCGAAATCGAAGGCGGTGAAGCGCTGTTTCGTTGACTGCTTCAAGTCCTTCATCAGGCTCTGGTAGCCCGGGTTGTAAGAGATCACCAGTTGAAAGTCGGGGTGCGCTTCGATCAGTTCGCCCTTCTTGTCGATCGGCAGGGTACGGCGGTGGTCGGTGAGCGGGTGGATGACCACCGTGGTGTCCTGGCGCGCCTCGACGATTTCGTCGAGATAGCAGATGGCGCCGATGCGCGCTGCTGTCGTCAGCGGACCGTCGAGCCAGCGCGTGCCGCCCGCTTCGAGCAGATAGCGGCCAACCAGGTCGCTGGCGGTCATGTCCTCGTTGCAGGCCACGGTGATCAGCGGTTTCCTGAGTTTCCACGCCATATATTCGACGAAGCGCGACTTGCCGCAGCCGGTCGGTCCTTTGACCATTACCGGCAGACGCGCCGCATAAGCCGCCGCGAACAGCTCGACTTCCTTGCCCTGAGCTTGGTAGAAAGGCTCCTGGTGAACCTTGTATTGCTCTATGGCAGTCATGGCTTTGATTACTTGTGCACGCCTAGTTTCTCGCGCCAGCCGGGGTACAGCATGTCGGCGTCTTTCGGGAAGGATTCAAAGGCGCGGGCGAATTCCTTGTGATCCTTGGCAAACTGAATCGGATCGGTAGCGGATTTCCAGCACTCGTAAGACTGACGCAGCGAGATCGCGCCCGCAGCCGGGCTGTCAATGTGACCGTAAGCGCCACCCCCCGCAGTATTGATGACGTTGCCGTGGCCCAGATTTTCGAAGAATCCAGGCAAACGCAGCGCATTCATGCCGCCGGAGATGATCGAGGTGGTCGGTTTCATGCCATACCACTTTTGGTAATACACCGGGCCCTGGCACTCATCGCGCTCAAGCATGTAGCAAATAATCTTGTCCGAACTGTTGCCTTCCATTTTGCCGAAGCCCATGGTGCCGACGTGGATCCCCGATGCGCCCTGCAGGCGCGCAATCTTGCCCAGCACAAATGCCGTGTAACCGCGCTTAGCGGAGGGCGAAGTGATCATGCCGTGGCCGGCGCGGTGGTAGTGCAGGTACTGGTTCGGGTACTGCCGGCGCGCTGTTGTAATCATGCCCGGGCCGCCGACGAAACCGTCGACCAGGAAGGCCACCTTGTCGGCATCCGGGCCGAACGTTTCCAGAATGAAGTCGGCGCGATGCAGCATTTCGTAATGGTCGTCGGCGGTGATGTTGGCGGAGAACAGCTTGGCCGCACCGGTTTCGTCCATGGCGCGCTTCATTGAATCGTAGACCATGGGGTACACTTTTTTGGCCGGGCAGAATACCTGGTTGCCCTGCGGTTCATCGTTCTTGATAAAGTCGCCACCGAGCCAGAATTGGTAAGCGGCGGCGGCGAACGGCTCGGGGCGCAGGCCAAGCTTGGGTTTGATGATGGTACCGGCAATGTAGCCACCGTCCTTGACCGGACGGCCGAGGATGCGCCACAGATCGGAGATATCCTTGGCCGGACCGTCAAATAACTGGATGGCGCGCTCGGGCATGTAAAAGTCATACATCTTGCCGTGCTCTATGTCGCCCATGCCCTGGTTGTTGCCGATCACCAGCGTCAGAAAGGAGACGATCATCATCCGGCCGTCGGTCATATTGCGGTCGAAAAGGTCGATCGGGTAGGCGATGCGCATGTCCTCGGTCGCTTCGTCGATGTGATAGACCAGCGCGTCGACGCCCATGGTGAAGTCATCGGTGGTCGAAACTTCGACGTTGGTGCCCGTGGACGATTCCGCGGCAAAGTGCGCCGCCGCCTCCAGATAGCCATAACCCGCTTTGGGTTTCATTTTGTAGGCGACCAGGACGTGCCTGCCTCCCTTGATCAGATCTTCTTCCTTCAGGCCCAGGTCAGCGTAGCGGTTCGATTGATCCATCACTGTCTCCGTCGTTGGAGTCCAAACTTGGTTTAACTGCTCGATGACCACCTCCAGGGGCACGCCATTGGTTTGATGTTTGAGCAAAACAATTTACAGTGTAAGTGGGTGGAATCATTATTAAAAGTTAAACTTAATCCCTTACTTATCGACCTTGGTGCTGCCGATCCTATGCGTTCGACCCGTGCAACAGCCGCCGTCGCTCGGCTAAACAAGCGGAGCGAAGATTACCGCTACCAGATGGTCGTGACCGGCGCTGGCCTGTTCCGACTAAGTGAAAAGATTGACGGAGGGGCAGCGTTTGAAGCCATGCCGCTGGAGGACTTCGTGCGCTTTGTCGATGCGCTGGGGCCGAAGCAGGTTCGTCGCATCACAAAAAACGACGCCGCCTTTGCCAGACAGCTCCTCAAGAAACCCGAGATATAACAAGGGGGCTTACAATCGGCTGTTGCTACGTCACGTCCCCTATCATCATCAACCCTCAACCAAAGGCCACACCATGCAGAAAATCGCCAGCAAAATATTCACCACGACTGTCGCCGGTCTCTTTGCCGCACTCTCACTGCATGCCGTAGCGGCTGATGCGCAGGAAACGAAAACCGCTTCGGGGATCGTGATCACTACGCTCAAGGAAGGCAGCGGCGCCAGCCCAAAAAGCAGTGATACCGTGAAGGTCAACTATCGTGGCGTACTTGAGAACGGCAAGGAATTTGACAGTTCTTACAGCCGTGGCCAGCCAGCCAGCTTCCCGTTAAACCGGGTGATCCCGTGCTGGACCGAAGGAGTGCAGACGATGAAGGTGGGCGGCAAGGCCAGACTGCTTTGCCCGCCAAGCCAGGCTTACGGCAGCCGGGGTAGTCCCGGGACCATCCCGCCCAACGCCACCCTGACTTTTGAAGTGGAACTTCTGGAAATCACCAAGTAGCCTGATGGCAGTTCGTTTCTTCAACAAAAGCGCTTTGAATGGAGGCAACGTGGACAAAATCTGGTTGAAGAGCTATCAGGAAGGTGTGCCTGCCGAGGTTGATTTGAACGAGTTTCAGTCGCTTGGCGAGATGTTTGAAAAAAGCGCTGCGCGCTATCGCGACCGCGTCGCCTACATCAATATGGGCGCGCAGATTTCCTATGGTCAGCTTGACAAGTTATCGCGCGACTTTGCCGCTTACCTGCAGGCGGACCTCAAACTGGCCAAGGGTTCGCGGATTGCGATCATGATGCCCAACGTCCTGCAATATCCGATCTGCATGCTGGGTGCTTTGCGTGCCGGCTATACGGTGGTCAATTGCAATCCGCTGTACACGCCGCGCGAACTTGAACATCAACTCAAGGATTCGGGCGCCGATGCCATTGTTATTCTGGAAAACTTTGCCTATACGTTGGAACAGGTGATCGGCAATACATCGGTCAAGCACGTCGTGATGGCGCGTCTTGGCGACATGCTTGGTTTTCTGAAGGGCGGCATCGTCAATTTTGTCGTCAAGTATGTCAAGAAAATGGTCCCGGCGTGGAAGCTGCCGAATCCGATCGATTTTGGCAAGGCGCTGACCGCGGGGGCGGCGAGCGATTTCAAGCAGGTACGCGTGCGTCAGGAGGATCTGGCCTATCTGCAATATACCGGCGGCACCACCGGCGTTTCCAAGGGCGCTATGTTAACGCACCGGAATATTCTGGCCAACCTGGCGCAGGCCTATGCCTGGATCATGCCGGAAGTTGATGAAGGGGCTGAACTGGTTGTCACCGCCCTGCCGCTTTACCATATTTTTGCACTGACGGCGAACTGCTTTACCTTCATCAGGATCGGCGCCAGCAATTTGCTGATTACCAATCCGCGCGACATACCGGCATTTACTGCCGAATTAGCAAAATATCCATTTAGCGTATTCATCGGGGTCAATACCCTGTTCAATTCTCTGCTCAACAATGAAGCTTTTCTTGCGCTTGATTTTAGCCGTCTGAAAGTTTCGTTGGGTGGTGGCATGGCCGTGCAAAAGGCCGTTGCCGAGAAATGGAAGCGGGTAACCGGAACGCCTCTGATCGAGGCCTATGGCCTGACCGAGACTTCGCCGGCGGCGACCATCAACCCGCTGAACATTTCCGAATACACCGGCTCGATCGGACTGCCGATTTCATCGACCGAGGTTGCGATCCGCAATGATATCGGCGCCGATGTCCCACTTGGCGAACGTGGTGAGCTTTGCATTCGTGGCCCGCAGGTCATGTCGGGTTACTACAACCGGCCGGAAGAAACCGCGAATATTTTCACGGTCGACGGATTTCTGCGCACCGGGGATATTGCGGTGATGGACGAAAAGGGCTACGTGCGTATCGTCGATCGCAAGAAGGACATGATCCTCGTCTCCGGTTTTAACGTTTATCCGAATGAAGTCGAGGATATCGTGGCCATGCACCCAGGTGTTCTCGAGGTTGCCTCGGTGGGCGTTCCAGACGGGAAATCGGGTGAAGCGGTGAAGATCTTTGTCGTCAAGAAGGATCAGAAACTGACCGCAGCGCAGCTGATCACGCACTGTCGCGAACACCTCACCGGTTATAAAGTACCCAGCCAGGTAGAATTCCGGACTGCGTTGCCAAAGACCAACGTCGGCAAGATCCTGCGTCGCGAGTTGCGCGACGAGGCCATCAATAAAGATTGACTGAAGCGGCTGCCCATTTTTTGGGCAGCACCTGCAAACCTTGTTTGTTACAGGGTTTGTGCCTTTTGTTACATAAGCTATACACAGGGTTAGTCACAGCTTTTGTGGGTAAGTCGGCCTGTGTTTCGGACTGGCAAGAGTATTTTCCAATTCAGGAATGAGCGTAGCAATCGTCCCACCCCGGGCGCAAGGCGTTTAAAAGAAACACGAGGCGAACGAGTTTCGCTGTAGTGTGGAATGCCGCGTCGGCAAAGACCGAACAGTCCCTGGAGCATTCTTGCCAGAGGATGAGCGTGGTCCTGGGTCACGTTGGCGACATTGCCGTAAGCATCGCCGAAACATCCCTCCACCCATCGCCAGCGACCGCAGGAAACAGCAGGGCCCGGTGTCCAGAATGGCGCTCCAATGCTGGGTCCCGGGCTATGCACCCCAGGAGTATTTCCTACGGGGCACATCCCTTTCAGTCACGTTCGCCGGGACGACGTGCCACCCTGCGTTGCTCTTGCACTCACTTGTGGTGAAAACTGGACAGTGTCGACTTTTCCGATTTTTTTCACGCGACCAATAGGCTGGCGGCCGAGGCCAGATCGTAACGGGTGTATTTGCTCGTTATTTTCTTGAGGCTGGGGTCCAATTGTGGAAGCGAGAAAAATGCCGGGATGGCCGCCCGCAGGGCGTTTGCGACGACAAGCTCGGATGGGGGTAGCGCTGGATTCATGGTGCGAAGCCAACTGCGGAAGTTGCGCCATACCTCAGCGGTGAAGTTTAGCGAAAGGTGTTGTAATAGGCCTTGGGCGATACATCCGAGTTGCACATGGACATGATAGGCGCGTAGCTTGCGGCGGATGGCGGCGCGATAGGCGTCGGTGGTGTGATGCAGATACTGATCACCGTTGCCCCGACGCAAAGGCTTCATTCCGGCCATCCAGAAGTGATAGGCATAGGCACCGAGGACGTGAACGGCCTGCCGGAAGCCCAACTCAATCTTAAATCGATAGCCGTAGAGCTGAAGAATCTCCAGAGGAGCGAGCGAGAGGTCGGTGCTCAGCAGGAAGATGGTTCCGCGGAGTGGATGATGCACGATCACAAAACGGACGAGGTGGGCAACCGGCCGCCACACCAGATCCACACAGCGATAGCAGACCGTGACGTCATTCTCACCATAGACAGGACTGGGAGCCGAGGTGAAGGCGGCCTGGTCTTTGGCGAGGTCCTTGAGGCTGACCTTGTCGCCATAGATCCGGGGGCGTCCTTTGCCACGGCGTCCGGCATCAATCGCGGGCCGGTAGGCCACCGCGTTGCTTTTGGCCCGAGTCACGAGATGATGGCCTTTGGACAGGAGCGTGCTGATCACTTTGCCGCTCGCGTAATAGGCATCGGCGACCAGCAGGACCTGACGATTCCAGACGCTGGTTATTGAAAACAAGAGTGCCACCAGTTTGTCGAGCAGGGTTCTGGCATCGCGGTTGGAAAACACCAGGCCTTCGTGAATGCGCGACGTCAGTGGCACGGCGGCGACCCGACCGGCCGGAGCATTGACCAGCAGAGAGATGGCCTGGAGTGAATGGCCCATGATGTATTCGGGCTTGGTGTTGCTTTCCGACTGCTGGTGCAAGAGCTTCACGGCGGGCATGCGTTTGCCTTCTTTCGGTGCCTTGATCCCGTCAGCGAGACAGACGATCCGCGAGCCGATCTGAAAAGGGCTGAACAAGGTCAGGCAGAGGCGAACCCAGCAGGCGGTGAGCGCGTCCAGATCGAGCCCCTTGCTGTGGAAGAGATGCAAAAAGCGATGGTAGGCCTCGCCGCGAAAGTTCAGGACGCGGACGAAACTGGTGACGCCCGCGTTATCGGCGCGACAGCACAAGCCCATCAGAGCAAGAAGCAACCAGAGGAAAGTGGCTGACCGGCGACAGGCTGGCCGGAGAGAACGAACAGCTTGCAACCACTCGAACCATAGTGCCATGTCGTCGCTCCCTTGCGAAAGTATTAGCCGCTAGCATTATAATGCTAGCGGCTTACCGATGCTATACTTTGGCTATGGAAAACAGACGAGAAAAAGCGCTTGAACGTCAGATCGAGAAGGTCAAGCGCGACCTCGCAAAACTTGGGGACCTGCGGCCCGGAAGTCTCTCGACCCAATACAATGTTTGTGGCACACCCGGCTGCCGCTGCAAGGCATCGCCCCCGGAAAAGCACGGCCCCTACTACCAAGTGAGTTACACCCGGAAGGGAAAAAGCAGTAGTAAATTCGTCAAGAAGAAGGATTTGCCAGCGATCCGCAAACAACTGAAAAACTACGAACGCATGAAGCTTCTCATCGACCGATGGATCGAGCTGGGAACAGAACTATCCAATCTCCGACTCGCCAAAGAAACGATCTGAAGGGGGAGAACTTGTCACTCTCCAG
>NZ_JAPUVO010000133.1 GCF_029255185.1 Propionivibrio sp.
TCCATGAGTCACCCCAAAAAGACAGAAAACTACACAATTCCAAACGCTGTGAACAGCCCCTCTGTAACTCATTGAGCGTAAACGATTATTTCTGTGGGTCGACGACAATGGCATTCGCATTTTGATGCAATTGCCCTGCCATTCAGTCCCAGACCATGCTCAAGAAAATCAATGTAGACCAACTCGTGGTCGGGATGCATCTCAAGGAGTTTTGCGGCTCATGGATGGAGCACCCTTTCTGGAGAAACTCGTTTGTCATAACCGACCCCGCGGACATTGATTCCATTCTTGCCAGCAGCATAAAGGAAGTTTGGATTGACAGCGCCAAGGGACTTGACGTAGAACCTGGGGGCTGCATTATCTCGGAAGAGGAATCCGAGGCACAGGCTGACGCCGAGTTCAGCATCATAGAGTCGGCAGTGAGCGCCAGTGTTCAGGTTCCCGTTGCTGTCGAGCTTGCCCGCGCCGTCAAGATCTGCGCCCAATCCAAACACGCCGTTATGACGATGTTTCAGGAAGCGCGCATGGGCAAAACCGTTGAGACTAGCCAAGCGAGAAAGCTGGTCGAGGATATCGCCGAATCGGTTAGCCGCAACCCCGGCGCCTTGATCAGTCTGGCTCGGCTGAAAACTGCTGACGACTACACCTATATGCACTCGGTGGCGGTGTGTGCGCTAATGATCGCCTTGGCCAAGCAACTCAGGCTCGACGAGACGCAAACCCGCTTGGCCGGAATCGCAGGCCTGCTGCACGATCTTGGTAAATCTTCAATGCCGATGGAGGTGCTCAACAAACCGGGCAAACTGACCGATGCAGAATTTAGCATCATCAAAACCCACCCGGAAGCGGGTCATGAATTGCTGCTCGACAGCGCGGACGTGGATTCGATCATTCTCGATGTCGTCTTACATCATCACGAAAAAATTGACGGGTCGGGTTACCCCGAGCAACTCAAGGACAAGGAAATCAGTCTCTACGCCAAAATGGGTGCGGTTTGTGATGTTTATGACGCGATCACGTCCAATCGCCCTTACAAGCCTGGATGGGATCCTGCCGGGTCGCTGCGCAAGATGGCCGAATGGTGCACGGGTCATTTTGACCCGATTGTTTTTCAGGCCTTCGTCAAAAGTCTCGGCATTTACCCGATCGGTTCGCTGGTTAGATTAAATTCCGGGCGCCTGGGGATCGTTATCGACCAGGGGCAGAAATCCCTCCTGCAACCGCGCGTCAAGGTTTTCTTTTCTACCCGCGCCGATGCGCGCATCAAGCCAGAGATCGTCGACCTCGCACGGCATGGCTGTCCGGAAAAAATTGCCGGCCGTGAAGATCCGGCCAAATGGAATTTCCCGGATCTTAACGAACTCTGGTCGGGCCTGCCCGACGTTGCTTGGCACCCCGCTGCGCACGCAAAATAATCCGCGTATAATTCGAGCCTTCCGAGGGGCGCTGCAAGACTGTTGCCATACAGTTTCAGGCTCGGAACCGTAACGGCGCTCATCCAACCCGTGCCGGGCACGGGAAGTCGGGTGAGCCTGAAATGAAGTAAAACTCAGCACACCGTCATTCTTCCCCATCCCGGCCACAGTTATCAAGGAGCTTGCTGTGGCTGAAAACTTCAACGACTACGTAATTGCCGACCTCACGCTTGCCGACTGGGGTCGCAAGGAAATTCGCATCGCCGAAACCGAAATGCCGGGCCTGATGGCGATCCGTGATGAATTTGCCGCCGCCCAGTCGCTCAAGGGCGCGCGCATCACCGGATCGCTGCACATGACGATCCAGACCGCCGTGCTCATCGAGACGCTGACCGCGCTCGGCGCACAAGTGCGCTGGGCTTCGTGCAATATTTTCTCGACGCAGGATCATGCCGCCGCCGCGATTGCTGCACAGAACATCCCGGTCTTCGCCGTCAAGGGCGAATCGCTGGTCGATTACTGGGATTACACGCATCGCATCTTCGAATGGGCCGATGGCGGCTATAGCAATATGATCCTCGACGATGGTGGCGACGCCACCCTGCTGCTGCACCTGGGCGCCCGCGCCGAGCAGGATATTTCCGTCATCACCAAGCCAGGCTCGGAAGAAGAGGCCATCCTGTTTGCCGCGATCCGCGCCAAACTGGCCGTCGATCCGACCTGGTATTCAGTGCGCCTGGCCGCCATCAAGGGCGTCACCGAAGAAACGACTACCGGCGTGCACCGCTTATACCAGATGCATCAGCGCGGCGACCTCAAGTTCCCGGCAATCAACGTCAATGACTCGGTGACCAAATCAAAGTTTGACAATCTCTATGGCTGCCGTGAGTCGCTGGTCGACGGCATCAAGCGCGCCACCGACGTGATGATCGCCGGCAAAGTGGCGCTGATTGCCGGTTATGGCGATGTCGGCAAGGGTTCGGCGCAAGCCATGCGCGCGTTGTCGGCGCAGGTGTGGGTCACCGAGATCGATCCGATCTGCGCGCTGCAGGCGGCAATGGAAGGCTACCGCGTGGTCACCATGGAATATGCCGCCGACAAGGCCGATATCTTCGTCACGACGACTGGCAACTTTCACGTCATCACGCATGACAATATGCTGGCGATGAAGGATCAGGCCATCGTCTGCAATATTGGCCACTTCGACAACGAGATCGATGTCGCTTCGCTCGAAAAGTACGAATGGGAAGAGATCAAGCCGCAGGTCGATCATGTCATTTTCCCCGACGGGAAGCGCATCATTCTGCTAGCCAAGGGTCGTCTGGTCAACCTCGGCTGCGGCACCGGCCACCCGTCCTATGTCATGAGCTCCTCGTTCGCCAACCAGACGATCGCTCAGATCGAACTGTTTACGCGCACCGCCGACTACCCGGTAGGCGTCTACACGCTGCCCAAGCATCTCGACGAAAAGGTCGCGCGCCTGCAACTGAAGAAACTCAACTCACAGCTTTCCGTGCTGCGCCCCGATCAAGCCGCCTATATCGGCGTCCCGATCGAAGGCCCGTACAAGGCTGAGCACTATCGTTACTAATCGACCAAGGGGATACCATGCGCCTGATCCTGCTCTGGATACTCAATGCCGTTGCGCTGCTTGCCGTCGCTTACCTGCTGCCGTCAATTCGCGTAGCATCGTTTGGCACTGCGTTGCTCGCCGCGCTGCTGCTCGGACTGGTCAATTCGGTAGTGCGCCCCCTGTTGCTGCTGCTGACGCTGCCGGTCACGCTGCTGACGCTCGGACTCTTCATCTTGGTGGTCAACGGCCTGATGTTCTGGCTGGCTGGATCGCTGATCGAAGGTTTCACCGTCGGCGGCTTCTGGCCGGCGGTTTTTGGCTCACTGCTCTACAGCGTCGTTTCGTGGGCGCTGGCTAGCCTGCTGGTTTCCGGCAGGCGCTAACTTTGGAATGTGATTGATCTGCATGAAACACACCGAACTTTCCATTGAATTTTTCCCGCCGCAAACGCCTGAAGGCGTCGACAAGTTGCGCGTCGTCCGTGGCGAGTTGGCGGCGCTCAAACCGGAATTCTTTTCGGTGACCTTCGGCGCCGGTGGTTCGGCACGGGAACGCACTTTCTCGGTGGTCAAGGAAATCGCCGCCGAAGGCTTTCCTGCCGCGCCGCACCTCTCGTGCATCGGTTCAACACGTGAAAACATCAGCGCCATCCTGCAGGAGTACAAGGCCGCCGGAATCCGACGTATCGTCGCCCTGCGTGGTGATTTGCCGTCAGGCATGGCCGAAGCCGGCGATTTTCGCTACGCCAACGAACTCGTCGAATTTATCCGAGCGGAAACCGGCGACCACTTCTGCCTTGATGTCGCCGCCTATCCCGAATGGCACCCCCAGGCGCGCAATCCGCGCGACGACCTTGCCGCCTTCGTGAAGAAGTCAAAGGCCGGAGCCAACTCGGCAATCACCCAATACTTCTACAACGCCGACGCCTACTTTCACTTCACTGATGAGGTGCGCGCACTCGGTATCGACATCCCGATCATCCCCGGCATCATGCCGATTGCCAGCTTTTCCAAGTTGGCACGCTTCTCCGACGCCTGCGGCGCCGAACTGCCACGCTGGATGCGGCGCAAATTCGAGGGGCTGGGCGATGATAGCGACGCCATCCGGGCCTTCGGCCTCGACGTCGTGACCGAACTATGCGAGCGCTTGCTATCCGGCGGTGCGCCGGGCCTGCACTTCTATTCGATGAACCAGTCGATGCTGACGCTGGAGATCTGCAAGCGGCTCGACTTTATATAGGGGTGAAGGCGCTTCCAGCATGCATCCTGGAAATTGACTTCAGTAACGGGCTTCCACAAGGGCCCGTTTTTTTGCTTGCCACCTCTCATGATGAAAGGGCATCCGGTGGCCGGCGGAAAAAGCGCTCACTATCCCTCAACTCTCGGTAGCAATCCCTGAAGTCAGCCATATAGTTGCGCCCCAGTGTGACCGCGCCATCGAAAATGGCATCACACGCGTCATCGTCAACCAAAATATCGGCTTGTTCGTCTGAAACGTCTTCGATCTTGATGGCCGAGAGCGAAGAATCATCTTTCACCTGAACGTTGAAGTGATAAGCCAACTCCTTCCTCTCATTTGGCAGGCACTCTGCCATCATGATCCTGACAGTTTGATTCTCAGATCGAAAAGCATACACGCCCCAATCAGCTACCGATGGCCAAGGTCTCTCAACTCTTAAGTACACCACCTCGCCACCTGAGATAGTCAGCCCTTCTGTATGAATTATGGCACAGCCCGCCAGCATGGATGTAGCAAGTAATATGGCCAAAACGCGAGTGTTAAGCATTTGTTCGTGGGGTCAGCTATTCATACCGAACGAAATCTGTATTTCTCCCAGCATCCTCAGTTCTGCGGCAGTTGCTTGCCCGTAGCGCTGTCCCGAATCTGAGGAGCCCCTGGGCCAGCAGTAGCGAAAGTTCTACCGTCAGGTGCGATAGCGACCTCACACCCCAGGTCACGAACGGTTGTTGTCGCGCCCGTTTCAAGGTCCGTTGAGAACAGCATGAAAGCAGGCGCGAGTGTTCCTATGCAGTCCGGGCACATCATGAGGTTTGCCGTCGACACGAGATAGCGTCCGTTCGCAGAAAACGCAACACGTGATCCGCAATGAGGGGGAACTGTTCGGGCAGCCTTGGAAAATGTTGATGCTGCACCGCCGATAATTGGAGGTGCACCCAGTGTCGGCGCTCCAACAATCTGAAAACCGCGAATGGTGCCTAGCAGCCACAGCAGCGCGCCGACACCTTGTGCGCTATCAATAGTCTCGGTAGCACTAACCGCAGCAGAAACTGGTAAAGCACCTTTCTCGAACCCACCCTCAGGGCTGTGCTTCCACAGTCGCAAATCGTACCCACCTGCTGTACTTGCAAAGGCTTCGCCTTTCCGCTGGAACGCAATGCCCGTTACCGGAGCTTCATGCTCCTTCGAAACCCGCAAAAGCTTCAGGTTTCTAGCATCGAACATCGCAATCGCTCCGTTGGAAAGCCCTACGGCCAAAACGAAGCCGTCCGGAGAAATGGAAGCCGCTGTAGCCTTAGCTCCAGTTGGTAACTCGACTTTGATGGCATTTCCCCCATCGCCTACCGAGCGCACGATCACGTCGGGCCCCGCGCTGATAAGTGTCTGCCCATCAGGTGAAAAAAAGAGGTCGACGATTTGCCCTGAGAGTGGCGAACGAAATTTTTCCATTCCTGAGGCCACATCCCAAACGACAACATTACCGGAAACACCACTCGCTGCCAGCAGTACCCCATCCGGAGAGAAGGCGAGCGGTCGCGGACGGTAGACCGCTGCAATCATCTCAAGATAGTCGCGTTGAATGGGAGTTTTGTCAGCTTCTCGTGTGAAAATTCGTCGAAACCAAAGCGGCCGTGCGTCGAACAAGGCGACCTCACCCTCGCTAGAGGACACCGCTAGAAAACGGCCGTCGGAAGAGAACGCGCTAGACACGACGTAGCCTAAAGGTTGCTCTCGCCCTGGAGTCGCGGCGCAGCCATACAGCATTATGGCCAGTAGCAATTCCACCAGGGGACGACTAAGCCATATCAGAATGGATGGCTTTATCATCGATATACCTCCTGAAGACAAGCCTCCCGCCCAATTCTCCACAGCGATACGGCTCATAATAACTTGATGGTTACATTCACCACGCCAATAACGATTATCCGAACGATTTACGAACGGTATCAGTTGCTTCCATAACTGCCCGATGTCATATTACACCCACTGACCGCTCTCGCTGCATTGCGGAGATAGCGTCGCAAGGCTCGAACGGCTACTGTGGTCGGGTGCCGTCAGATCGAAGGAAAATCTGTAGGGCCGCAACCAGTCTTGAACAGCCCTTCGACAATTCACGTGTTCGCGCCTACAGTGCAGCATGGCTGACTCACGCCCATCCATCCCAGATCACAAACCGCCACGCCTGCCCTATACTTCCTCTGAAAGCGCCCTTGGCCATCCTGGTCATCGGTGCTTTCGCCTTTTTCCCTCCTCATTTCCCTTGCCCGGCGTAAGTCACAGCCGTAGCCACCTGTTGCTCTGCCCGCTGGTGATGCGTTCTGACAGGACGGCAGCAATAGCTGCGGATGTTCACGTCGCACGAAAATCATACGTAGGCCACGCTCATTAAGCGATTGATTTTTATCGAACGCGGCGCACTGTCCCGACAGGTTCGTCCTCCTGGGGCTTTTCTTCGTTCACGCCCAACTGAATCCCTCACGCTAACCCTATAACAAGAGCCGTCGACAACCCTATCGTCTGCTTCAGGATCAGGCCTCAATACTGATCAGCAGTTGCCGGAATACCTACCGCTACATTGCTGACGTTTTTGCCATCACAGATACCGATATCGACTGGCTATTACAGCAGCCCGAGGCAACTCAGGATTACGCCGATCTCTTTGGCGGGGATGTCTATATCTGCCAAACGCCAGAGGATCTGAAACAGGTCGTCGGCATGGATGTGAATTGGGCCAGCACCCATGACGGCAATTGGCCGAACGTCACCGATCTGCCGGTAGCTTGGGATAGCTGCACTTACCTTGCCGAGAAATCTGGCGATCCCGAATGGGTCATGTTCCTGCTCTGTCCCAACGATGCCGGTGGCCCTGTCTATTACGTCCCAAAAATCTGTGGCAGGCCGCCCGAGTCGATGAGCACATGGCGGCTACCAAGGCAGTCTGGAATCCCGAGGCCGACTAGTCACAACTGAAATGCGCAACTTTGAGCATCTTATACGAACGCACCAGAAATCCCATCGGCATTCACATTTCATAGGAGATCATCGCATGAGCAACACTGAAGTCATACCCCATCTCGAAGCCCCGGACATTCGGGTGGCAAAGATCGCAACGGCGGCCAGCTTGAGCGGATCGAGCCAACTCGCATATCACCTCGGCTACCTGGCTAGCAACAAGGACAGCATCTTCTTTCGCCTCTGGAAAAACTCGGGCAATGGCAAGTTCAGCACAGACTGGCGAGCACTGGCGGACATCGAGAAGGCGTTAGCCAAGCTTCCTACAGAGTCGTCATTCACTGCCGATGCATTCGCCCCGATGTTTCAGGGACGATCCGTAAACAATCGCTACTTTACGTTTGCCTGCTTACTCGGTGCCGGATTCCTCTGCCGTACCGACAAGGGCTATTCGACCGGAATGGCAAGTTTCTCGGGGGCTTTAGAAGAGATTCGATGAAGCCGTCGGCGCTAACGCTCGAAGTTTGTCGACGGCTCGATTTGATTTAGCCTTCAACCGCTGGGCAAAGCGAAAGCCTCACGTCACCCTGAAATAAGCCACTTGCTGACGCAATTTCTTCGCCATTTCCTGCAAGTGCGCCGCGTTTTCGGCATTCTTGTGCATGGTGCCATTGGTTTCCTCGGTCATCTGCGCCACCTGCTCGACACTGCGCGCGATGTCGTTGGCTCCAATAGCCTGTTCGCGGGTAGCGTTTGCAACCTCGACAGCGCGTTTCTGCGATTCAGCGGCTTCGACTGCGATGAGATCAAGCATTCCCGAGACGTCATTGACTTTCTGCAGACCGTCCCTGATCTGAGGCGCTGCAACCTGCATGCTGGTCACCGTTTGCTGCGTCTCCTGTTGAATCAAGCCAATCACCTCGGCAATCTCATGCGTCGCCTTGGTAGTACGTTCAGCGAGTTTTCTCACCTCATCGGCCACCACGGCAAAGCCGCGTCCCTGCTCACCCGCTCGTGCCGCTTCAATCGCGGCATTTAGCGCCAACAGATTGGTTTGGTCAGCTATTTCGCGAATCACCCCGGCAATACCACTGACCTCCTCAGATCGTTTGACGAGCCCGCCGACCTGGTTCGAGGCAGCGCCAATCGACTGCGCCATTGCGTCGATTTCAATCACCGCGTGACGAATCGAAGCTACGCTGTCGCTGGTCAGCGCTGCGGTACGTTTCGAACTTTCTTCATTGGCTTTGGCCAGCGACGAAACCTCGTTGATGCTGACCGTCACCTCTTCGAGCGCTGCGGCGGATGAGGTAGTCGCCTGCACCTGTTTGTCGGCGGCAAGGCTTACATCGTTACAGGTGGTCGAAAGATGTTCTGAGGCTGTAGATATCGTGTCAGCTGCCGTGCTTACTTCAGCAATGATGGTCCTCAATTTTCCGACCATCTGGTTCATTGCATCCATGACCTTGCCAACTTCGTCTGTGCGCCGTGTATCGACCTGTACCGTCAGATCGCCATCTGCAATGCGGCGCGAACTTAACACCAGATTACGCAAGGGCGTAATGACAATCCGGCTGAGAAAGAAGGTCAAAACGCCGAGTAATACGGCGGTGAGTATGACGGCGGCGCCAATCATGATGTCACCGACCCGGTTGGCCAGACTGAAGATTTCATCGCTATAGCTGCCGGAGCCGACGATCCAGTTCCAGTCCTTATACTCATTAAAGGCGACGAATTTTTCGCGGACCTTGCTCTCGCCTGCCTCCTTGTTGATCCACGGATAGACGATAGTGCCGTTACGCTTCTCGAGCATTTCCTTGATAAAGAACTTGCCCTCCGTGTCTTTGGACTCGACGATGTTCTTCCCTTCCTGTGCCGGATGAATAAGCAGAGTACCAGCGCTCGGGCCCGGTTTTCCATCAAGCACATAGGCGTAACCCGTCTGACCAATTTTTATCTTTCTGATCGTTTCCTTCATGTGCTCAAGCGCGCTCATGATGTCGATACCGACAAAGTGGATGCCAATGATCTGACCTTTGCTGTCCCTGATCGGATCGTATTTAGTCATGTATTGCCGGCCGAAAAGTGTGGCCTTGCCGGTGTAGGACTTGCCTTCACTGATACCGGCATAAGCCGGATGTTCCTTCGCAAGCATTGTGCCGACGGCTCTGCTCCCATCTTCTTTTTTGACCGACGTGGCTACCCGGATATAGTCATCACCACGGCGAACAAACAGGGTGGCAACATTCCCCTTGCCCGCATTGCTAAAAGCATCGACCTCACGTGTACTGCCGTTGAACGGCACACCATTAAGTTTGAGCAGGGGGGTATCACTGTGGGATTCGACAGAATAATCGCCGACTAACGCCGCTGTGAATGTATGCGACCAGCTTTCCGCTTGCTGACGCAAGATGGAGTCGGTCTGGGCAATCATGCCAAGGATCAACTGATTGGTGTTCTGCAGCTTGGCGATTTCCTCGCGCTCGTTAATGCCTCGGATCTGGGCGCTGAGAAAAGCACTGAAACCACCGAGGGACAGAACGACAGTAGCCGCAACGATAAATGCAGTACGAAAGCGTATTGAACTTCGATCAATCATGACCTCACCCCCGGATAAATATAGTGAGTACTTTATACCACAAGAATAATCGTTTTCTAAAACGACGGAATGGTCGAGAACCCGTGTTTTTCCAGCATCGCCAGGCCGGCGTTGACATCGTCAACCTTGAGAACGATCACCGCTTTGTCCGCGCTGTGTTCGAGCGAGGCGTAGAGGTATTCGATGTTGACTCCTTCGTCGCGGAACAGCGCCATTATGCGCGCCAGTTCGCCTGGGTGATCAGGCACCTCGACGCCGATCACTTCAGTTTCGCGGGCGGTGAAGCCAGATGCTTTGAGCACTTGCACCGCCGCGTCGGGCTGATCAGCGACCATGCGCAGGATACCAAAATCAGTGGTATCGGCGATCGAGAGAGCGCGCAGGTTGATTCCGGCTTTGGCCAGCAAGTCGGTAACGTCGGCCAGCCGGCCGGTGGTATTTTCCATGAAGATCGAAATCTGTTTGATGATCATCAGATGCTCCTCTTGTCGATGATGCGCTGGGCCTTGCCCTCGCTTCTGGCGATCGAGCGCGGCTCGACCAGTTTGATGTGGGCGCTGATACCCAGCTCGCTCTTCAGTTCGTCGTGAATCCGCTTGCGCAGACGTTCCATACCGCTCGTAAGGTCGGAGAAGATGGCCTCTTCGACCTCGACCTGAACTTCGATTTCGTCGAGATGGGTAGCGCCCCGGTCGATGACGATCTGGTAGTGCGGCTGAGTGCCCTCGATGCGCATCAGCACGTTCTCGATCTGCGACGGGAAGCAGTTCACGCCACGAATGATCATCATGTCGTCGGTGCGGCCAAGCAGGCGGTGAATGCGCGCCGTGGTACGGCCACAAGCGCAGGGCTCGCGCATCAGGAAGGTGATGTCGCGTGTGCGGTAGCGCAGCAGCGGCGTACCCTCGCGTTGCAGACTGGTGATGACCAGCTCACCCTTCTCGCCGTCGGGCAGGACCTCGCCGGTTGCCGGGTTGATGATCTCGGGGTAGAAATAATCCTCGTTGAAGTGCTGGCCGTTTTTCTGATCGCACTCGGAGGCGACGCCGGGGCCAATCAGTTCGGTCAGGCCGTAGATGTCATGGGCGCTGATGTCGAGCTTGCTTTCGATTTCGGCGCGCATGCTCTCACTCCACGGTTCGGCGCCAAAACAGCCGGCGCGCAGCGCTAGCTCGCGAAAGTCGATACCTTCTTCCCGAGCGGATTCGGCCAGGAAGAGCGAATAGGAAGGTGTGCAGGTCAGGTGTGTCGTGCCGAAGTCGCGCATCAGCATCAACTGGCGCCGGGTATTGCCCGAGGACACCGGAATGATGTTGGCGCCGATGCGGCGGGCGCCGTAGTGCACGCCCAGACCGCCAGTGAACAAGCCGTAGCCGTAACCGTTCTGCACTGTGTCTCCCTTTTCGCAGCCGGCCATCGACAGCGTGCGCGCCATGACGTCTGACCACATGTCGATGTCGGCTTCAGTGTAAGCGCCAACAACCGGGGTGCCGGTCGTTCCCGACGAGGTGTGTATCTCGACCAGATCGGCGGGATCACAGGCCAGCAGGCCGTAGGGGTAGGTTTGTCGCAGTTCGTCCTTGGTCGTGAAGGGCAGTCTGGAAATATCTTTCAAGCCAGTGATCGAATCAGGATTGACGCCCACCCGCTCAAGCTTCTCGCGGTAAAAGGGCACACGGGAATAGACCCGTTCGACCATATTCTGTAATCGATGCAGTTGCACGGTTTGGCGCGCAAGGCTTGAGGCGCACTCGGCTTCCTTGTTCCAGATGGGCATGCTCAGACTCCTGGGGTTAAGCAGATTCAGTGATCGACGGCCTGGCGATGGAAGACCGGCAGGGCAGGCAGCTTCGGCCATTCGACTGCGTCAAGCATGTTCTTGACGACCAGGCCCAGTTCGGTGTCGCCCTCGATCGACAGGTCGCGGTTGAAGAACAGCGTATCCGGGTCTTCCTGGCGCAGCGCGAGTTGCAGAAAAGCCGACAGATTGGCGCCAAACGTGAGATCGGGTACGTCAGGCAGGCTGAACAGCGGGCGGAACAGTCCGTCACGATAGGTAAAGCACGCCCGGCCACCCGTATCGAGCACATCAACGAGAAAGCTGCGCCCCTCAAGCAGCGCCAGACTGTCTTCAGGCAGCAGCTTCATCTTGAGCACGGCATTCAGTCCGGTGGTCAGCAGCACGGCATGCGGCCACTGCGGCAGCCGCTTGCCGACAGCGCAAACAAAGGCCGGGAGCTTGAAGCGCGGAATGCCAAACGATTTTCGGATACTTTCGGACATGATCAAACTCCTTTAAATGATGCAGCCTGATGCTGCACGCTAATGCCGGCTTTGCCGAACCAGTAGCCATCGACCATGCCTTCACTGGCCCACGCGTTGTTGTCAGGCTGCACGCGTTCACCGTGCCGCGCGGCGTCGAAGGTGGCGATGATTTCCGGCATATGCTGTGGCTGCGGGCTGAGGCGCACGCTGTCGATGCCCATCTTCAGCATTTCCGGCACTTCGGCGAGCAAATTGTAGGTCTGCGCCGACATCGTCTGAATGCCATTGATGGCCAGGAAAGACTGGCCCTCGCGCGTCTTGAGCGTCATTCCTTCGGGATGGTCGAGGCACTTGAACTGACAGTCGTCCTTGTTCAGGCCGTAATGACGGGCGGTGAAGCAGCGCGCCGAGAAGGCGAGCGGCAGTTTGCCGTAGACGAAAACCTCGGTCTCGATTCCCGCCGGACGACTGGCGTGCAGCGTTTCGATCAGCTTACGATCAGCCTCGAGCGGCGGCACCCAGCGCTGTAAGCCGTAACGCGCGAAGGTCTCCAGCGTTGCCGCGTTGTAGATATTCAGGTGTGGCCCGGCGACAAAGGGCCGTCCGCCGGCAATGTTAACCGCACCCAGATCGTTGGCTTCAATCGTACAGCCCGCCTCATCCATCAGGCGGCGCAGCGCCTTGAGGTCGCCCTCCGATTCGAGCAAAGCCTGCGCTGAAACGACGACTTCCTTGCCGGCGTCAACCAGGTCGCGTGCCAGGCCGATCCAGTCGACAACGCGCAATTGCTGCCGGCGCGAACAGACCACCTCGCCGACGTAGATAATGTCGATGGCATCGCTCTGCGCCATTTGCGCGTAGAACTCAAGCACGTCCTGTTTTGGCCAGAAGTAGAGCAGTGGGCCTAAAGCGAGTTTCATTGAAACCTCTTTTGACGCAGAGATCGCAGAGACGCAGAGAACGCAGAGATTGAAAAATCAGTTCCTGTTTTTCTCTGCGTTCTCTGCGTTCTCTGCGTCTCTGCGTCCTCTGCGTTGAAGGCGGTTAACAAAATTATCGCCACGGCCGGTTGTAGGCGCCAAGGGTTGCCTGGACGCCTTCCGAGACCTTGCCCAGTTCAGCCTGCCAGGCCGGCCTGGCCTTGAAATGGTCGGCATCCCTGGAGAGTTCGTCGAGCGCGGCGCGCAGGGTGCGCGTTACCTGCGCAACGTAGGTCGGGCTGCGCTGCCGCCCTTCGACCTTGATCGCCGAGACGCCGATCCGGGCAATCTCCGGCAAAATCTCCAGGACGTTCAGGCTGGTCGGCTCTTCCATCGCGTAATAGATTTCGCCGCCCACCTCAAAGCGCCCCTTGCACAGCGTCGGGTAACCAGCCGCTTCGCCGTCGCCATAGCGGTCGATTAAAATACCGTTGAGGCGCGTGGACATCTGCCCCGGCGACTTCTCCCATTTCACATATTTGGCCGGCGAGCAAGCGCCGACAGTGTTGGGTGATTCACCGGTGGCGTAGGAGGAAAGCCAGCAGCGCCCCTCGTTCATGACGCAGAGGCTGCCGAAGCCGAAGACCTCGATCTCGACCGGCGTATTCCTGATCACCAGTTCGACCTGGGCCAGCGTCAGCACGCGCGGCAATACTGCACGTCGCACGCCGAACTCGCGATGGGCGAAATTCACTGCCTCATAGCTGGTCGCCGAGCCCTGCACCGACAGGTGCAGGCGCAGGTCGGGGTGGCGTTTCCTGGCATAGTCGAGCAGCCCGATGTCAGCCAGAATGACCGCATCGACACCCAGATCAGCCGCGCCATCGACGGCTCGGCGCCAGTCCGCCTCGCGCCCCGGCTGGGGAAAGGTATTGATCGCCATCAGCACTTGCTTGCCGTGCGTATGTGCGTAGCGAATGCCCTCGACCATCGCCTTATGGTCAAAATTCAGGCCGGCAAAATTGCGCGCGTTGGTATCGTTCTTGTAGCCGAAATAGACGGCATCGGCGCCGTTATCGACGGCGGCCCTGAGCGCCGCCAGGCTGCCGGCAGGGCAAACGAGTTCAGGTGATTTTTCATGCAGCATGAAAAGCCTCTCGGTACGAAGCAGCAAGTATAGCGAGAGCGTGCCAAAACTACATGATCCCCATCAATTTTTTGGCGTTTCAAAACGCCTTAAGTGAGGGTCGAAAAGCCGATACCGCTTGTCTTTCTGGCGATCAGCGCTCGAGCAATGCGACTCGGGTTTCGAGCCGGGCCAGCGCCTCCTGCAGGCCGCTGGTTTCCGCGCAGAAGTCGGAAACGTCCTGCCGACGGGCAATGGTCGGATTTTCTTCGGTGAAATATTCGGCTAGATTCAAGGCCAGATTTTTCGCCTGTTGTTGATGCCAAGCGGCCAGTTGCCTGCCTCCGGACACCAGACGACGTGCGACAATGTCGCCAACCAGTTGCGCGAGATCACTTTCGACATCCCAGCTCAGGTTGCGGAAAACGAAACCAAGGCTCTCCGCCAGTTCAGCCGCGCCGCTAATGCGTGTGGCGGCAAACAGCGAGGGACGATCGGTCATTGCCCGCAGCGGCGCATCGGCCGGCAAGGTGATGGTTACGTCTGCCGTCGCATTGTTGTCACTGGCCACGAACAGCCCGGTCGAACCGATTGTCATTTGCCAAGACAAGGCCCCTAGTTCAAGGCGCGCTGTCTGTCCGACAAAAGGTTTGAGGCGCCCGCGCGCCCAGTCTTCGCCGGCAAGAAGATGGTTTACAAGCCCGAGCGCGGCGGCGACCAGCATCGCACGCTCAACTGAGCTGCTGGATTCCGGCAATCACCCAACCCTTGCCGCCCTCGGTCGGCTTGGAGAGGTTCCAGACCTCATCGAAGGGCGCTGCGGCGGCACCGGCTACCTCACGAATCATGCCGCTAAAGTGCACGCTGGCAACGTGGCGGTTGGCTTCGGTCGTTACCTCGAGCAGTTCTGCATTCAGGGTCACGACGTCGGTCTGTTGCGGGGCGTTACCGCGTTCGTCCATTTGCATCTTGATCTCGGCGAACATTTCCGGGGCAACGAATTCACGAATGTCGTCCATGTTTTTGGCGTCGTTGGCCGCCTGCAAGCGAACAAAATTAAGCTTGGCGATACGCAGAAAACCTTCACTGTCAAAACCTTCGGGAACGTGTGCCGCCAACGGAGAGACAGTCGCAGTCGCAGCAGCTGAGCCAAACTGTGGCGCGGCAACCGGTGGCGGCAGACCGGCACCGCCGGCGCCAGCGTACTGCATTGCGCTGTCAGACGGCGCGGCCGTCTTGCGACCGAACAGCCATTTCAAGACGAAAACCGCTGCCATCGCTAGCAGGGCGATCATCAGGATATTGCTCATGCCTTCGCCCATTCCGAAATGCGAGAGCAGCGCGGCAATGCCAAGACCGGCAGCAAGACCGGCCAGCGGACCCATCCAGTTACGCTTGGGAGCCGCTGCGGGCGCACCGACCGGCGCCGTCGGCGTAGCTTGCTGGGCAGGCGCCGCGGGCCTTGGCGCGACCGACTGACGCTGCATGCCCAAGGATTTTCCGCCACCCAGGCGCGCCGCTTCGGCCTCGCCAACCGAGAGGCCGAGGGCCAGGATAACCGTACAAAAAGCCATTAGTATTTTTTTCATTTGTATCTCCGTCAGAATTTAAAACCACGATGCAGGGCAACAACCCCTAACGACAGGTTGAAGTAGTCAACTTTCTCAAGACCGGCTTGTTCCATCATTCCTTTCAGTGCTTCCTGGTTCGGGTGAACGCGAATCGACTCGGCTAAATAGCGATAACTCGACTCATCCTGGGTGATAATCTCACCGATTCGCGGGATGACTTTGAACGAGTAGAAATCATAAATCGGCGCCAGCGGTTTCCAAACCTGCGAGAATTCCAGCACCAGCAGTCTGCCACCGGGACGCAGCACGCGCCGCATTTCGGCCAGCGCCGCGTCCTTGTGCGTCATGTTGCGCAGCCCGAAAGCAACGCTGACGCAATCAAAATAGTCATCCGGAAACGGCAGCTTCTCAGCATCACACTGCGCGACCGGGAGCAGGAATCCCTTGTCGCAGAGGCGATCACGGCCATTGGCCAGCATCGCGTTGTTGATGTCGGTCAGCCAGACTTCGCCATTTTTTCCCACCTTGCGTGAAAAAGCCAGCGCCAGATCACCGGTGCCGCCAGCCACGTCAAGCACGCGCGAACCCTCACGAACGCCGCTTCTGGCAATCGTGAATGACTTCCACAAACGGTGCATGCCGACCGACATGACGTCGTTCATCAGGTCGTATTTCTGAGCCACGGAATCGAAAACATCGGCAACGCGGCGCGCCTTTTCAGCTTCGGCAACCTGTTCGAAACCAAAATGAGTCTGAGTCTGTTTGTTCATACGGTGCATTAGCTGGGGTCAATCAGAGAAAAATCAATGGCCAGGCCCACAACTGACCGGCGGTTTGACGGCAGGCGCAGGACAGCCCCCCGGGTCGCGACTACCACCTTCCGCCACCAGCTTGTCAAGGTAGGCTTGCCACAATTCGTCGCGGTGGATACACAGGTTGTGCAGGAGGTCCCAAGAATAGAGGCCGCTGTCGTGACCATCAGAGAAAACAGGCTTGATCGCGTAATTACCGACCGGCTCGATGGCGAGAATATTAACGTCGCGCTTGCCAATTTGCAGCGTCTCCTGCCCTGGCCCATGGCCGCGCGCCTCGGCCGAAGGCGTAAACACCCGCAGGAATTCGAACGTCAACTCGAATCGCTCACCCCCCTCGAAAGTCAGTTCGATGAGGCGGGATTTCTGGTGCAGTTTGATCTCGGTCGGAATTGGCGTATCGGAGTTCAAGCCAGCCATGACTACCTTTTTGTGAAAGCGAGCGCGCTATCATAACGTAAAGGCACATAACGGCACGAAAAGTCAGGACTGAAGGTTCCGTTCAAAACGCCAGCCTGTCATCATTTTGTAATCCTGTCTTAATAAACTGGACGTCAGATATTACGGAGAACTCCATTTTCATGTCTGCCACCATCCTTGTCGTTGAAGACGAGCCGTCGATTCAGGAACTGATTGCTGCCAGCCTGCAGCATGCCGGACACCGTGTGTTGCGCGCAGATAGCGCCGAGGATGCGGTGCGCCTGGTCAACGCAACCCTGCCCGATGTGGTGCTGCTCGACTGGATGTTGCCGGGCATGAGCGGCATTCAATATGCCCGTCATTTGCGCAGCATAGAGCGTACCCGCAATCTGCCGATCATCATGCTCACGGCGCGCAGCGAGGAGCATGACAAGGTCGCCGGACTCGATGCGGGGGCCGACGATTATCTGACCAAGCCGTTTTCCCCCCGCGAATTGCTGGCCCGGATCAAGGCCGTGTTGCGTCGGCGAGCGCCACAGATGACCGAGGATTGCGTTGAAGTAGAAGGCCTGCGCGTTGACCCCGCAAGCCATCGGGTACACGGCAACAGCCAGAGCCTCGATCTGGGACCGACCGAGTTTCGCCTTTTGCATTTCTTCATGACGCATGCCGAACGTGTCCATAGTCGCGCGCAGCTTCTCGATCAAGTTTGGGGGGATCATATTTTTGTCGAGGAGCGAACGATAGACGTGCACATTCGCCGCCTGCGCGCTGCGCTGGAACTGACCGGGCATGACCGCCTGATCCAGACGGTGCGTGGCAGCGGTTACCGTTTTTCGGCGCTGCCTGAATGAAGGATGAGGCATGAAGCGGTGAGCACAATCTGGGTGCGCACCTTATGGCTGCTGTTGGCCATGACCGGCCTGGTCTTTGCCCCGCTGGCGCTGGGTTTTGGGCTCGATTGGGGGCTGGCGGGAGTCATCGTTTTTCTGCTGCTCATGCTGTGCTGGCAGCTACTTCATCTTCGCCAATTGACGGCTTGGCTGGAGGGCCCGATTGACGCCCCCCTGCCGCGCGGACGCGGCGCCTGGGAAATTGCCTTCGCCGGCATGCATCGCCGGACCCGCATACGTCTGGGGCAACAGCAGAACCTTGCAGAAACCCTGGAGCGCTTCATGCGTGCCTTCCAGGCGCTGCCGGACGGCGTCATCGCCTTCGATCGCCATCACCATATCCGTTGGATCAACGAACAGGCAGAAACACACTTCGCCCTGTCGGCGGCCAGCGACTGCGGACAGGCGCTGACCAACCTGATTCGCCATCCGGATTTCGTCAGCTATCTTGACTCCGGACGCTACGCCGAACCTCTGATTTATCGGGGTGGTCGCGTTGAGGGACTGACCCTGATGTTACAGATCATTCCTTATGCTGAAGACCAGAATCTTCTGGTCTCGCGTGATATCAGTCAGATCGAGCGCATTGAGACCATGCGCCGTGACTTCATAGCCAACGTTTCTCATGAGTTAAAGACACCGTTGACGGTAGTCGCCGGATTCTCCGAGATGCTTGCTGACGACCACGAGACTTATAGCACTTCAGAGGTCAAGCACTATCTGGCGCTCATTTGCGAGCAGAACGCGCGCATGCAGCGTCTGATCGAGGATCTGCTGACCCTCTCGGCACTGGAGTCCGGAAGCGCATCAACGAGTGAAGAAGCGGTACCACTGACGCCCATGCTGCACAGCATTCTGGCCGACGCCCAGGCGCTTTCGGCAGGTCAGCACGAAATTGTTCTGACGATCGAAGCGCCATCGGTGCTGTTGTGCTGTGCCAACGAGCTACGCAGTGCGTTCAGCAATCTGGCGGGAAATGCCGTTCGCTACACGCCGCCAGGCGGCAGGATAACCCTCCACTGGCGGCTGCACAAAGGCGGTGGGGAGTTTATCGTAACCGACACCGGCATCGGTATCGGCGCCCAACATCTGCCACGTCTGACCGAGCGTTTTTACCGGGTTGATCGAAGTCGTTCGCGTGAAACCGGGGGTACCGGCCTGGGCTTGGCTATCGTTAAGCACGTACTGACGCGCCATCATGCCACACTGGAGATCGAGAGCGAGTTGGGCAAAGGCAGTCGCTTCATTGCGCGCTTTCCGGCTCGCTGTCTTGCCGGCGAGCGTACAGACTTAACAGACCGCGAAACTGACGCGTTCGAAATCCGGACCGTCGTCAAGCACATGCAGTAGCCTGACCCGCCAGTTGCCGTCGGTAAAAATTTCGATCACCCGGCCGTATTTGAACCAGCCTGGAGGGATGACCAGCGATTGTTCAGCATCCACCGAGGCAACGGCCGACAATAGAAATGCGCGCTGGAATTTTCCGGTGCTCTCCCCCGTTGCTTCGATCGGCCGCGCTGCGGTGGCGACCGGCATACCGGGCAGAGCACGGATTCCCGCCACCAGGCCGCCGCTCTTCTCCTGCACCAGCCAGCTCGCTTGCGCCAGCAGGAAGCGCTCGCCGTCATGCGGGCAGAGCGCGAGAAGTTGACCGTGAGCCATTTTCTTGCCCGAAGAACTGCGCACGAGACGGAAGCCATTGGCCGACTGGTTGACGACTTCCCACGTATCAACGCCGTAGGCCAGCTGCTTCTGCGGGATCTGCACAACCTGCCGGGGATCTTCATCGTGGCGGAAGGCGAGCAGGCTTTCAAATTCCCGTGTGGAATAAATGCGGACGTTCTCTGGCTGCTCGAACTCCTTGCCCGAGATGAAATAGTGCATGTCCTCAAAACCGGTGCATAACTCAATACTTCCGGAAGTATCGTGACGCCGGAACTTTCGCGGTGCGCGCGCCTGCGACCACGGGTGGGAAAGATGTTCGAGCAGGCGCTTGCATTGACCGGTCGTGCAATCCTCGCCCAGCCCGAGTTGGGCTGGCGGAATTTTCTGGCTTAACTGTTCCCTCGTCTGGCTGACTTTCAGGGCCAGCTGGGAGGTGTCCAAACGCCGCAGATGGTCGGTAGTGATGGGGCGCAAGGCGACGTCCTGCATCAGATCAACAAAGTATTGGGGCGACGAATCCTCCATGTCTACTCGGTGCAGGCTGACCAGAGGTGACCACGCTATGGCCCAGCGTCGAACCAGTGTCTGCTGCCGAACCGAGAGGCTGTAATAGCCGGCCATGTCGCACAGAAGAAAGCTGATGTAGGACGCCGTGCAGTGCGTGCTGCCTCCGGTCGATTGGAGTACGTCTGGAATGGTCAAGGTAGCCACTCCCCACTCTTCAGCGCTGCCGTAGTAGCCATGCAGGTCAAGCCACAAGCCCCACGGATATCCGCGCCGCGCCCGCTGGTGCTCGATGATGGCCAGGCCGGTGTGATGGATGCAGCGGTGCAGGATCGTAGCGACCCGTTTGGTATAGGTAGCGTCCTCTCGCTCCGGCGCATCATGCTCGGCGCAATGGGCATAGGCCCGTGCCGTTTTCAGCCAAAGGGCGACAATGTTCTGGAAAATTTTCTCTTCGACATCAGCCAGCGGAAGTGCCTTGTTCTGGTAACGCTTGGCCAGTTCTTCCGCGACGTAGGCAATAGGGAGGCGAACTTGTTCAAGCAGCCGGAAATAAGTTTCCCCATCCGGAGGCATGGCCAGAAGGCTATCAAGAAACCGGTTAAGATCGACTTCGGCCTGTAAGGCATTGCTCAACGGAAGACGTGAAATAATCTCGTAACCGGTTTTCAGGTCACGGATGGCAAAGGTGATCGGTGCAGAGGCATTCATGGCGGCTTGCATAACGCCACCCCTGGCTCATCCCAAAGTCGGGCACTATCAATCTTCGGTTTGCAACCATTCGAAGGCTCGTCCATCATTCCTGCTCCGTGCGTAATTGGCCTGACTGGGCACACCAGGCATGGCTTACCATAAAAAATAATAGTGATCAAGCTTCCCGACAGGGGAAATATGTCACATATCCGCCCTTGTTTGACCCAAATTATTCGGCCAGCTCGACCTAATTTCCGTTGCCGGTGATTTTTTACAGCAGAACGCGCTCGATACCGCCATTGTTGGCTTGTTGCACGTAGTTTTCCAACCAGTCCTTTCCGAGCAGATGTCTGGCCATTTCGACCACGATATAGTCGGCCTGGGTTCCGCTGTCGTCGTCATAACGCGATAAGCCCTGCAGGCAGGATGGGCAGGAAGTGAGAATCTTCACCTCGCCTTTGAAACCGTCGGCGCGCAACTTGCCGGCGCCTTTTTCGATTTCCTCCTGCTTGCGAAAGCGAACCTGGGTCGACACGTCCGGCCGGGTCACGGCGAGGGTTCCGGATTCACCGCAACAGCGATCGGAGAGATCGACCTTCTGCCCCATCAACTGGTTGACCACCTTGATTCCCGACAGGGTCTGCATGGGTGCATGACAAGGCTCGTGGTACATATAGCGTGTTCCATTCACGCCCTCGAGCCTGACTCCCTTCTCCAGAAGATATTCGTGGATGTCGAGCAAGCGGCAACCGGGGAATATCTGCTGGAACTGGTACTTCTGCAACTGATCCATGCAAGTGCCGCAGGAGACAATGACCGTATTGATGTCCAGGTAGTTGAGTGTATTGGCAACGCGATGGAAGAGCACACGGTTATCGGTAGTGATTTTCTGTCCCTGATCCGCCTCGCCGGCAGCGATCTGCGGATAGCCGCAGCACAGATAACCGGGCGGCAATACGGTCTGGGCGCCGATTTCGTAGAGCATGGCCTGCGTCGCCAGGCCAACTTGCGAAAAGAGGCGCTCCGAGCCGCAGCCCGGAAAATAGAAAACAGCGTCGCCGTCGTAATCGGCGGCATTGACCTTGCGTGGATCGCGAATGACCGGAACGATCGTTGCATCCTCAATGTCGAGCAAGGCGCGCGCAGTCCGCTTGGGCAGACCGCCGGGCATCGGCTTGTTGATAAAGTGAATGACTTGGGAACGTAGCGTCGGCTGGCCGAGCGTCGCTGGCGGCTGTCGCGTCTGGCGCTGGATCAGGCCGAAGAATTTGGCCGCCCGGTAGGCTAGGCGCTGCCCGGCATAGCCCCAGTCGATCATCAGCTTGCGCACCAGTCGAATGGTCGCCGGATCTTTCATGGTCAGGAAAGCCATCGCTGCCGCCTTGGCCGGAACAAATTTCTTTTTCCCCTGTTCGCGCAGAAAGTTGCGCATACGAATCGACACATCGCCAAAATCAATATCGACCGGGCACGGGCTGACACACTTGTGGCAGATCGTACAGTGATCGGCGACGTCGTTGAATTCGTCAAAATGCATCAGCGAAATGCCGCGCCGGGTCTGCTCTTCATAGAGAAAAGCCTCGATCAGCAGCGAGGTGGCAAGAATTTTGTTGCGCGGCGAGTAGAGCAGGTTGGCGCGCGGCACGTGGGTAGAGCAGACCGGTTTGCATTTGCCGCAGCGCAGGCAGTCCTTGATCATCGTCGAAATATCGCCAATCTCGGATTGCTCCATGATCAGCGATTCGGCGCCAAGCAGCGAGAAGGACGGCGTGTAGGCCCTGCTCAGGTCGCCGCCGGGCAGTAGTTTGCCCTTGTTGAAATGCCCCTCGGGGTCGACCCTGGCCTTGTAATCGCGGAAGGGGGCGATCTCAGCCTCGCTCAGGAATTCCAGCTTGGTGATGCCGATCCCGTGCTCGCCGGAAATGACACCGTCAAGAGAGCGGGCAAGCGCCATGATGCGCGTTACCGCCGCGTTGGCGGTTTGCAGCATGGCGTAATCGTCCGAGTTGACCGGAATATTGGTGTGCACATTGCCGTCACCGGCGTGCATGTGCATGGCCACAAAAACGCGACTGCGCAGGGTTTCCCTGTGGATTGCGGCGATCCGTTCGAGCACCGGGCGGAAAACATTGCCGTCGAAAATGGCTTCCAACTGCGGTTTGAGTTCGGATGTCCACGACACACGCAGTGAATAATCCTGTAGTCGGTGAAATAGCACCGGCTGGCTCGCCTTATTGGAAAAACTACCGGCGTTGATGCCAAAGTCGGCGAACTGCGCCTCGGCCTGTTTCAGCGGAAGATCAAGATGATCAAGCAGCCACTGCCATCGCGTCCGAACAACACCAACAACGTCCAGCGCGGCCTGCCGTTGGTCGCCGATCAATACGGCATTGTCGAGGTTGGCGTCGCCGCGATGCAACGGCAGACTGCCGGCGAGGAATTCAGAAAGCCTATCGCACAACACCAGTTTGTTCTGTATCGACAACTCGATATTGATGCGCTCGATGCCATCGCAATAATCACCCATTCGCGGCAACGGGATGACCACATCCTCGTTGAGTTTAAAGGCGTTGGTATGGCGCGAAATGGCCGCAGTGCGCGAACGGTCGAGCCAGAATTTTCGGCGTGTATCGGCATCAACGGCAATGAAACCTTCGGCCGCGCGCAAGTTGCACAAACGCACGACATCGGAAGCGGCCGTCATCACGGCTTTTTCGTCGTAACCGACGATGTCGCCGATCAACACCATTTTCGGCCGACCCGAACTTTCTCCCTTGCGCTTGGCCTTGGTCGCGTAGCCGATGGCCCGCACGTAACGCTCGTCGAGATGTTCGAGACCAGCCAGCAAGACGCCGGCCTGATGCCCGATGCCTCCCGGTTTGAAATAGTCGGTAATGTCGACGATGGCCGGCACCGCCTCGCGTACCTGGCCAAAAAATTCGAGACAGACGGTACGGGTATGCGGCGGCATCTTGTGCAGCACCCAGCGGGCGGCGACGATCAGGCCGTCAGTGCCTTCCTTCTGGATGGCTGGCAGGCCGGAAAGAAACTTGTCGGTGACATCCTTGCCTAGCCCCGCCTTGCGAAATGTGCGGCCGGGAATTTCGAGGATTTCAGGATCGCCAAATGGCGTGATGCCGTCCTTGCGGAAACGCTGGATTTCAAAGCGCGCGATCGCCTGCTCGTGTATCTTGCCAAAGTTATGATTGACCCGCGTCACTTCCATGACGTGACCGCCCGGATCGACCATTTTCCACCACGCCAGATTATCCAGCGCCGTTCCCCACAGCACGGCCTTTTTGCCGCCGGCGTTCATCGCGATATTGCCGCCAATGCATGAAGCATCGGCTGACGTCGGGTCAACGGCGAACACCCGGTCGGCAGCGGCAGCGGCTTCGGAAACACGGGCAGTAACAACGCCAGCGCCGGTGCGGATCGTGGCGCAAGGCTGGTCGCAGCCGGGCAACAACATGTCCTCAACGGCGCCGATGTCGATCAGCTTCTCGGTATTGATGACCACCGAGAGCGGGGTGAGCGGGACAGCGCTGCCGGTGTAGCCGGTCCCGCCGCCACGCGGAATGATGGTCAGGCCAAGTTCGATGCAGCCGCGCACCAGCGGCGCCATTTCCTCTTCGTTATCAGGGTAGAGAACGACAAAGGGATAGTCGACACGCCAGTCGGTGGCGTCGGTCACGTGAGAAACCCTGGCCAGGCCATCGAAAGCGATATTGTCCCGTCGGGTATGCCTGATCAGTGTTTTCAATACCCGGCCGCGCAACGCGGCGGTGTCGTCGAAATGGCGTTCGAAGGCATCGACCGCCGCTTGTGCCGCAACATACAAACTGAGCACCTGCTCATTGCCTTGCCGCCGTTTGTCGATTTCCTCAAGGCGGTGGCGCAGCGCCTGCACCAGCGCCTCGCGACGCTGGCGGTTAGCAAGCAGATCGTCCTCCAGGTAAGGATTGCGCTGAACGACCCAGATGTCGCCGAGAACCTCATAAAGCATTCGCGCCGAACGCCCGGTAACGCGCTGGCTGCGGAGGTCGTCAAGGATTGCCCAGTTCTCCGCACCCAGCAAACGAATGACGATTTCGCGGTCGGAGTAGGACGTATAGTTGTACGGGATTTCACGCAGGCGTGCGGTCATGGCGATTGTGCAACGCTTAAAGCGTAGGATTTTATCTTATGCTGTCCGACAAATGAGACGCTTGTGTAACAGGGCGCATCAGGTTGAAATTGAGGACTACCACTAGGAATTGAACATGACTAAACTGCTCGACGAAATCCACCCCGGCGAAATTCTGCTGGAAGACCTTATGAAGCCGACGGGAATTGCGGCCCGTCAGCTTGCAGCCGACATCGACGTCTCCCCCAGTCGCATCAGCGAACTAGTGCACGGTTCGCGCCCGATTACCGCCGATACGGCGCTGCGCCTGGGTCTGTTTTTCGGCATGGAGCCTCGCTTCTGGCTGAACCTGCAAACGGAGTACGACATGCGCGTGACCGCTTGTACCCTTCAAGAAAAGATCACGCCTCGAATTCGCGTTTTTCATCGCGCTGCCGCCTGAGGTTCGTGGCAACGTTGGCGCCTCGGAACAGGTCAACCCGAACTTTGCCAGACCCCATTCTCCAGCGGCGTGACGGTCACCGCGACGTCGAGCTCGTGCGCGTCGCCGCCGAGGATGACGCCGCGCAAGGGTGAAACGTCGCCGAAATCACGGCCCCAGGCCAAAGTGATGTGTTGCGTGTCGGGCAGCAGGTTGTTGGTCGGGTCGAAGTCGACCCAGCCACCCCCTTCGGCGCTTGGGCAATACACCGAAATCCAGGCGTGCGAGGCATCAGCGCCAACCAGGCGCGGCTGACCAGGCGGCGGGTGCGTCAGCAGATAGCCACTGACATAACGTGCGGCCAGGCCAAGCGAACGCAGGCAGGCCAGCATCAGGTGCGCGAAGTCCTGACAAACACCGTGCTTGTCCTCCAGAATCTTAAGTACCGGCGTGGCGACCGTCGTTGCCGCCGGGTCGAACTCGAATTCGTCATGGATACGGCGCATCAGATCCTGGACGGCGCAAAGCAGTGGGCGCAACGGTGTAAAGCTGGGTCTGGCGTAGGCCGAGAACTCACGCTTGACGCGCACGTAGGGTGATTCAAACAAAAAGCGGTTGGCTTCAAGCCGTACCGGGGCGGCGCCGTAGGCGAGCATGCTGCTGACCTCTTCCCAGGACGGCGAAGCGGCGAGCCAGTCTGACTGAAAACCGGTTTCGGCCTGGCCATCCAGCCCCATCGGCAGGTGCGGCCGGACTTCGATGGTGCTTTCGGCGCATACGGTGAGACGGCTGTGCGGCGCTTCGATATCGAATTGCCTGACTGGATTGCCGAAGCAGTCAGGACGCGAGCGGGAGTGGGTGGGTTCGGGATCGATGCTGATCTGGTGCGCAAGGCAGCTTTGCCACGGACAATCGCGCGGTGTCAGGTGCAGATGCTGGCGTGAGAGCGAGACCGGGCTTTCGTAGCTGTAGGTCGTTTCGTGAACCACATGGTAGCGGGCGGCAATCAAATTCATGGGCCAATTACGCCGTCAGAGTCTGCCGGCCGACATCGCCGATATGGGTGAAATAGCGCATCGCCAGACGGTCCGAAAGCGTCGCTGAGGCGAGAGAAATTCCGTTGAGCGCGTTGGCCAGTTCGAGACAGGGATCGCAGTTGCGGCACTGGCTAAAATCAAGTCCTTCCAGGAGGCCCAGGTCAAAGGACTGCAAGCGGGCAAGGGCGGGACGCAGCACGTCATCCTGCGTGTCGTCAAGCGCTCTAGTCAGACGCGTGAGATAGCGGATCAGGTTCTGCAACTGAAAAATAACGGCATGCGGATTGGCGTCGTCGAAAACGATCAGGTCGATCGCCGGCAGCAACTCGGGCTGAGCCATATAACGCGAACGGTAGGTAATGATGCTGTCGGTCAGTTCGAGCAGCCATTCGATGCTGCCGGCTGCGCGCGTCGAGTCAAGACGCAGAAACTGACTGATGGCATCGGACAGGAAAATCAGACGTTCAAGGCGGCGGCCGATGATCAGAAAGCGCCAGCCATCGTCGCGCGTCATGTTGTCCATGGCAAATCCAGCCAGCGACGATGAAGCCAGCAGCATTTGATCGAGGAAGGCGAGTGCGTCGCTGATCTCGGGCCGTACCTTACTATAGCGCTGCAACTGAAGTTGCAAGCGGTTCAGGGCGTGCCAGTTGTCGAGCGAGAAGCGCTCGCGCACCTGGGTGCCGACCCACAGCAGGCGACGGATGTTGCCGGCGATGCTGTCTTCCCACTCGCTATCGCAGATGGCGTCAAGCAACAGCGCTTCGAGTTCGGAACGCTGCTCGGCGCTGCTCGCTTCAATCGCTTTGACGCCCGCTTTGCTATCGGCCTCGGGCAAGAGTTTGAGCGAACGGCACAGGTCGAGCGCTGAAATCAGCGCCGGGATGGCGTCAGCACCGGCGTCGACCAGCCGTGACAATCCGACGCGCAGGATCCGCGCCGCATCGTCGCAGCGTTCGGCGTAACGGCCGAACCAGTAGAGGTTTTCAACGACCCGCGAGGATAGATTGCTGCCACTACGGATCAGGTCGGTTTTGCCGACCAGCTTTTTAAGGAGGCTGAAGGTGCTGACCGCCTGCTCGCTAAGGACCCAGGTGTCCTTGCTCGATCCGCCGCGCTGCATCGAAATATAGCGCGCATTGGTCGCCGCCGTGACGCGTGTCAGCCCGCCCGGCATCACCACGTAGCCCGCTGGCGTCGCGGCGACATAAACGCGCAGGGCAACGCCACGCGGCAGCAGTCGACGGTCATGTTTCGTGCTCCACGCCGGGGCCTGCGAAAAATCAACGAGCTCTTGCGCGACATAGGCCTGCGGGCGGGCGCGCAGGCGGGCGATCAATTCTTCGCGCGACGCCCCCACCAGTTCGCTGCCAAAAATCGGGTCCATGCGCTGCGAGGGGAAGGATCCCTTGATAACCAGTTGGTCGAGATTTTCGATGGCAAACTCAAGCGCCGCCGGTTCGCCACACCACCAGGTGCCGACCGACGGCATAGCCAGCGTTTCACCGAGTAGTTTTTCGCAAGCGCCGGGCAGGAAACCCGGCAGCGCCGCCGATTCGAGTAGTCCGCTGCCGAGCGCGTTGGCGACCAGCACCTTGCCGGCGCGCACGGCCTGCAACAGGCCGGGAACGCCGAGTGCCGAATCGCCGCGCAGTTCAAGCGGGTCGCAGTAATCGTCGTCAAGCCGGCGCAGGATCGCATGCACGCGGCGCAGTCCGGTCAGTGTTCTGAGATAGACGCAATCGCCGCGCACCGTCAAATCCTGGCCTTCGACCAGCGGATAACCGAGATAACGCGCCAGATAGGCGTGTTCGAAATAGGTTTCGTTGTACGGTCCCGGCGTCAGCAAGACGATCAGCGGCGGCTCGTTCTCATGCGGCGCCAGGTGCGCCAGGTTGTCTTGCAGTGCACGAAAGAAGTCGGCCAGATGCTGCACGCCCAGATCGCGGAACTGCTCAGGGAATACGCGCGAAACAATGATCCGGTTTTCCAGCGCGTACCCCGCGCCCGACGGCGCCTGGGTGCGGTCGGCAATCACCCACCAGCGGCCGTCTGGCGAGCGCGCCAGGTCGGCGGCATAAAGGTGCAGCCAGCTATCGCCGGGTGGGGTGATGCCCTGGCAGGGCCAGAGAAACCCATTGTGACCATAGACCAGCGCTGGCGGCAGGGTGCCATCCTTGATCAGCGTCTGCGCGCCATAGAGATCGCCAAGCACGGCGTTGAGCAGGCGCGCACGCTGCGTGATGGCGCTGGAAATCTCATGCCATTCGCCAGCAGACAGGATCAGCGGCAGCGGATCAAGTTCCCATGGCCGGTCGGTTCCTTCGGGGTCGGCGTAGACGTTGTAGGTGACGCCGTTTTCCAGAATGCGCTGGCGCACGTAACTGAGCCGGTGGCGCATCTGCTCCGGCGTTGCCGCGTTGAGGTGGTCAAAAAAAGACTGCCACGACGGGCGTACTTCACCGTTCGCTGCGATCATCTCGTCGAAACGATCGGTCTTTCTCTGATACATCGAAAGCAGGCTACGCGGCATCGGGCAAGGGGTGCTGGGTACTAGTAGGTCGAAGGCCGTTGAAAAAGATTCCCCACCAAGTCACCAAGACACCAAGGTGCACAAAGATTTGAATTTCTTGGTGCGCTCTGCACTTCCTTCGGTCGTCTTTGTGTCTTGGTGACTTGGTGGTTCGCAATTTTTCCCAGCGCGCAAGTTTCAAAATTGCCGCAAGTCTAGCGTAAACGGGAAGTTGGCGTTGCGTGGCGAGAGCGGGATATTGATCGTCCCCGGACTATGTCCCAAGGCGGTGAAGCGCGCCAGACGACGGCCTTCGGCCTCGTTGGCATTGACCGGATAGCGTTCGGGGTTGCGTCCGCCGGGATGTTCAACGTGGTACTGGCAACCACCCAGCGAGCGTTTCATCCAGGTGTCGACGAGATCGAAGACGAGTGGTGCATGGATGCCAATGGTCGGGTGCAGCGCCGACTCCGGCAGCCAGGCCCGGTAACGCACGCCGGCGACGAATTCGCCAACCTTGCCGGTCGGCTGCAGCGGCACGGCCTTGCCATTGCAGGTCAGGACATAACGGTCGCCGGCCATGCCGTTCACTTTGACCTGCACGCGCTCGCACGAGGCATCGACATAGCGCACAGTGCCGCCGACCGAGCCCTCTTCGCCCATCACGTGCCAGGGTTCAAGGGCGTGACGCAGCTCAAAGGAGATGCCCTGAGCCACAAAACCGCCGTGCACCGGGAAGCGGAATTCGAAATGCGGTGCAAACCAGTCACTCTCAAGAGCGTAACCGGCCGCGCGCAGTTCGTCGATGACGTCGTCAAAATCCTGCTTGACGAAGTGCGGCAGCATGAAGCGATCGTGCAGTTCGGTGCCCCAGCGCATCAGCCGCTCGGGTGCATAGGGTTGCTTCCAGAAACGGGCGATCAGTGCCCGCAGCAGCAGTTGCTGGGCCAGCGACATGCGCGCGTGCGGCGGCATCTCGAAGGCGCGCATTTCGAGTAGACCCAGTCGGCCACTCGGGCCATCAGGCGAGTAGAGCTTGTCAATGCAGAACTCGGCACGGTGCGTATTGCCGGTGGCGTCGATCAGCAGGTTGCGCAGCAGGCGATCGATCAGCCACGGGGCCACCTCTTCGTCCGCTTGCGGAAACTGGCTAAAAGCGATTTCCAGCTCATAGACCGAATCGTTGCGCGCCTCATCAACGCGCGGCGCCTGGCTGGTCGGGCCGATAAACAGACCGGAGAAGAGGTAGGACAGCGACGGATGGTTATGCCAGTAGCTGATCAGACTGCGCAGTAGGTCAGGGCGGCGCAGGAAAGGCGAATCGAGCGCCGTCAGCGCGCCGAAAACGAAGTGATTGCCGCCACCGGTGCCGGTATGGCGACCGTCGAGCATGAACTTCTCGGAGGTCAGGCGTGACAGGTGCGCCACCTCGTAGAGATGCGTCGTGCGCTCGACCAGCTCATCCCAACTGGCGCAGGGCTGAATGTTGACTTCGATGACGCCGGGGTCGGGGGTGACGCGGAAGTTGGTCAGGCGCGGGTCGGACGGAGGCTCGTAGCCTTCGAGCAGGACCGGCGTGGCCAGGGCTTTGGCGGTGGCCTCGACGGCGGCGACGAGTTCGAGATAGTCGTCCAGACGATCGGTCGGCGGCATGAAGATGTAGAGCAGGCCATTGCGCGCCTGAGCTGAAATCGCCGTGCGCGTGACCTCTGCCGCCGACTCATGTTTCTTCGGCGGGTGATCGGCGGTCGGCGCGGCTGGCTCGGCAGTGGGCAAGTCGGAGCTTTCGGCATGCTGCTCTTGAAGGTCAGCATGGGCCGGTAGCGCTTCGAAGTTTTGTGTCGGGTCGGGTGCGTGGGTGTAGGGGTAATCGCTCTTGGCCACCCAGGGCTGCGAATCGAGCGGCAGACGGTAACCGACCGGCGAATCGCCGGGCACCAGAAAACAACGTTCGCCGCGCAGGAACCACGGGCTGGTTTGCCAGCGCTTCGCCAGCTTTGGATGGCGCATCACCGGCAGGACGTAGCCGATGACTTTATCCAGTCCCTGGCCGAAAATCGCCGCCAGACGGGCGCGTTCGAGCGGATCGTCGAGGCGCGCATCGTGTGGGTCGACGTTGATTGGCAAGCGGTGTTCGCGCCACAAATAATAGAAGGCATCCTCGTAGGCCGGAAAGACGTATTTCCTGTCAAGGCCAAGACGCTCAGCCAGACTGTACAGAAAGCGCCCCGCCAACGCCGCATCAGCGCCATAGCTCTGCTTTTCGTTGGCGCACAGCGCCGGGTCGCTCCACACCGGCTGCCCGTCGCGCCGCCAGAAACAGTTGAGCGACCAGCGCGGCAATTGCTCGCCGGGATACCACTTGCCCTGACCGAAGTGCACGAGGCCCTGCGGCGCGTATTTCTCGCGCAAGCGATGGAAAACTTCAGCGGCGAGGATGCGCTTGGTCGGCCCCATGGCCTCGGTGCTCCATTCGGCGCCGTCCGGGTCGTCGATCGAAACGAAAGTCGGCTCTCCGCCCATGGTCAGACGCACGTCACCGCGCTTCAGATCGGCGTCGATGCGATGGCCGAGCGTTTCAATCAGCGACCATTGCTCCTCGCTATAGGGTTTGGTGACGCGCGGCGCTTCCCAGACCCGCTCGATACTCATGCTGTGCCCGAACTCGCATTCGCACTTTGAGGTAAAACCGCTAATTGGTGAGGCCGAAGACGGCTGCGGCGAACAGGCCACCGGGATATGCCCTTCGCCAGCGAACAAGCCGGAGGTCGGATCGAGGCCGACCCAGCCGGCGCCGGGCAGATAAACTTCGCACCAGGCGTGCAGGTCGGTAAAGTCAACGTCGGTGCCGGACGGTCCGTCGAGCGACTTGATGTCCGGCACCAACTGGATCAGATAACCCGACACAAAGCGTGCGGCCAAACCGAGATGGCGCAGCACCTGGACCAGCAGCCAGGCCGAGTCGCGGCACGAGCCACTGCCCAGGGTCAGGGTCTCCTCCGGACTTTGCACGCCGGGTTCGAGACGGATGACGTAACCGACGACATGTTGCACACGCTGGTTGATATCGACCAGGAAATCGACGCTGGGCATCGGCTTTCTCGGGATCGTGGCAATAAATTCGCCCACTTTCGGGGTCAATGGCAGGGTATGCAGATAAGGTAGCAACTCATTGCGCTGCTCGGCCTCGTACTTGAACGGAAACTTCTCGGCGTAAGGCTCAGGAAAGAAATCGAAGGGATTGATCACCGACATCTCGGCGACCAGATCGACTTCAACCCGAAATTCGCGCGTTTTCTCCGGGAAGACCAGCCGCGCCAAGTAGTTGCCCTGCGGATCCTGCTGCCAGTTGATAAAGTGTTCGGCCGGCGTAACCTTTAGCGAATAGCTAAGGATTGGCGTGCGCGAGTGCGGCGCCGGACGCAGGCGCACGACCTGCGGCGAGAGAGCGACCAGGCGATCGTAGCGATAATGGGTAACGTGATTGAGGGCAACTTGAATTGACACAGCAGGCTCCAGTGCAAAGGGCCTGGCCAGCCGTTGGCAAAAGACGCGCCTTGTCCCTTGTCCGGCCAGCCAGAGTGTTGAAGGCGCAATGATACAAAAGATTGGCGGCTTTCAGTCAGCTTAGTAATAGGCCTTATACTCCAAGGCTACTGGCAATTAGGAATGGTGGATCAAACATGCGACGTCTTAACATCTCTCACGTGACCGAATACCGGTTCCCGGCTGCGGTATCCCTGCTACCGCATCGCCTGCGCCTGCGTCCTCTTGAAAGCCACAGCCTGAGAATCGAAGCCTCGACGCTCGACATCGCTCCGGCGCACGCCATCCGCTGGTATCGGGATGCGCTCGGCAATTCGGTAGCGATGGTCAGTTTCAGCGAACCGTCCACCTCCTTGCACGTGCTTAGCGAGGTAGACATCGCAGTTTATGACGATGCCCCGCTCGATTTTTTGATGGAGGATTACGCGGTTAACTGCCCCTTCGCCTACGCCGTCGGCGAGCAGCCCGATCTCGCGCCTTTCGAGCAAAGCGTCTATGTCGATGACCGTCCGGCGCTGCACGACTGGCTCGATGGCCTCGGTCTGCTACAGCGTCCGATCGAGACTTTCACCCTGCTCTCACAATTAAACTGCGAAATCGCCAACACGTTCACCTATCAGATCCGCGAGGAGGAGGGCGTTCAATCCCCCGCCCAGACACTGCGCCTGAACAGCGGTTCATGCCGCGACTTTGCCGCATTATTCATGGAGGCTTGCCGTTATATGGGACTGGCCAGCCGTTTTGTCAGCGGCTACCTGCACATGCCCGATAACGAAACCGGCAATGCCACGACTCACGCCTGGTCCGAGGTCTATCTGCCTGGCCCGGGCTGGAAGGGCTTCGATCCGACCAGCGGCCTGATCACCGGCAACCAGCATATCCCGGTTGCCGTGGCGCGCCACCCTGAAACAGTACCCCCGGTTTCCGGCAGCTTCGTCGGTCCGGCCGGACAGCGTCCGGCGCTGACCGTATCCGTTCGCGTTAGCGAGCTCGGGGGTTGAGCACGAGCCATGGTCACCCCGGCGAACGCCGGGGTCTAGTTCGTTTGTCTGATAATTCACAGCCTCTGAGCCCAACTAATTGCAAGCAAGCCCCCACCACCATGACCCATTTTCGTTATGCCCTCGTTTTGCTTGTCGCGATATGCGTTCAATGCCTTCCCTCTGTCGCCCAGCCGGCGGGCCTGGCCCGCCTCGACGCGCACGCCGCCGGTTTTTCGGCCTATGTCCTGCCGAACGGGTTCAAGATTATCCTCGCGCCATTTCCGTCAGCCGCCAACGCCCGCATCGAGTTGCTTATCAAGACGGGCAGCAAGCTCGAAGGCTACGGTGAAACAGGCATGGCGCACCTGCTCGAGCACATGCTGTTCAAAAGCGCTGGTAGGCGCGCCGATCTGAAGAGCGACCTCACCGCTCTCGGTGCAAACTGGAACGGCACCACCAACGCCGACCGCACCAATTTCTTCGAAACCGTTGCCGCCGAGCCCGAAAAAATTGATGAGGCCATTCGCATCGAAGCCGATCGCTTCATCCGGGCCAGCTTCACAAAAGAGCATCTGGCGAGCGAGATGAGCGTCGTGCGCAATGAGTTGGAACGTAGTGATAATGACCCCGGCAGCCTGGTGATGCGCGCCTTGCAGCGTCAGAGCTACTTCTGGCACGGCTATTCGCGACCGACCATCGGTGCGCGCAGCGACATTGAGGACGCCCCCTTCAGCGCCTTGCAGGCTTTCCACCGAAAACACTATCGCCCCGACAACGCGGCACTGATCGTCTCTGGCAATTTCGACCCGCAGCGAGTCCTGGCGCTGGCCAGCCGGCTATTTGCGCACGCACGCAATCCGTCAGGCCCAAAAATCAGCAGTTGGACCCGCGAAGAACCACGGGCTACGACTAATCGCAGCGAACTCATTCTACCGGCCGGCAAAACCATGGCCGCCAGCGCCTGGAAACTGCCCGGCATGAACGAACGGCAGACCTACGCCTTTGACCTGGGCATCAGCGCCATCTGCGACGAAGACTGGGGCAGCCTGCGCAAAGACCTGGTTCTGGAACGGCGGATTGCCGTCGCCGTGTCATGTGGAACGCATATGCAGACTGACTACAGCCTGTTGATCGCGACCGCCACGGCTGGCCAGGAAGCGGACGCCGAGCTCATCTCACGTGCGTTGCGCGAGCACATCGAAAGCGCTGCGGCCGGGGGCGTCAGCCAGGAGCAACTGGAACGCGCCCGACTAACAGAGCTCAATGCCTACGAACGAATGGAAAATGCACACGAAATGCTCGCCTCGCTCCTGTCGCAAGCCGAAGTCTCCGGCGACTGGCGCCTGTACTTCTGGCAGCGTGACATGGTCAAGACCGTCGATCGTGACGAAGTCAATGCCGCTCTAAAGAAATGGGCGGTCGGCATCAATCGCAGCGACGTCTTGCTACGCCACGGTGAGGGCAACACGGCGCCGGAATTACCGAAATTCGCCGCGGCCACCGCACTGGTCTCGGGCAAGGAGTGGCCGGCCATCGCCATGCTGGCGGACCCACTACCGAACTCGGCCAGCGACTTGGCCAAAGCCACCATCACCATTCCCCTTGACGGATCACGGGCCAAGGCGGCGCTGATTTCGCGTCAGACCCAGGGCAGCCTGGCCTGGTTGAACCTCAATAACGACTACGGGAACGAGTCGGCACTGAGCGGCCGGCGGACGGCCTGCGCCATCGCTGATCAACTCATGGCCTATGGCGGTGCAGGTCTTGATCGCGACCAGTTAAGCGCCAAACTCGAAGCGCTGCAGGCACAGTGGTCGTTGGGCCTTGGCGGCATCGTCATTGAAGCGCCGCGCCGGAACATTGAGGCCGCGCTGGACATCCTGCTCGGCGTGTGGGCATCACCAGCACTGCCGCAAAGCGAATTCGAGCGCCTCAAGGCCGCTGCCATCGCCAAGCTGGAAGCGGGTCTGAAGGATCCGGCGCAGCTTGCCGCCAGCGATGCCGGTCTGCGCTTTGACAATTACCCGCCCGGGCACCCGCTGCAACCTCGCTCGCTTGAGCAAAAACTGGCGGAATACCGTACCGTGAGTTTCGCGCAGGCGAGCGCCTGCGTCGCCGACTTCTCCGGACTGGCGCAGGTTCGCCTGGCCATGGTCGGCGCCTTCTCAGAGCAGGACGTGCAGGCGGTCTGGGCCAAGGTCGCCAAACTGCCGACGGCACGAATTGCCTACGATCGGGTGCGCGACATTGACGCGCCGCTGGTCGTCGACACCACACCGCTCAAGGTATCGATGCCAGAAAAACCGAATGCCTCAATCGCCGGATCGACTCTGCTGCGCATTACTGACGACGCGGCAGATTTTCCGGCCTTGCGCATCGCCGTCAAGGTACTCGGCGGTGATGCCGACAGCCGCATCTGGACCCGACTGCGCGAGCGCGAGGGACTGGCCTACAGCGCCGGCGCGAGTTTGTCAGGCAACCACTTCGAGCCACGCAGCAAACTGGTAATCCAGGCCAGCGCGGCCAGCGACAAGGCCGATGCTGCGCTGAGCAGCCTCAAGGAAGAACTGGCGCGGGCGCTCAAAGACGGTTTTTCGGCTACGGAAGTCGAGCGCGCCAAGCGCGCTTGGCTGCATGAGCGAAAAACCTCGCTGCGTGAGGAGCGCTCCTATGCGTCCAGCCTGGCGCAAGGGATGTATAGCGGGCGTGATTATGCCTGGTTAGCGCAGTATGACAAAAAGATCGCCACTCTGGACGCGCAGCAGGTGACACACGCCTTGCGCAAGTATCTGGCCGATGCACCCATAGTCTGGGCGATTGGTCGGGGCCAGTGAAAAGGCGGTGGTTACCACTTTTCCATAAAATGATTCGTGCTTATCCGGTTAGCTCCCATGCCTACTACCTGTAGTGGGACGTAATTTTTTTGCATATAGTTCGGCATAGGTTGGCGCAGTGACGTCGCCAGCAATGCCCAGCAGGGAGCGGAAAGCGTTGAATGGGTAGAAGCGGCGGTTGAAGCGGAACGTGAATTCGTTGAGATAGGCTTGCAAGTGTTGCGGGCTGACGCCGTGGTGAATGCCACGTAGCCATGTTTTAAGATTGGAGAACACGAGGTGAATGATGGGCAGGAAGGTCTCGGCAACTTGCACGTCGCCACGTTCAGCAACGGCAGTATGAAGATATCCCCGTTTTCCAAGAGTCGCGTAGCCGTTCCAGTCATCGGTAACAATGGTGGCGCCTGGCGCAACGATGTGCTCGATGAAGCCACCCAACGATTTGGCACTTCGGTCTGGCACTACAGCGAGTCGAACGCGTCCTGCGTACCGTCCAGTCCTCCGCTTGTTGAGGCTGCCACCGGGCTTGCGTTGTTTAACCTCGACGGCACCGGCGACGAGAACCATGTCGTGAACGCCTCGGCCCTTGCCGCGAGTACGACCGCCGACGTAGGTTTCATCGGCTTCGACGTGTTCTCCGGGGTTGCCACCAATTTGGTCCTGGTCGGGCCGCACCATGCCGGCCCGCAGTTTGTGAAGAATTTGGAAAGCCGTCTCGTAGCGCGGCAGTCCGAGTTGCCGTTGGAACTGGACGGCCGACATGCCGGGCGTCTGGCTGGCGACCAAGTAGGCTGCCCAGAACCATACCGGGAGCGGTGTGTGAGTGCGTTCCATGACCGTGCCAGCAGTGAGGCTCGTGTCCCGTTTGCAATGACGACACCGACAAACGCCGGGGCGATTGGCGAAGCGATAAGGCTCTCCGGACGAGCCGCATTGCTCACAAACGAACCCGGCGTCCCATCGGGCGCGTTCAAGGTAGGCCGCGCACGCCGCTTCGTCCGGGAACAGTCGCTGAAACTCGGGAAGCGAGCGGGGAAACGGCAAATCGTCTCGTTCAAGCACGTCGATAACCATGGCCATCCCAAGTTGGCACAGATGCTCAACATACTACCGGTAGTGGATTTGGGAGACAACCGGATAAGCAC
>NZ_JAPUVO010000134.1 GCF_029255185.1 Propionivibrio sp.
TAGGCCTTGGCTTCTCCACCAAACTTCTTCGCCAGGATCGTCGTGATCGCCGCCGTCAAGGTGGTCTTGCCATGGTCAACGTGACCAATCGTGCCGACGTTTACGTGCGGCTTCGTACGTTCGAATTTTGCCTTAGCCATTGCCGGTACCTCAATACGTTAAATGTTAGAAAACCTTCAGTAATCATAAACACTGGTGCCCATGGGCAGGATCGAACTGCCGACCTCTCCCTTACCAAGGGAGTGCTCTACCACTGAGCTACATGGGCATCCTACCTGCCAATTTCACAGCCACAACACTGCTGCGTGGAGCGGGTGAAGGGAATCGAACCCTCGTCTTAAGCTTGGAAGGCTTCAGCTCTACCATTGAGCTACACCCGCGCAACCACTTACCCGCAAAACAAGCAACAAGACCACTTACAGCAGCATTCTCGGTGGAGGGAGAAGGATTCGAACCTTCGAAGGCAGAGCCGTCAGATTTACAGTCTGATCCCGTTGACCGCTTGGGTATCCCTCCAACTCAGAACAGAAAATTCTGACGCCCCCACAAAGGATTGTCAAACAGTTTTTTTCGAGCCGGGCGATATTGTAGCAGAAATCATGCCGATATACATTATTTCTCTCGCTTTGATGGAATAGACGCTCAAACCTATCAGTTCGACAGCGGATACAATACCGCGAAATCACTGGAGTCCAGCCTTGCATTCTCCCAACTCTGAACCCGAAACTGACACTGATCTGCAAGCGCAAAACCGACCGCATTTGCGACAACTGGCCTTGCAATGCGCTGCGGCATTCGTCGTTCTTTCGCTGGCCTGGCCCTATTTCGGAATCCGCAATGAAGCCCTGCCCTGGCCTGAAACCGCCCTGCTCATCGGCGGCGTTGCCCTGCTGCTCGCCAGCCTAACCCACCAGCCATGGTGGTGGCGATTGATCCACACACTCTTCGCCCCGCTGGCTTGGGGTATAGCCGAATTGGCGATCGATCCTGGCTGGTTTTTGCTGGCTTTCATCCTGGTATCGCTGTTTTATCGCGGCGCAGTCACTGGCCAGATACCGCTCTATCTTTCCAACAATGCTACAGCAAGCGTCCTGGCCGAACTCCTGTCAGAGCGTCCGGGCCTGCGCTTTATCGACCTCGGGGCCGGTATCGGTAGCGTGCTGCGCCCGCTCGCCAGGGCACGGCCTGATGCGCAACTCAGTGGCATCGAAAACGCGCCGGCCACCTGGCTCATCGGCTACCTGCGCACGGCCAGACTGGCTAACTGCAACTGGCGCTGGGGCAACATCTGGCGCGCCAACCTTGCCGAGTACGATGTGGTTTATGCTTTCCTCTCCCCGGCCCCGATGCCCAAATTATGGTCAAAAATTCAACGTGAGATGAGCGCAGGAAGCCTTTTTATCAGCAACAGCTTCCCTATTCCCGAGCTTGATGCCAGCAGCGTCATCACCGTTGATGATGGCCGGCAAACCCGGCTGTACTGCTACCGCCGCTAAACAAACCGACGACAACAATGAGTTTGACCACGATGACGAACAAGATTGGCGTTATGATGAAGCTGTACTCTGACATCACCATTACAGGAGTCACGCCATGCCGAAAATCAACTCTGCAAACGACCCGCTTGAATTCGCCCAGAATCTCTGGGGAAAAATGGGATTTTCGCTGCCCGGAATGGTTACTCCGACCTTTGACGTCGACGAACTGGAAAAACGGCTAGTCGATCTCAAGGCGGTCGAAGGCTGGCTGAAGATGAACCTGTCAATGCTACAAATGACCATTCAAACCCTCGAAATGCAGTGCAGCACTCTCAATGCTGTGCGCGCCATGGGCAGCATCAAGCCTGATCCGACTCCGGCAGCGCCGTCCCCTGTCGCCGGACCAGCCAAGGCTGCCAACGAAACTAATACGCCAGCGCCAGACCCTTACGAGTCGGCCGTGTGGCCGTGGGCGCTGATGCAACAGATACAAACGCAGATGCAGCATTCGATGGAGAAACAGGACGAGGCGTCGGCACCGACGACCAAACCTGGCAAGAAATCGTCCTGATACGGGCGCGTTCATGAACCGTGTTCACAGTGCTCCAGCCAGGTGGCGTCCATTTCGATCAGTCCTCCCTGTTTCAGGGGCTGCTCGAGAAACTGGCCGCGAAACAGCCAGCCTACCGTTCCATGCTGATTCGACCACGGCGTTTCCCACGCCTCGACGACCACACGGATACGCAGCACCGCCACCTCACGAATCTCGGCATCGTTCCCGACACAAGGTGTAGCCGCCGCGACACGCGCCCAGTCTGCGCGCGTATAGTTCGACGCCAGCTTGCCGATTTCCGGGCAACGGCCCGCTAAACGACGCTCGTGTGAAATAGCGGCAATCGAACCTTTCAGCCAGTAGGTCGGCGTCTTGAGGATACGTCCGCTGCCGCCTTCACGAAAAACGACACAATCGCCCAACTGTGGTGAACCCAAGGCCGTTTGCACTGAAGGCAGTTCGTCGGCTGACGCGGCAAAAGCCAGGGCCAGCGCGCACAGAAGTCCATTTTGAGCTTGGCAGCGTGCCAAAGCAACGCAACAGGCGATAATACCTTCATGTTCAAGGCATTTCATAACACCCCCACACCTGAGACGCCACTCCTGCATGAAGAGAACGGAGCGCTGTCACTACACTTCGACTTTCCGACCATTCAGAGCCGCATGCTCAAGGCCGAACCAGAACGCCTGATTCTCGACTATACGCGGACAATGATGGGCTTTCTGCTTTTCCAGCCAAAGCCGAAGCGTATCGCGATGATCGGGCTCGGTGGTGGATCGCTGGCCAAATATTGTCACCTTCGCTTACCCGAAACGGATTTCACGGCGATTGAAATTTCCTCCGAAGTAGTCGCACTGCGCAAGGAATTTGGCATTCCGGAAGACGATGCACGTTTTCGGGTGGTCTGTGCCGATGGCGCTGATGCCGTGCGCAATTCAAAAAACTCATTTGACATCCTTCTGATTGATGGTTTTGATCGCAACGGGCAACCGCGCCAACTATGCAGCGCCATGTTCTATGACAATTGCCATGCCGCCCTGCGCCCGGGCGGCGTTCTCGTCGTAAACCTTTGTGCCGACGATACCGGTTACGGCAGTTATATCGCCAGAATCAGCGATTCGTTTAACGGAAACGCAGTCGTCGTCGAAGCCGATGAAGGCGAGAATAAAATTGTCTTTGCCGGTAAAGGCGGCGACTTCCCGCCAACGCTCAAGGACTTGACTGATCGCCTGGGCGCACTCGAAGCGTTGCACCCCGTTGAACTTGACAAGACCGCGCAGAAAATTCTTCAGCGCCAGCAAGCACGCAGTGGCAAACGCAAAACTCGCCGCTAACCCCCGGCTCTGCCCTCTGAAGTGAAGTGCTTCATCCATGCGCGGCGGGCCTTCCGGATCATGCAAAAACTTTCCCTCGACCCAGTCGAAGCAGATCCGTATTTTCCTGCCAGTTGCGTCGTTCCGGGTTTGACCATGCATAGTCCCGGCTTTGCTCCGGCGTCTGCTCTTGAAACGTCTCGATCAACCTGCGCAAATAGCTCAAGTGGGGCAGCATCGTTCCGAAGAAAAGAACCGAATCGCTGCGCCTGATCAATAGTGTCGGAAAATTTTCGACGTCCAGATCGCCCAGATCGTCTGCCTGTTCTTCAATATCCAACCAGAGAAAGCGGACTCCGGGAAACTCCACCGCCAGCCCAGTGAAACCCGCCATGTAATCACGGCAGGTACCGCACCATTGGGCACACAGGCAGACCACCACAAACTCCTCAGGAGCCTGATGCTCCATGGCCGTACCTACATGTTGCTGCAAAGGCATGATGGCTAGTCACGGCCATAACGGATAATCGGTATAGCCAGCGGGCCCCGGAGTATAAAAACTGGCGGGCTGTGGCTGATTCAGGGGTGCACCGCCCTTGATCCGGGCCGGCAGGTCAGGATTGGCCAGGAAACCGGTGCCGAAGGCAACGGCGTCAACTTTCCTCTGTGCAATGGCGGCGCTCGCCTCGTCACCGGTGTAGCCCATATTGCCAATCAGTACCCCTTGATAATGCGCACGAACCGGGGTCACCACATCACCATTTTGTTGCTGGAAGAAATCGCCACGCATGAGATGGAGATAAGCCAGATCAAAGGCATTCAGCCGTTCTGCAAGCCAGGTGGACAAGCCGATCGGATCACTGTCGATCATGCTGTTGTAGCTGTTGAGCGGCGAAATGCGCAAACCGACCCGATCGCTACCCCACACACTGCTGACCCCATCAATCACTTCGAACATCAGTCGCGCCCGGTTTTCAAGGCTTCCCCCATAAGGACCGACACGCTGGTTGGCACCATCACGCAGAAATTCATCGAGTAGATAACCGTTTGCACCATGCACCTCAACGCCGTCAAAGCCCGCGGCCAGAGCATTTTCGGCAGCTTTTTTGAAGCCTGCGACAATCCCGGGCAATTCATCATCACGCAGTTCGCGCGGAATGACGTAAGGCTTTTTACCCTGCGGTGTGCGCACCTCGTCGCCGTTTATGGCCAGAGGACTGGGCGCCACCGGCTGGGCATCGCCGTTAAGCAGTGGGTGGCAAGCCCGCCCACCATGCCAGAGCTGGAGAAATATACGACCACCCGCCGCATGCACGGCATCGGTCGTCAGTTTCCAGCCAGCGACCTGAGCGTTAGAGTAGATTCCAGGCTCCGTCCAGAACGAGGAGTTGCCCTCAATGACCATGGTGGCTTCGGCAATGATCAGTCCGGCACTGGCACGCTGGGCATAATACTGGGCCATCATGGCATTCGGAAGATGCTCGGCGCCAGCCCGGCAACGGGTCAAGGGGGCCATGAAAATGCGATTGGGTACCGTCAGGGCGCCAAGTACAAGCGGGTCGAATAACGTGGTCATGAAATCTATTTTTTCGGGATTGGGCGATCGTCATAGTACCGCAATTGCGTGGGTCTTGATCCGGCGCGGAGACAAAGAGACAAAGCGATTAAACCCGTACAATGGCCGTTGACCATTTGAGCCCACGCGCCATGAGCAAAGGTTTCTGCTGTATCGGACTCATCAACCCCAAGACACCGGAGAATGTCGGCTCGGTACTGCGCGCCGCAGGCTGTTATGGCGTCAACACAGTGTTCTACACCGGTGTTCGTTATGACCGCGCAAAGGAGTTTGTCACCGACACCAAGAAGGTTTTCCAAAAGATACCGCTGATCGGCATTGAAGACCTACAACAGATCATCCCGCTAGGCTGCACCCCGGTCGCCGTGGAACTGGTCAAAGGCGCCAGACCGCTGCCGGAATACGCGCATCCCGAGCAGGCGTTTTATATCTTTGGCCCGGAGGACGGAACCCTGGACAAAACGATCCGCGCCTGGTGTACGGATGTGGTGTATATCCCCACTGTTGGCTGCATGAATCTTGCCGCAACGGTCAACGTTGTGCTCTACGACCGCTTGGCCAAATCGCACAAAAAACCAGGCCGGTAGCATAAGCCACCGGCCATGGCACAGATTCATTTGGCGGCGAAGCAGTAAAACAAGCCACCCCCGCCGCTACTCTTCAGCGCATCGACACTGCAGCCGCGTGACGGATGCGAATGATTCCACGATTTGGCGGGCGGTTTGCCATCCAGCCCTGTCCTGTCGTGATGGCCTACCTGTGCCGAGCCATCACCGCTTTTCGTCCAGTTACCGCAGGTGGTATCCAGCTCTCCCGGGAAGGCATGGCCATGCGAATCCGAACCGGTCAGCATGTCATGCGTGTTCGGCGTGTCACCCCGACCATTGACCACATCGCCCTTCTCGGTGAGCGCCGTCTGTTTATTGAGATTATTGTCCAAGTGCAACTCATCGACGTTACGCGCAACCAGTACGCCTTTGGCGTTATACCAGGGACCGGCACCGATTCGATCGCGGGCATTGATCGCCGACGTTGCACCCGAGGCGCTGGTACTCAAGTAGGCGCGCCAGGTTCGCCCGCCAGCGCCAACCGCTTGCGCGAGCGCTTGACAGTGTTTGTCGGCGCCGGCCAGCCCACCCAGATCACCTCCCTTGCCTGAGCCGACACTGGTTACGAAAAATCCCATTTTCTTGGGCGGTGCATCCTGCCCGGCAACAACTACCGAGCCAAAACCGGCTGCGGCTGCGACGACTACGCTTAATACGGACAATTTTAACGGGTGTTGCATAGCGCTTCTCCTCAATGTAAATCGTGCGTTGATAGTACCGAACAGCATACGCCCCGCACCACGGTCTCGATGAAGGTGCTTGGCGAGAAAACAATTTTATGCGACAACGATTCGCAGCGCGGCTACTTGCGCTCGATCTGCTCGTAGACCACTTTTGCGACGCGTGCCAGTTCGTCTTTGTCGATGCTGGCCGACAGGGCGTAGCCAAACTTGCCGTCGATCCAGTAAAAGACATTGACCTTGCCCTCCCGGGCGAAGCGGAAAGCGCTTTCCTGGTTGCTGGCGTTTTCGGTGCTTAGGTAGAGCGTCAACCGTTGCCCGCTGCCGTCGTGATACATGAATTGCGCGACAGGACCGGTATTGCCAGGCAGCAGGCGGCCACCGATCAGTTCGTAACCGAGCTCGCCTAGCCTGGGCGGATGTACTGGCGTACCCAGGCGTTTGGAAAGCCAGGCCACGAGCTGGTCTTCATGTTCGGCATCCACCTCGACCGGACGGCGCACATCCGGGCTGAACACCGCATGCGCCACAGCGGCCTGCCGGGGAAGAGGCGTCAGTCTGGCAACGCTTTCCGGCGGGGAATCCTGGCCGTGCGCCAGCCAGCCGGCGACACCGCCGAGCAGCGCGATTACAAACCCAGCCGCGCTACGTTGCAGCGACCAGCGCGCCAGAAATGGCCGGGCGAGCATGGCACGCGCTGGTGGTGAAGCCAGCGCGTGCAAATTCTCCGGTAATGGCTCGTCGAGCACCGCTCTGAACACGGCTTTGACCGCCTGATTCTGGACCAGGTAAGCCCTTACGCGCTCGGCATCGTCCGCTTGCACGGAAAAATAGTTCTCCAACTCGACATACCGTGCTGCGGGCAGGGCGCCATCGACGTAGGCGTGCAGGTCAGTTTCGCTGATCAAGTGATTGCTCATCGCACGACTTTCAGCCGGGGCTGCTGACCATCCATGATCAGACGCAGCCTTTCACGCCCGCGAGAAAGGCGCGACATGACGGTACCCGCCGGTATGCCAAGCATTGCGGAAATTGCCGTATAACTCATTTCTTCCAGGGCAACGAGCAGCACCACTTCACGCTGTTCATCGGGAAGCAAGCATAGCGCGGACTCGAGATCCTTTACCTCGCGCTCGTCGGCCTGGGTGGGGCGCGTCGGCACCTCGAAATCCTCCCCATCAATGGCCTGTGTGGGCAGCACCGGACGGCGCAACTGATCAACCCACAGGTTGTGCATGATGCTGAACAGCCAGGCACGCAGGTCGCTGCCGACCTGCCACTGCATTAACTGACGCCAGGCCCGCTCAAGCGTGTCCTGCACCAGATCGTCGGCCGCAGCGCGATCACCAAGCAACGCCCGCGCATACCGGCGCAGGCGGGGAATTTCGGCCAGAAGCGCGCTGCTATCCACGCAATCTTATGGCTTGGCGACGTGCCAGACGCTATTAATGCCATCACCAGTCTTGTCACCCGGCTTCTGGTCCTTGGCCCAGTAATAGAGCGGTTTACCCTTCAAAGCCCACTGTTTCTTGCCATCATCACGAGTAATGACGGTGTAATCGCCGCTGGCGGCATCACCACTCATGGCTAAAAGTGGGGGCCAGTTACTTGCGCAGGCGTCATTGCACATACTCTTGCCGGCAACATCCTTATCGAAGGTGTAAAGCGTCATGCCATTGCTGCCCGTGAGCATGCCGCCGGACACCGCAACTGGCGCGGCGGCGCGTGCCTCGTAGGCGAAAAAGACGGCCAGGGTGGTGGTCAAGAACAGGGCAAGTGTCAACTTGGACGTATTCATGTGTATCTCCTTTGATGTTTTAGGGGTCCTACACCTGCATGAACGAGGCGAAGGCTGCGCTTATTCCAATAAGCAGAAAATAACTGCCATGGCGTCGCAGCTTACTCGTCAAGCGTGGCCCTCAGTTGTTCCTGGCGCCCTGCACTACCCATTGCTTGAGTACCTCGATCTTGTCCTGGGGCATGGACGCCTTGCCGTGGGGCATTTTAATCGACGGATCGGCACGGCCTTCGACCAGCATGATGAGGACACTGCTCAGGCTGTCTCCGGGCTTGATAATGCTGCCAAACTTGGTGCCTTTCATCAGGCTTTCATGACTGGTCATGAGCAGGCCGCTCTTCGTGTAGCCATCACCACCCTCGACATGGCATTCCAGGCAGTACTGCTTGAGGATGGGCTGGACATCCGCTTTGTAGCTGACCTCCCTTTGGCCGCAGGCGGCAAGAACAAATGTGACGGCAAAAAGGGCGCCGCCCCGCAAAATTCCGGTTTTCATCATACTGTCCCCTTCCAACGCGTCTGTTTTTCCAGCTATTATCCCCGCACACGACACGGCTGAAACGACACGGGGTCTTCGCCGCGTACTATAAACCTACTACGCGGGAAAGCACCAGTCTCCTCCGCGATGACAAGTAGTCATTTGCTTGCCTTGCCTGAGAATTGTGCCCCTCGCTGACGCCCAACAAGTGCAGTGTCATGTATCGGACTCGATCACGACACTGCAGAAAGCAACGCCGAAAAGCAGCCGAAACCTGTTATTTTTCAGCGAATTGGCGTAGAATCCGCAGCCCTACAGCATTCCCGGACTTCTCGGATTCCTTATGCAGTTTCCTGACCGTTTCGACGTCATTGTGGTCGGTGGTGGCCACGCCGGCACCGAGGCCGCGCTCGCCAGTGCACGCATGGGCGCCAGAACACTGCTGCTGACACACAGCCTCGATACGCTGGGCGCGATGAGTTGCAACCCGTCGATCGGCGGCATTGGCAAGGGGCATCTGGTCAAAGAGGTCGACGCACTCGGCGGCGCCATGGCTGCGGCTACCGACGAAGCCGGTATCCAGTTCCGCATCCTCAACGCCAGCAAGGGGCCCGCCGTGCGCGCGACCCGTGCGCAGGCTGATCGCGTGCTTTACCGCCAAGCCATCCGCAGCCGGCTTGAGAATCAGCCGAACCTGACCCTGTTTGCCCAGGCCTGCGACGATTTGATCGTCGAGGGCGATGCTGTGGTCGGAGCGGTGACCCAGCTTGGTGTCCGTTTTGCAGCGCGCAGCGTGGTGCTGACCGCCGGAACTTTTCTCAATGGCCTGATCCACGTTGGACTATCGAATACCTCTGGCGGCCGCATGGGCGATATGCCTTCGCTGTCGCTGGCCTTACGCCTGCGCGAGCTGCAATTGCCGGCCGGGCGTCTGAAGACGGGGACGCCGCCGCGGCTGGACGGCAAGACGATCGATTTCTCGGTGATGGAAGAGCAGCACTCGGACAGTCCGCTGCCGGTATTTTCGCTCATCGGCAAGGCCAGCGCCCATCCGCGGCAGTTGCCCTGCTGGATCACCAGTACCAATGAGCAGACGCACGACATCATCCGCGCCAACCTCGACCGTTCGCCAATGTATACCGGAGTCATCGAAGGTGCCGGGCCGCGCTACTGCCCGTCGATTGAAGACAAGATTCATCGCTTTGCCGCCAAAAACAGCCACCACGTCTTCCTTGAACCGGAGGGGTTGACGACGCACGAGATCTACCCAAACGGGATTTCAACGAGCCTGCCTTTCGACGTGCAGCTAGCCCTTGTGCGTTCGATGCGCGGCCTTGAGAACTGCCACATTCTGCGCCCTGGCTACGCCATCGAATATGATTATTTCGATCCGTGCGGCCTCAAGGCATCGTTTGAAACCAAGGCCATACGTGGACTCTTTTTCGCCGGGCAGATCAACGGCACGACCGGCTATGAAGAAGCCGCTGCGCAGGGCCTGCTGGCCGGTGCCAATGCCGCCTTGCAGGCGCAAGACAAGGCGGCGTGGACGCCGCGGCGCGACGAGGCCTATCTGGGCGTCCTGGTTGACGACCTGATCACGCGTGGAGTTTCCGAGCCCTATCGGATGTTTACCAGCCGTGCCGAATTCCGTCTTTCCCTGCGCGAGGATAACGCCGACATGCGCCTGACCGAGCACGGTCGCTGCCTGGGTCTGGTCGATGAGGCGCGCTGGGCGGCCTTCTGCGACAAGCGCGAGGCAATCGCCCGTGAACAGGAAAGACTGAAGTCGACCTGGGTGCACCCGTCCAGAGTATCGGTCGAAGCCGTGACGCGCGTGCTCGGCCAGCCAATTGAGCGCGAATACACGCTGTACGATCTGTTGCGGCGACCTGGCGTGAACTATTCGGCACTGATCAGCCTACGCTTGGGCGCAGATGAAAGAGCGGGCGAAACTGAGGCCGGCGTGGCCGACCCCCTGGTCGCCGAACAGGTCGAAATTCAGGCCAAATATCAGGGCTATATCGACCGCCAGGCCGATGAGGTAGCGAGGAATCTCGGCAGTGAAGAGACGCGTCTGCCCGAGACCATTGACTATGGCCGGATTGGCGGCCTGTCCATCGAGATTCAGCAGAAGTTGATCCGCCACCAACCGGAGACCATCGGTCAGGCTTCGCGGATTCAGGGAATGACGCCGGCGGCAATTTCAATATTGCTCGTCCATCTCAAACGCGGCGGCCTTGATGCGGCACACAGGACGACGGCATGAGTCAAGCGCTGCTACTTCAACAGGGACTGGGCGACCTAGGCCTTGTCCTGCCGCTGGCCGCGCAGGAAAAACTACTTGCCTACGCGGCCCTGCTCTACAAGTGGAACAAGACCTACAGCCTGACCGCGCTGCGCGAACAGGACAAAGCGGTTAGCCATCACCTACTCGATTCGCTGGCCGTGCTGCCTTTTGTTCCTTTGGGACACCTGCTTGATGTCGGCAGCGGCGGTGGCATGCCAGGGATTCCCCTGGCCATCGCCCATCCGGATTTGCGCGTGACCCTGGTTGACAGCAATTCGAAAAAGGCGGCTTTCCTGCGGCAAGCAGTGATTGAATTGGCCTTGCCCAATATTTCCGTTCACTGCGGACGAGTCGAACAGTATCATCCGCTGCATGGCTTTGTGGCGATTACGTCGCGAGCATTTTCCGAACTGGCTGACTTTGTCGATCTGACACAGCATTTGCTCAGCGCCGACGGGCGCTGGCTGGCCATGAAAGGGATCTGGCCGCACGCTGAAATTGTTCGCCTCCCGGAAACTGTCGTAGTCGATGCTGTGCATCAACTGGCGGTGCCGGGTGTGGACGGGGAGCGGCACCTGGTGGTCTTGAGTCGTAGCGACGCACGGCGTCAAGGGGAGAGTTGAGTTGGTGAAAATACTGGCAGTGACCAACCAGAAGGGCGGCGTTGGCAAAACGACGACAGCGGTCAACCTGTCCGCCTGTCTGGCCGCCCTCGGGCAGCGCGTGCTGATGATCGACCTCGACCCACAGGGCAATGCCACGACCGGTTGCGGCGTCGTCAAGCGCGTGGCGCTACCGACTGTGTACCAGATTCTGATCGGCCGCTCGACGCTCGCCGAAGCGTTGATTCACACCGATTTCGGTTTTGACATTCTTCCCGCCAATCGTGAACTGGCCGGTGCCGAGGTCGACCTGATCGAGATGGACGGCCGTGAGTACCGTCTGCGCGATGCCCTGGCTCCGGCGCTGAATGACTATGATTTCATCCTGATGGACTGCCCGCCGGCATTGAACATGTTGACCGTCAACGGACTGGTCGCGGCGCAAGCGGTGATGATCCCGATGCAGTGCGAATACTACGCGCTGGAAGGGCTGACCGATCTCGTTGCCACACTCAAGAAAGTACGCGCCAACCTCAATTCGAAACTCGAAATCGAGGGGTTGCTACGGACCCTGTTTGATCCACGTTCAACCCTGACACAGCAGGTCTCGGGCGAACTGGTCAATCACTTTGGTAGCAAGGTCTATTGCACCATCATTCCGCGTAACGTGCGTCTGGCTGAAGCGCCATCCTACGGCAAACCGGTGATTGCCTTTGATCGGGTCTCCAAAGGCGCCCAGGCGTACATGGCACTGGCGCAGGAAATGCTGGATCGACGCGATGGAATCGCGCTTTCCGAGACCGAACAAGGAGCAACACAATGAAACTGAAAGGGCTTGGCCGCGGTCTTGATGCGTTATTGGCTGGCAACGAAACGCAGGGCAAGGAACAGCAACGTGCGTTGCCGGTGGGCCAACTGCAACCGGGGAAATACCAGCCGCGCACCCAGATGGACAGCGCTTCGCTTGAAGAATTAGCCGCCTCGATTCGAGTACAAGGCCTGATGCAGCCCATCCTCGTCCGTCCACTGGGCGATCTAGCAGACCGGTTTGAAATTGTCGCCGGAGAACGTCGCTGGCGTGCCGCCCAGATGGCCGGGCTGACCGAGGTGGCGACCCTGATCCGCGAAATTCCGGATGAATCGGCGCTGGCCATGGCGCTAATCGAGAATATCCAACGCGAAAATCTCAATCCGCTCGAAGAGGCACAGGGTTTGCAACGTCTGATTGATGAGTTTTCAATGACCCATCAGCAAGCGGCCGATGCCGTGGGCCGTTCGCGCCCAGCGGCGTCGAATCTCCTGCGACTATTGCAACTGGCTACACCAGTACAGGAATTGTTGATGCATGGGCAAATTGACATGGGTCATGCCCGCGCCCTCTTGCCTTTGTCCGGCGCGCTGCAAATTCAGCTCGCCCAGCGCGTGGTACACAAGGGCCTGTCGGTACGCGATGCTGAGCGGCTGGCTCAGCAGGCTCTAAAGACTCCGAAAGAGCCTGAAGCCAAAAAACCTGATCGTGATGTTCTGCGCTTGCAGGAGGAACTTTCCGATTTTCTCGGAGCGCAGGTGGAAATTCGCACCAACCGGAAGGGTGCCGGAAAAATACAGATTGAATTTGGCGATCTCGATCAGTTGGAAGGAATCCTGCAACGGATGCGCTAATCTGCGCCAATTTCAATTGACATAAACCATCGAAAGTTTTACAGTAGACCGGATACCCTGCAGCGGACTGTTTTTCATCTTTCTCATGTTCAGAGCTATCCTTCTGCAGGCAGGGGCGGTAATAATTACAGCGTCAGTAGCTGGTTTCTTCGCAGGAACGCGGGGGGCGGTGTCGGCAGCACTGGGCGGGGTGGCGTGTGCTCTCCCCAACTTCTTGTTTGCCTTGCGCCTGAAGCTCGCGGCTAATCGCCCCGGAGCATCCTACCTGGCTAATTTTTTTCTCGGCGAATTCGTCAAGATTGCTGCGACAGTTGGTTTGCTGGTTTTTATCGTGAGAGAGTACGCCGATCTGCACTGGCCTTCCATGCTGATCGGACTGGGGCTTGCTTTGCAAGCAGGTTTTTTAGCTTTTTGGAAAAAGTCCTGATCATGGTTACTGGTCACGAAGCTGCGGCAAACGCTCCCAACGCTGGCGAATACGTCGTCCACCATCTAACGCAGTTGAATACCACCGGACATGTGCAGTCATCGATTGTTGACTTTGGCATCATTAACCTCGATACCGTTTTCTTTTCGCTCCTGATGGGCGTGCTGGGCTTGTTCCTGATGATGCGCGTAGTCAGGGAGGTGACTTCAGGCGTTCCCGGACGTGGCCAAGCAGCCCTCGAAGTTCTGATTGAGATGGTGGCCAATCAGGCCAAGTCGATTGTGCACAGCGAGCAGTCGCGTAAATTTGTTGCACCGCTGGCGCTGACCGTGTTTGTCTGGGTGTTCCTGATGAACTCGATGGACTTCCTGCCGGTTGATCTGCTGCCTTGGATGTGGCAGACCCTGACTGGGAATCCACACGCCTACCTGCGCGTAGTGCCGACGGCGGATCTGAACGGAACGCTCGGCATGTCGGTCAGCGTGCTGCTTCTCTGCTTCTGGTACAACATCAAGATCAAGGGCCTGGGCGGCTGGGTGCACGAACTCTTTACAGCCCCGTTTGGTAACCATCCGCTGCTCTATATCCCGAACTTTCTGATGCAGATGATTGAGTTTCTGGCCAAGACCGTCTCGCATGGCATGCGTCTGTTCGGCAACATGTACGCTGGCGAACTGCTGTTCATGCTGATCGCTCTGATGGGTGCGGCCTATGGCGGATCGGCGGGTCTGACCGGACCTCTGTTATGGATCGGTCACGTGATTGCCGGTACCGGGTGGGCGCTTTTCCATATCTTTATTGTCGTGCTGCAAGCCTTTATCTTCATGATGCTGACGCTGGTGTATATCGGCCAGGCGCACGAAGGGCATTAGGCGAAATAATTTGTTGTCGTTTTGGTTTTTAACTTAGTAACTCAATTTGAAGGAGTGGTTATGGAACATGTTCTGGGTAATGTAGCGCTGGCCTGCGGCCTGATCATCGGCCTGGGTGCTATCGGGGCTTGTATCGGCATCAGCCTGATGGGTGGCAAGTATATTGAAGCTTCCGCCCGCCAGCCCGAGTTGATGAACGAACTGCAAACCAAGATGTTCATGCTGGCCGGTCTGATTGACGCGGCCTTCCTGATCGGCGTCGGTATCGCCATGATGTTCGCCTTCGCCAACCCCTTCGTCCTCAAATAATCGGACATCTCCCATCAACCTTTCAGAGGGAAGATAACCGTGAATCTGAACGCAACTCTGGTCGCCCAGATCGTTGTGTTCTTCATTCTGGCGTGGTTCACGATGAAGTTCGTGTGGCCGCCCATCATGAAGGCGCTCGACGAACGCGCGACAAAGATCGCCGATGGCCTCGCTGCTGCTGAACGTGGGAAGCAGAGTCTGGATCTCGCCTCCAAACGCTCGGCTGAAACCCTGCGCGAGGGTAAGGAAAAAGTGGCTGAGGTTCTGGCACAGGCTGAAAAGCGCGCATTGCATATCATCGAGGCAGCCACGGTTCAGGCTAGGCTGGAAGCCGACAAGGTTGTTGCCGGGGCCAAGGCTGAGATCGAGCAGGAAGCTGCCCGCGTCCGAGAGTCACTGCGTGAACGTGTCGCCGAACTGGCCGTCGCTGGCGCCGAGAAGATTCTGCGCCGCGAGGTCGATGCCAAGGTGCATGCCGACATGTTAGCTTCGATCAAACAGGACCTGTAACGCTCATGGCTGAATCCGTCACCATCGCTCGTCCCTATGCGCAGGCAGTATTTCGCCTGGCGCTGGAAAGTAAGGCGCTGGCGGCCTGGTCGGATCGATTGCAGCGGCTTGCTGCCATCGCGCAAGACGCCGAAATGACCAGGGTCGTTGGTAATCCGAAGTTTTCCGCAGGGCAGGTCGCTGATCTGTTTGTTTCACTCTCCGGTGAAGCCGGCAACCAAGAACTGGCCTCTTTTGTTGGCATCCTGGCCGAGAACGAACGGCTCGACGTCCTGGCGCAAATCCAGGAAATCTACGAGCAACTCAAGAGCGCAGAAGAGGGAGTCAAGGACGCGGTGCTTACCAGCGCCTATCCTCTCGACGCTGCACAACTGAAAAATCTGACGAGCCAGCTTGAAGCCCATTTTGGCAGCAAACTCCAGCCTCATGTCGAGGTGGACGCCGCGCTGATTGGTGGAATCAAGGTGGCGGTAGGTGACCAGGTCCTCGACGCTTCCGTCCGCGGCAAGCTTGAGGCAATGGCCACGGCGCTTAAGAATTAGGAGAAATTCATGCAATTGAATCCGTCCGAGATCAGTGAACTGATCAAGAGCAAGATTCAGAATCTGGATGTAGGCGCGCAAACCCGTACACAGGGTACCGTCGTCTCGGTGACTGACGGCATTTGCCGGGTGCACGGCCTAGCTGACGTGATGCAGGGTGAAATGCTCGAATTTCCGGGAGGCGCCTTCGGCATGGCGCTCAACCTCGAGCGTGACTCGGTGGGCGCAGTGATTTTGGGCGAATACGAACAGATCACCGAAGGCGATATCGTCAAGACAACCGGTCGCATCCTTGAAGTTCCGGTCGGGCCAGAGTTGCTTGGGCGTGTGGTCAACTCGCTCGGCCAGCCGATTGACGGCATGGGACCGATCAACGCCAAGCTGACTGACAAGATCGAAAAGGTCGCTCCGGGCGTCATCTGGCGTAAATCGGTTTCACAACCGGTGCAGACCGGTCTGAAGTCAATTGATGCGATGGTTCCAATCGGTCGCGGCCAACGCGAACTGATCATTGGTGACCGTCAAACCGGTAAGACCGCGGTAGCCATTGATACCATCATCAATCAAAAGGGCAAGGACCTGATCTGCATTTACGTGGCGATCGGCCAAAAAGCCTCAACTGTCGCCAACGTCCTGCGCCGTCTGGAAGAACACGGCGCGATGCATTACACCATCATCGTCGCCGCAACCGCTGCCGAATCGGCGGCGTTGCAGTACATCGCCCCATATTCGGGCTGCACGATGGGGGAATACTTCCGTGATCGCGGCCAGGACGCGCTGATCATTTATGACGATCTGACCAAGCAGGCTTGGGCCTATCGTCAGGTCTCATTGCTGCTGCGTCGTCCGCCGGGTCGTGAAGCGTATCCGGGTGACATCTTTTATCTGCACTCCCGCCTGCTGGAGCGCGCCGCGCGTGTTTCTGAAGCCTGGGTCGAGAAGTTCACCAACGGCGAAGTCAAGGGCAAGACCGGTTCGCTGACTGCCCTGCCGATCATCGAAACGCAAGCTGGCGACGTTTCGGCCTTCGTCCCGACCAACGTCATTTCGATTACCGACGGCCAGATATTCCTCGACACCGACCTCTTCAACTCCGGTGTCCGGCCCGCCATCGATGCCGGCATTTCGGTGTCGCGCGTCGGTGGCGCAGCTCAGACCAAGGTCATCAAGAAGCTCGGTGGCGGCGTGCGGCTGGCGCTCGCCCAGTATCGCGAACTGGCAGCCTTTGCGCAGTTTGCATCGGATCTGGACGAAGCGACACGCAAGCAACTCGAGCGCGGCCGTCTGGTCACCGAATTGATGAAACAGCAGCAATATTCGCCGATGGCGATTGCCGCAATGTCGATCACCCTGCACGCGGTCAACAAGGGCTTCTTCGACGATGTCGCGGTAAAAAAAGCGCTTGAAGTCGAGAAGCATATGCATGACTTCGTCAAGGAAAAATACGCCGGCCTCATCAACAAGATTGAGACGAGCAAAGAACTTGATGCTGACGCTGAGCATGAGCTCACCAAGGCGATCGAGGAGTTCAAGGCCACGCTGGCCTGATCGATCAAGGAGATTGCCATGGCGAGCGGCAAGGAAATACGCAACAAGATCAAGAGCGTCGAAAGTACGCGCAAGATCACCAAGGCCATGGAGATGGTGGCCGCATCGAAAATGCGCAAGGCGCAAGATCGGATGCACGCTGCCCGCCCCTACGGCGAGAAAATCAGGCGTGTTGCCGGCAATCTGTCCCATGCACTGACCGATTACAGCCATCCTTTCCTGCTCAAGCGAGAGGAAGCGAAGGCCGTCGGTTTGATCACCGTAACGTCTGACAAGGGGCTGTGCGGGGGGCTGAATACCAATATCCTGCGTCTGGCTCTGAGTCGAATGAAAGAGTGGGACGCCGAGGGCAAGACGCTTCAGGTCACCGCCATCGGCAACAAGGGGCTTGGCTTCATGATGCGCAGCGGCGCCAATCTGGTGTCGCAGGTGGTGGCTCTGGGCGATACGCCGCATCTGGAAAAACTTATTGGGCCGGCCAAGGTTCAACTCGACGCCTACATCCGGGGTGAAATCGACGTCCTGTATATTGCCTATAACCGTTTCGTCAATACCATGAAGCAGGAACCGGTTATTGAGCAGTTGCTGCCGTTGTCCGGCGATCTGGTCGGGAGCAACAGCCGCAATCGCTGGGACTACATCTACGAGCCGGATGCCCAGGCGGTGATCGATGACCTTCTGGTACGCTACGTCGAGGCTTTGCTGTACCAGGCAGTCGCCGAGAATATGGCGTCCGAGCAGAGCGCGCGCATGGTGGCCATGAAGTCAGCTTCTGACAACGCCAAGGACGTCATTGGTGAACTCAAGCTGGTATACAACAAGGCCCGCCAGGCAGCAATCACCAAAGAGCTTTCCGAAATTGTCAGTGGCGCAGCGGCTGTCTGACCACGAGAACCTAGTTTATTGATTGAGGATACGACGATGAGTCAAGGAAACATTGTTCAGTGTATCGGCGCCGTGGTGGACATCCAGTTCCCGCGCGATGCGATGCCCCGAATCTACGACGCACTTCTGCTCGACCAGTCCGAAGAGCATAACGGCTGCGAGGCGGATCTGACCTTTGAGGTCGAGCAGCAGCTCGGTGATGGCGTCGTGCGCACGATCGCCATGGGCTCTTCAGACGGCTTGAGGCGCGGCATGAAGGTCAACAATACCGGCGCCGGAATCTCGGTTCCGGTGGGTGACGCAACGATTGGCCGAATCATGAACGTGCTTGGCCGGCCGATTGACGAAGCCGGGCCAATTGCCACGCAAGAGCGTCGCGCCATTCACCAGTTGGCGCCAAAGTTTGACGAACTGTCACCGTCGGTCGATCTGCTCGAAACCGGGATCAAGGTAATCGACCTCGTTTGTCCCTTTGCCAAAGGCGGCAAGGTCGGCCTGTTTGGCGGCGCAGGGGTTGGCAAGACGGTCAACATGATGGAGCTGATCAACAACATCGCCAAGCAGCACTCCGGTCTCTCGGTGTTTGCCGGGGTCGGCGAGCGTACCCGCGAAGGCAACGACTTCTACCACGAGATGAAGGATTCGAACGTTCTCGACAAGGTGGCGATGGTCTTCGGCCAGATGAACGAGCCACCGGGCAATCGCCTGCGCGTCGCGCTGACCGGTCTGACGATGGCCGAACGCTTCCGTGACGATGGCCGCGACATCCTGTTCTTCGTCGATAATATCTACCGCTACACGCTGGCCGGCACTGAAGTCTCGGCGCTGCTCGGCCGCATGCCGTCGGCGGTGGGCTACCAGCCGACCCTGGCTGAAGAAATGGGACGTCTGCAAGAGCGCATCACCTCGACCAAGGTCGGCTCGATCACCTCGATCCAGGCCGTCTATGTACCCGCCGATGACTTGACCGACCCGTCTCCGGCAACCACCTTCCTGCACCTTGACTCGACCGTCGTGCTTTCGCGTGACATCGCCTCGCTGGGTATCTACCCGGCGGTTGATCCGCTGGATTCGACCTCGCGCCAGCTTGATCCACAAGTCGTTGGCGAAGAGCACTACCAGGTGGCGCGTGCGGTACAGATGACGCTGCAAAAGTACAAGGAATTACGCGACATCATCGCCATCCTGGGCATGGACGAGCTGTCTCCGGAAGACAAGCTGGCCGTGTATCGTGCGCGCAAGATCCAGCGTTTTCTGTCGCAGCCTTTCCACGTGGCTGAAGTTTTTACAGGTTCGCCGGGCAAGTACGTTCCGCTCAAGGAAACGATCAAGGGCTTCAAAATGATCTGCAACGGCGAGTGTGACAGCATTCCCGAGCAGGCCTTCTACATGGTCGGCGGTATCGAGGAAGTGTTCGAGAAGGCCAAAACCCTTTAAGCTCAATCCATAGCGGCGTCGTGTTCCAGGCTGGCACGCGACCCGCATAGGGGAAAAAAAGCATGCCACTCAGAGTCCATGTTGACGTTGTCAGTGCCGAGGAACTTATTTTCTCCGGCGAGACTGACTTCGCGGTGTTTCCCGGCGAAGCCGGTGAGTTGGGCATCTATCCGCGTCACACACCCTTGTTGACCCGGATCAAGCCAGGTACGGTGCGTTTGAAAATCCCGGATCGCGAAGAGTACGAACTCGTCTATGTTTCCGGTGGCGTGCTGGAAGTGCAGCCGACGTTAATTACCCTGCTGGCTGACACGGCGATTCGTGCCCACGATCTGGACGAGGCAAAATCTATTGAAGCCAAGCGGCGCGCAGAAGAGGCACTGAAGAACCGCGACGCCGATGTCAGCTATGCTGCCGCTGAGGCGGAACTGGCGCAAGCGGTCGCCCAGTTGCAGACGATCAAGAGAATACGCAACCGGCATTGATTGATCTGCGCCCGGTCTGATTCACGAATCAGAGCCCCCTTGGCTTACGCGGAGCTTTGGCGCACAAGCTGTCGTAGAGCACATTGGGCAGCAAGCGCAGGATTTTTGCGACGATGCCCATCTGCCAGGGAATCACGGTGTAGCTTGTGCCGCGTTCGATGGCGCGCGCGAAACGTCTGGCGGCTTCGTCAGCAGACAGCAGGAAGGGCATGCGGTAGGGATTGATCTCGGTCATTGGCGTCTCAATGTAACCCGGAGCGATGGTGACGACCTTGATGCCCGCCTCACGCATTTCGACACGCAAGCTTTCAAGGTAGGTAATCGCTGCTGCTTTCGAGGCGCTGTAGGCTTCGACGCCAGGCAGGCCGCGAATGCCGGCAACCGAGGCGATGCCGACCAGGCGTCCAGCCTTGCCGACAGTCGCCGCCTGACGCATGGCTGCGATGAAGGGCGCGAAGGTGGCGGCCATGCCATAGACATTTATTTCGAAGATGCGCCGGATGACCCCGAGGTCTTCGGCGCATTCGGTCAGAGTGCCGGAAGACACCCCGGCATTGGCGATTACGATGTCGGGCGCGCCGTGGGGCACGATGAAGTCCTCCGCCGCAGCCCGTAGTGCAGCGGCGTCGGTAACATCAAGGGGATAACAGCGCACCTGTTGCGCACCTTCACTGTAGAGCTTTTCAGCGATTGCCTTGAGCTGCTCGCCACGGCGAGCAGCCAGACCAAGCACCGCACCCTGTCGCGCATAGTGGCTGGCCAGCGCACTGCCGATGCCGGAAGAGGCGCCGGTAATAAAGACGATTGGTGCTGAGCGCACGCGGCCAGATCCCCTACTTTTTCTGGCTGCGTTCGCTGCGCGTCTTATTGATTAGCTTGTCGGTCAAGGCCAGCAGATCGGCATGGGTTTTTATGTCCTGGCCGGTCACCAGATAGCGCCCGTCAATAACCAGTGCAGGAACACCGCGAATCTTGGCCGCCTGTGCCATCTGGTCGGCGCGCTTGGTCTTGCTGATTACGCCAAAGGAGTTGTAGGCGTCAGAAAACTTCTTGGCATCAACACCCTGCGCAGTAACCCACTCGAGGATGCTTTTATCGTCAATCAACTTCAGACCCTTTTCGTGGATAGCGTTGAAGACGGCCTCGTCGAGCCTTGGCAATTCGCCCGTAACTTCCAGGGCGTAATAAAGTCTGGCCATGCTCTGATAGAAGGGGCTGTTAAAGCCAACCGGAATTCGCCTAAATACAACGTCTGCCGGCAGTTGGGCGGCCCATTTTGTGGCATGCGGATTCAGATCGCTGCAATGTGGGCAAGCGTAGGAGAAAAATTCGATGACCTCAATCTTGGCCGGATTATCAGTCATTTGTACCGGTTCGATAGCGACATAGTCGCGACCAACGACCAACTGGGCCTGTGCCGGCAGTGCCAGCGAGAACAGGGTGAAGGCGACGGCGGTGAGCCATCCGTTCAGGTATTTTTTCAATGCAGTCTCCTCAGTCTTTCTTTACGACGTTAGCTTCGATGCCCTGCTTGGCAAGATCGGAGCGCATGTTATTCACGTCATCGATTTTTTTGAACGGTCCCAGGCGAACGCGGTACCACACTTTTTCCTGCAACATGACCTGTTGAACTGAAGCTTCAACGCCCATCATCGCAAGCTTGGCTTTCTGACCATCAGCGTCACCGGCATTCTGGAAAGAACCGGTCTGCAAATAGATCGGCTCCGTGAGAGCGCTTTCCTTTTCGGTCTTGCCTTTGACCACGTCAGCCTGTTTTGTATCCCCCGGCTTGGGATCCGGGATGACTTCGGCATTTCCGGGCAGAATCTTGTAGAAATCAAAGCGAGGTTTATCGCTATTTTGGGGAATCGGGTCACCTGGCTTGCCTGGCAGAGCCATCGGCACCGCACCAACTTGTGGTGGTGCAACGGCTGGAGCCGGCGAAGGCTGTCCCTTGTTGTTAAAAGGAGCTGGCGTTTTGTGGATATACCAGACAACGCCCGACGCCGCGAGCACGCCAATGACCAGGCCAAGGAAAAGGCCAAGCAGTGTGCCGCCCCCCGATTTCTTTCTTAACCCGGCACGACCACTTTTTCGGGGTTTCATATCATGACTCATGAATTTCTCTCTGCTTCAATGCTTACATTGATGGCGGGCAACTTACGCCTAGAATTGCCAGGCCATTCCGGATAACCTGGCGCACTGCGGCTGCCAGAGCGATACGGGCATTCTTCACCGCGACATCGTCGACCAGCATGCGTTCGGCATTATAGTAGCTGTGGAATTCAGCGGCCAGATCCTTCAGATAGAAAGCGATCAGGTGCGGCGCCAGTTCACTGGCAGCAGCAGCAATGATCTCTGGAAATTCACTGAGCTTGCCGGCGATCGCCAGTTCGTGCGGATTGTCGAGGCGGGCGAGGTCGGCATTGACGAGGACGTCCGGCTCACCGTCCCACTGCGCGAGCAAGGAACAAACGCGAGCGTGGGCGTACTGGATGTAATAGACCGGGTTGTCATTGGTCTGGCTCTTGGCCAAATCGAGGTCGAAGTCGAGGTGTTGATCCGACTTGCGCAACACATAGAAGAAGCGGCAGGCGTCGTTGCCGACTTCCTCGCGCAATGTGCGCAAGGTAACAAACTCGCCGGAGCGGGTCGACATCGATGCCTTCTGGCCATTGCGGTAAAGCACGGCAAACTGCACCAGCGCCACGTCGAGGACATCCGGATTCAACCCGAGTGCGGCCAAAGCGCCCTTGACGCGCGGGATGTAGCCGTGATGGTCGGCGCCCCAGATGTTGATGATGCGTTCAAAACCACGTTCGCACTTGTTCAAGTGGTAGGCAATGTCGGAAGCGAAGTAAGTGTAAAGACCGTTGTCTCGTTGCACGACGCGGTCCTTCTCGTCGCCGAAGGCAGACGACTTGAACCACCTGGCGCCATCCTGCTCATACAGGTAGCCCGCTTTTGCAAGTCGTTCGACACAGCGGCTAACGAGCCCGGTATCGAACAGGGATTTTTCCGAGAACCACACATCAAAGTGCACGCCAAACTCTTCGAGGTCGCTGCGACCGTCTTCGAGTTGCTCGGTCAGCACGTGATTGTGTACGTAGTTCCAGTCTTCGCCGAGCAGCTTCTTGGCGTTTCCGATCAATGTATCGAGGTGCGTCTCACGCTGGGCCTTGGCATCATCGTCGGCGCGTTCGTCGTCCGGCAGACCCGGAGTGCCCTGGAGAATGGCGGCAGCGGTCCGGACAAACTTGTCGCCGTGCGCGATTTTCATCTGCTCGGCCATATTGAACACGTATTCACCCTGATAGGCGTTGGTCGGGAAAGGGGCGCTGCCACAGGTTTCGGCGTAGAAATCGAGATAGCGAAGCCAGGTAGAGAGCGCCAGAATATCCATCTGCCGACCGGCATCATTGACATAGTATTCGCGCGTCACATCCCAGCCGGCGTAGGCCAGCAAGTTGGCAAGGCTGGCGCCGTAGGCCGCGCCACGCCCATGACCGACATGCAAGGGGCCAGTCGGATTGGCCGAAACGAATTCAACCTGCACCTTCTTGTTGCCACCTAGCGTCGACCTGCCGAAAGACTCCGCCTGGGTCAGAATGCTGCGGATTACCGCCAGCTTGGCCGAAGCGTGCAGATGGAAGTTGATGAAGCCGGCTCCGGCAATCTCGGTTTTCTCGATAAAAGGTGATTTCGGAATCTCGGAGAGCAGCAGTTGAGCCAACTCGCGCGGATTGCGTTTCATCGGGCGAGCAAGCTGCATTGCCAGATTGCACGAGAAATCGCCATGCGCAGCCTGCTTCGGACGCTCCAGCAAGATGGCGGTGTCCGCCTGATCAGGCACGACGCTCGCTAGCGCAGTGCGCATCAATGCGGCGAGATGGGGCTTGATATCGTCAGTCATCGTAACGTTTCTTGATATGGGGCAAGTGGCCGATTATACGACGCCCGGCTCTTTATGAGGTCATCGAAGAAGTTGGCTGGTAGAGTGGACACATCAGGCAAAGTGCAAGGACGACCGATGACCGCAGGACCCGCTCGCCGCTATGCGGTGATCATTATCTCTTATGCCTTTATCGCAATACTGGCCGCGTGCACTCACGCCCCGAGCGTCCCCCGCACTCCTGCGCCACAAATCGGCGATGGCTACCCGGAAAAACTTGACATCCTGGAACCAGGAGAGCAAGAAGTCGTCGTCGTGATCAACGACAATTCGAAAATGGTCCATGCCGGGATGTTTGCCGGTGACAGCTTGCTGGACCCGGCGGGAAGTTATGAAGGAACGCGCCGACTCGATCGGCACTGGCCGGGCAGCAGCCTGCAAGACTATCTGCGCTTTCAACTGGAAGACGGTCCGGTTGTCAAAGTCTATCGCTTTACCCTGTCACCTGAAGGGTTCATGCAGGTCAAAGCACGCGCCGACAAAACCGGCGCTACCCTGCCGTTCTTTTGCGCCGCCCGTGTACAAAACATCATTAGCGGCATCACGCCCTTCGAGTCGGTGCCCGACGCATGGCTGATCTCGCCCGCAGCCCTGGCCAACAAGCTCGACGCCATCATCGGCTCGAACAGAATCGCGGGTGCCTGTTTCTGGCCAAACGGCACGTCCTGCTATCCACGCACGTCAGGCGAAGCTCGGGTTGATCCGGGGTGCGTCAGTACTGCGGACCCACCCGGATGTCATGAATTGCCAACGCCGCTTACCTCTCCGGAAAACACGCAGCCAGATGAGCGGCGCTCGGCTTTTTCGAAAAAAGGCTGACAACGACGGTGAATAGCAGCGACACCGGCACAGCATAGACCAGTGGGTCAATATCCTTGAGCGGGCTTCCGATGGCCAGCGAGGGAACGCCGAAGATCATGTTGGATAGCCCCAGCGGCTTGGATACCTTCTCGAAAACAAAAAACAGTACGATGACGCTGACGACCAGACCGCTCAGGAAACCGGCATGCGCTCCAGCCCTGCTTACGCCCTTCCAGTACAAGCCCAGCGCATAAATTGTCAGAAAACTGCCGGCACACAGGCCGAAGAAGAGTGCGGTGCCGTTGACAATGATCGTTGCGCCATCCTTGAAAAAACTGGGCAGGAAGTAGGCAGTCAGCGTGCTGATCAGAATCGCTGCCAGCATCGCTATGCGCATGATGCGAACCGGCTTCTCGGCTTTCATTCCCATGCCTTTTTCCATGATGTCGTGACCAATGGCCGAGCCCATGGTGTGGAACTGCGAGCTCAGCGTCGACATGGCCGCCGCCAGCAGGGTAATCATGAACACCGCCGTGTACCATTCGGGCATGTTGTTTTTGATGAAGAGCGGGATAACGTTGTCGGGCGATCCGGCGGCGGCGATGGCAATCTTGCCGCTGGCGTTCATGAAGAATACATTGGACAGCGAACCAACGACGAAAGCGACGCCGGTCATCAGCATGATAAACACGCCACCGATGACGACGCCCCGGTTCAATTCGCGGTCGCTCTTCACGGTCATAAAGCGGACAACGAGTTGCGGCTGAGCGAGCACACCGATACCGACACCCATCACGACAGTCGAAATCAACGTCCACCAGAGCGGCGAAAAGAGTTCAGGCATTGCCGTCCATCCGCGGTGTCCCTTGGCGACCAGTGCTGCTGGCACCTTGTCGGCGATGGCGGTCAACTGTTCGTGCGCGGAAACTACGCCTCCCAAGCCACTATAGGCATACCACAATAGGAGGGTCATGCCGATAGCCATGATGGCGCCTTGAAAGGCGTCGGTATACATCACCCCTTTCATGCCGCCCATCATCACGTAAAAACCGACGATAATCACGATGGTCAGCAAAGCCATATTTTGCGACAAGCCGAGCGCCACGGTCAGAAAGCTCACGCCACCAAGCATAACCGCACCGGCATAAAGTGGCATGCCAATAAAAATCAGCGCGGCAGCGGCCACTTGCAAAAACTTTGAGTCATAACGCTTACCGAGAAACTCAGGGAAGGTGTGAGCGTCAAGCTGGTGTCCCATGCGGCGCGTAGGCTTGCCGAAGATGATGAAGGCGATGAATATGCCAAGGAAGATGTTGAGCACGGTCAACCATAGAATGCCCATGCCAAAAACCGCCGCCGCACCGCCAAAGCCGACAATGGCTGCTGTTGAGATAAAAGTAGACCCGTAGGAGACGGCCATGATGACGGGATGAACCTTGCGGCCGGCGAGCAGGTAATCCTTGGCATTGGCAGTCTGGATATAGCCGAGATAGCCGAGTACCGCCGTAATGGCCAGATAAACTAGCGTGGTGACAACAACGGTGGCGTTCATTTAGGCTCTCCCTTTTCCCACGCTTCTTCTTCAGCGATTTCCTCGACTTCCTCTTCCGGACTTGGCTTGTTCCAGTTAATAAAGCCATACACCACACACAGTGCGGTCGAGCCCAGCGTCAAGATAAACGCCAGACTGACGCCCCAATCCCCTAATCCCAGCATGAAACACCCCCTTGTAGACGCCGACTAAGAAGTCGGTCGATGGTAAAAGATATAGAGCGATCGGTCGGCAGTTAGCGATCGCTTCGCTTGAGAAGGTCTTTCAGATTGGCGAATGGCTGCGCACTTGCCCGATTGACCTGAGCCTTGCCGCTCTCGCCAACTCCGGCCTGGCGCGCGGCATCGTGGTCTGACTCTCGAGAATGCTCGTTGTCGTGGCAATACAGACAGAGCAGTTCCCAATTGCTGCCATCCTTTGGATTATTGTCGTGGTTGTGGTCGCGATGATGCACAGTCAGTTGCTGCAAATTTTCGCGAACAAACTCACGGGCACAGCGCCCGCAGATCCACGGGTAGATTTTCAGTGCCTGTTCGCGATAACCCTGCTCGCGAGTCTGACGATTGCGAACAGACTCGGCAATCATTCGATCAGCATGTGCACGCTTCGCATCTTCGGCAACCAAGACTTTCCCCTTGAAGGACGTTGCAATCAATTTTACGCCATCGGCCAATTGTAAAACCGCCGGAGGCTATAAACCATAGACTTACAAATAATTCATTTTGCATGAATCGTCGGCAAGTTTAAACTGGCGTTGTGTAAGGCTATGGCTATAAACTCCCCTTTTTTTGCCCGCCTCCCCAAATGCCACAGGCCACTCCCGCCACCTACCTCAAACTCTTGCTGACCGCCCTGTTCTGGGGTGGAACCTGGGTCGCTGGACGTGTCGCCGTACAGGAAGCGGCTCCGTTCGCGGTCGCCAGTTGGCGCTTCTTCGTCGCCGCTCTCGTGCTGGGCGTGCTGCTGATCGTTCGCGAAGGCTGGCTCCGCTGGTCGGCGCGACAATGGCTGAAGTTGGCAGCACTTGGACTCTCCGGCGTTTTTTTCTACAACGTCTTTTTCCTTTATGGCCTGCAGCGGGTCGAGGCTGGTCGTGGCGCGCTGGTCGTCGCCCTCACCCCGGCCATGATTGCGCTTGCCGACTGGCTATTATTCCGTCTGCCGATGTCGCCAAAAAAAGTCCTCGGCATCGTGTTGGCCCTGTTTGGCAGCCTGCTGGTGGTCACTCGCGGGCAACCGAGGCAATTGCTCGGCGGCGGGGTTGGATTAGGCGAATGGCTGCTGATGGGGAGCGTTGTGTCTTGGGCCAGCTACACTCTAATCAATCGTCATTTCTCAAAACAGTTCTCGGCGCTGGCCTTGGCCTTTGGCGGCTGTTTTACCGGCTGGCTGATGCTGACCGCCACCGCCCTGATCAACGGCAGCCTGTTCGTTCTCGGTGCCACAACATGGCGCGGCTGGAGCAGCATCATTTTTCTCGGCCTTTTTGGAACGGCACTTGCCTTTACCTGGTATTCGGAAGGCATTGCACGTATCGGCACGACAAAATCCGCCGCATTCATCAACCTGGTCCCGGTATTCGCCGTCCTGCTCGGTACCCTGATGCTCGACGAGTGGCTCGGTGGCGCCGTCCTTGCTGGCGGAGCGCTGGTTATTGTCGGCGTGTTCTTGACCAATCGAACCGCCCTTCCCGCTACAACTTGACGGCGATCAGCGGAACAGTCATCTCGTCGCTACTGACTCCGCCATGCACGCCCAGCATTCGGTGGCGCTTTTCACCCGGCAGCCAGTCCTTGATGGTCCAGTTGCCTTTCATCACCAGCGTGTAATCGCCAACGCGTGAAGCCAGACGCGGGTGGTAAGGTGGCGGGCCAAACCAGCCGGCGCTTACCAATTCACTGCTACACCGCAGATCCAGGCAGTGCCCGAAGTGTTGCCGAACGTAGGCCTCGAACGCAGTCGCGCGGGCAGTGCTAACGTAACAGTAGGCGGCGCGGCGTTCGCCACAAAGTGGGCGACTGAGCAGTGCAGTTAGTTGCGGGTGATCGTCGAGGTTTAGCACCCGTTGCGGCGGCGAGTCGATAAAACCATGATCGGCGGTGCCAATCAGCCAACTGTCGCTGCCCTGCGCGGCGTTCAGCAAGTCACCGAAGCCGGCATCGAGCGCAGCCAGTGTCTGTTGCACCTGTTCGCTTTGCGTGCCATGGCGGTGCGAGCGGGTATCGAGATCGGGGTAGTAGGCGTAGATGAAGCGTGGGGTTTGCGCTTCACGCAGCAAAGTGGCGAGCTGGGCAAACAGTTCAGGCAGTGAGTTATACGCCAGACGCCTGGCACCACGCGCATGCCAGACGTTGAACGGACTGTCGGCAATACTTTGTGGGGCCAGAGCCCAGCACTCGCGATCAAGCTGCTGGAACAACGTCGGATAGTCGAAGAGGCGCGACGTCAGTGTTTCCGGCGGCAACGCTGAGGTTCCGACGCGGGCGGTCAGCGGTAGGATGGCCAGCGTCTGGCCGATTTCGTCAAGATGCATATGCCAGCCGGTCAGGCCATGTTGCGCCGGAGCCAGCCCGGTCATGAAGGTGGTGATGGCGCTGGCGGTCGTCGACGGAAATACCGATGTCATTGTGCTTATGGCATGGCGCCGTAGATTTTGGCTGGCCGGGTGATTGTCCAAGGTGCGCTGGCCGAGACCGTCGATAACCAGCAAGACGATGTGGCGCGCCCCGCCAAGTGCGGTGGCGGGCAGTGCATCCAATTGCGGGTAGGGCGCCCGAATACTGCCGCAGGCCGTGGCGATGCTCTGCATCAGGTTGACGATGCCCTTGCCAGTGTAGTTCGGGAACACTGTTGAACTCATGATGAGAACGATTGTACGTCAACTGAAAAGGGGGCCTGCGCCCCCTCTTGATGATTCAATTCGCCAACCGATTACTCGGCAGCCTTTTTCTGCTTGTCGAGCCTGAATTTCACATAACTACCCGGCGCATCTTCAATGACCTTGAGATTGCCTGCGCCTGGTTTGCGCGCGCGAACCTTCTCCGCACCACCAACCTGATCGGTCACCCACTGCTGCCAGTCGGTCCACCACGAACCAGGAGTCTGCGTCGCGCCTGCCAGGAAATCGTCTGCGCTTTCAGGCAGCTCGGTATTCGTCCAGTAGCCGTACTTGTTGGCCGCTGGCGGGTTGATGATGCCAGCAATATGCCCGGAGCCGCCGAGCACGAACTTGACCGGACCACTGGGTAGCAGGGCGCCCATATAGGTACTCTTCCAGGGCGCGATGTGGTCTTCGATGGCCGAGACGAAATAGCAGGGTGTCTTGACCTTTGAAAGGTCGATCTTGACGCCGCCCAGCACGACGCCACCCGCTTCGCGCAGCTTGTTTCCGAGATAAAAATTGCGCAGGTAAAAACTGTGCATCTTGGCCGGCATGCGCGTTGAGTCGGAATTCCAGTAGAGCAGGTCGAAGGGAAAAGACTCCTTTCCCATCAGGTAGTTGTTGACTGCAAACGACCAGATCAGGTCGTTGGCCCGCAGCATGTTGAAGGTACCTGCCATGTCGGCGCCATCGAGGAAGCCGCGCTCATCCATTCGCGTTTCAAGACCGGCGACGGTCGCTTCGTCAAGGAAGACCTTGAGTTCGCCCGGCTCGGAAAAATCGAGCATGCTGGTGAAGAAGGTGGCCGAAGCGATGCGCTTATCTCTTTTGGCGCTCATGTAGGCCAGCGTCGACATCAGCAGTGTTCCACCAAGGCAATAGCTGGCGGCATTGATCCTGGCCTCGCCGGTGGCCTGCTCGATCGCATCGATGGCCGCCATTGTGCCGTCCAGCAGGTAGTCTTCAAAGTTCTTGTCGGCGTAACGTTCGTCCGGATTGACCCAGCTCATGATGAAAGTGGTATGCCCCTGATCGGTCGCCCATTTGACGAAGGAATTCTTGTCACGCAGATCGAGAATGTAATATTTGTTGATCCACGGTGGCACAATCAGCAGCGGCTTCTTGAATTGCTGCGGGGTTGACGGATCGTACTGAATCAGCTGAAACATGTCGTTCTGGAAGATGACCTTGCCTGGAGTGGTGGCGACATTTCTGCCAAGCTCGAAGGCGTCGGGATCAGTCATGCGGACTCTCAATTGACCGTCACCGGCTTCCATGTCACGCAAGAGATTGTCGAATCCCCTGACCAGGTTCTGGCCATTGCTGCTTACCGTCTCACGGACGACTTCCGGATTACTCAGGGCAAAATTTGTTGGCGAAAGCGCGTCAGTATATTGACGTGTGAAAAAGCTGACTTTTCTCTGGGTTGATTCGTCGAGGCCCTCGACGTCCGATACAATACCATTCAAGTGGTTGGCGGTAAGAAGGTAGGACTGCTTAATAAAATCGAAAAGAAAGTTGCTCTCCCATTCGTCATCCTTGAATCGTTTGTCCGACTTTAGCGGCGTAACTACGGCCGGAAGCGACGACGAGCCCATCATTTTCATTGTCGAGTACTGCCACAGCGAAAAATAATCTCGCATCAACTTCATTTGCGCTTCTGCGAGCTTTTGGGGGTTGGACAGCAAGCACGCTGAGAGATCCGCGAAGGCCTTGGAGATCCCCATTTCATCCGACGGCATCGAAAATCCCTCAACGGACTTCTTGTCGACATGCTGAGCCAGCATTTGCGAAGCGCGCTTGGCCACCTCTGAATAGCTTTTCATAAGTTCCGCAGGATCGGGAAAGGACCTGCCTTCCTCGAATTTATTTTGCTGTGACATCAGATAACCTCCTTGACTGGTACTTAACACAGTGAAAAGAACGCACGTCGACAGTAGATAAATTGAAAAAAATGTTGAAAGCTATAGACTTCGCCCACAAGGAGCAGCCTTTTTTGCCGGGATCGAGCAATATAACATTTGGCGATTACTTTGACATGGCTTTGACGGGTAAATATTCCATAATTCCGGTTATTTTCAATTCCCTGCAGGCTCTCTGAAGACGTGCCAAATTCGCAGCACAAATCGCGCCCTGATCACTTGATGGAGGTTGCATGTATCAGTCGATTATTACCGAGGTTGATGATTCCGTCGGTATTCTCACGCTGAACAAGGCGGAACGTCACAACGCTTTTGATGAGTTGCTGATTGCCGAAATTACCAACGGGCTGCTCGAACTGGAAGCCGATCCCCGAGTGCGTGTGGTGGTCCTTTCGTCTACCGGGAAAAGTTTTTGCACTAGCGCCGAGTTGCACTGGATGAAGCGCGCGGCGACCTCTACGGTGCAAGAAAACTTGCGTGATGCACGCAACCTGGCCCGCTTGATGAGCACGCTGAATGAACTCTGCAAGCCGACCATCGCCCGTGTGCAAGGGCCTGCCTATGGCAGCGGGCTTGGCCTGATTGCGGCCTGTGACATTGCTGTCGCCACCTACGATTCACTGTTTGCCCTCACCGAGGTCAAGCTCGGCATTCTGCCCGCCGTCGTCAGCCCCTACATCCTGGCCGCCATTGGTGAGCGCTACTGCCGCCGTTACATGCTTTCCGCCGAGCGGTTTTCTGCGGCGGAGGCCTACCGTATCGGACTGGTGCATGAAATCGTGCCAGGCGAAGAGGAGCTCGACGAAGCGATCGGCGAAATTATCGACAATCTTTTGAAGAATGGCCCGCATGCCCAGGCCGAGTGCAAGGCCTTGATTCGTGTCGTCTCGGGCCAACCCATTGACGAGTCCACCAGTGAAGAAACAGCGCAGCGCATTACCCGAGTGCGCGCGAGCCCGGAGGGGAAGGAAGGTCTGAGCGCTTTTTTGGAAAAGCGCAAACCGAACTGGATTGGCTAATTCTTGTCCGACAAGCACCCCTTTCATCACCTCAGAATGCGCGATGATTCAGACTAGCAAACCGCGTCAAGCGGCATCACCGTGCATCAATGTATGCGCTCTGGACGCCCAAAATCACCTGTGCCAAGGCTGTTTCCGAACGATCGACGAGATTTCCAGATGGAGCCGGGTTTCAAATGACGAACGCCTGAGCATTCTGGACGCTGCGGCGCAGCGGCGATATCAAGCGCTGGGCCAATGAACGAGCCGAAAGTCATCTATCTGTGCGTCGGTGTCTGCATAGACGACCCTGACTCTGGTTATTGCCTGGGCTGTGGTCGCCCACCGCTGCAAACATCGACCAATGAGCAGAACGTTGTGGCGTATGAAATTTTCCGGCCTCCGGAAGCTTCTGAGCCGAAACTTGGAATTCCGGCTGATCCAGAAAACGGGAACGCTTAGATCCGCTTATTTCGAAACAACCGGCAGCGCGCTTTCCACCAGTCTTACCCAGTAACTGATGCCTAGCGGCAGGATATCGTTGTTGAAATCGTAATGGGGGTTGTGCAGGGTGCAGCCCCCGGTGCCCGGCCCGTTGCCCAACCACACGTAGCAACCTGGTTTGACTTGCAGCATGTAGGCGAAATCCTCAGCGCCCATTGACGGCAATTCATCCTTGCGCACATTGGCGTTGCCCAGCACCTGTCCGGCAACACGCTGGCAGAGGGCGGTTTCGGCGATGCTGTTCACGGTCGGCGGATAGCGGTGGTCATACTTGACCGTGATGTGCGCGCCAAACGCGCTAGCAATACCGCTGCACAGGCGCTCGATGGCGCGTTCGACCATCTCCTGCACGTCCGCCTTGAAAGTGCGTATCGTGCCACGCAGCACGGCATCGTCGGGGATGATGTTCCAGGCTTCGCCACCACCGTGAATCTGGGTAACGCTGACCACCGCCGCTTCGCAGGGATGCAGGTTGCGTGCCACCACGGTTTGCAGGGCAAGCACCAGCTGGCTGGCCGCGACCAGCGTGTCGACGCCCTGGTGCGGCATCGCGGCATGGCAACCGTGGCCACGAATGGCAATCTCGAAGGCGCAGGTGCCGGCCATCACTGCTCCGGGCATCACGGCCATTTCGCCGACAGAAATTCCGGGCCAATTGTGCAGGCCATACACCGCATCCATCGGAAACCGTGTAAACAGGCCATCCTCGATCATGACCGCAGCACCGCCTTCAGATTCCTCGGCAGGCTGGAAAATGAAGTAGACGGTGCCGTCAAAATCAAGACTGTGCTGGTGTTCCGCCATGTAACGCGCGGCGCCGAGCAAGAGGGCGCTGTGCCCGTCATGGCCACAGGCGTGCATCTGCCCTTGGTGTCTGGAGCGATGCGGGAAATCGTTTTTTTCATGCAGCGGCAGCGCGTCCATGTCGGCACGCAGGCCGATGGAGCGCGCGCTGCTGCCTTTACGCAGAACGCCGACAACACCAGTCTTGGCCAGCCCGCGGTGCACCTCAAGGCCATAGGCGGCGAGCTCGCGCGCCACGATGTCGGAAGTCCTCGCTTCCTTGAAGGCCAGCTCGGGGTGGGCGTGGATATCATGACGGATGGCAGCGAGATCGGCGAGGAAGGAAATGTCCAGAAGATTCATGGCGTCGGTTTCAAAAATAGAACCCCTAGTTTAGGCCAGCCTGGCTTGCCCGTGTCAGCATCGTTCCGCTATGCTCCGGACCATGCACATCGTTATCATCAGCGGCCTTTCCGGTTCAGGCAAATCGATCGCCCTCAACATGCTTGAAGATACGGCGTACTACTGCGTGGACAACCTGCCTTCGCAATTGTTACAGCAACTTGTCGATCATCTCGCTCAGCAAGGCTACACCAAGGTGGCCGTGGCGATCGACATCCGCGGTGGCGAGAGCATCGCGATGCTTCCACAGCAACTGGCCGAACTGCGTGCCAACGAGTTGGAGATGCAGTTTCTCTTTCTTGACACCAAGACCGAAACATTGCTCAAGCGCTATTCCGAAACCCGCCGCCGACATCCGCTGGCCAGAGGGCGACGCACCGTGACCGAAGCCATTGCCGAAGAACGGGTACGTCTGGAAGGCCTGGCCGAACTGGGTCACCACATCGATACCAGTGACCTGAAACCAAACGCCCTGCGCGAATGGATACGCCAGTTTATCTCCATCGATGCGGCGCAGGGGCTGACCCTGATTTTCGAATCCTTCGGCTTCAAGCATGGCGTTCCGCTGGATGCCGAACTCGTCTTCGATGTGCGCTGCCTCCCCAACCCGCATTACGATCTGTCATTGCGCCCGCAAACCGGCCACGACGCCCCGGTTATTGCCTTTCTCGAAGCCGAGCCTGAAGTGCGGCGCATGCGTGACGACATTGCACGTTTCGTCGCCACCTGGCTGCCTTGTTATGTTCGTGATAATCGCAACTACCTGACCGTGGGTATTGGCTGTACGGGTGGTCAGCACCGCTCGGTCTATTTTGCCGAGTGGTTGGGGCGTGAATTTCGTCAGCAGGCGCGCGTGCTAGTCCGTCACCGCGAATTGACGCCGGCGCTTAGCGGCCAGCCCTGATGCGCTGGCTATCGCTGTGCAGGCCCGGTGACTGGCTGGTCGCCGGGCTGGCCGCCGCCTTTTGCGCCGCCACCTTTCCGCTGGCCTGGCAAGGCGGCGTTGCCGAAAAGGCCGTCATCAAGAAAGGGGGCGTAGTTTTCGCCGAACTTGATCTGTCCCGTAACCGCCGGATCGACGTTCCTGGACCGCTTGGCATTACGACGGTTGCTGTTGAACAGCGCCGTGTGCGTGTGGTCTCCGATCCCGGACCTCGGCAATATTGTGTGCGCCAGGGTTGGCTCGAACACGCGGGTGAAATCGCCATCTGTGCGCCGAATCAGGTCAGTGTTCAGGTGCTGGGGGCGAAGACGGCCTATGACTCGCTCAATTACTGAAAGTCGCCGGCCTTTGCGGCAATCGGTCGGATAAGCAACGTGGTAGAATCGCCGTCCTTCCTGCATCCCTACGATCGATATTCATCATGTTCTCTGGAATCATCGCTGCGATTGGACGCATTTGTGCACTGACGCCACGCAACGACGGTAGCCCGACCGTGCGCCTGACTGTCGATGCCGGTCTGCTCAGCCTTGATGATGTCGCGTTGGGCGACTCGATGGCCTGCAACGGTGTCTGCCTGACGGTCGTCGAGAAGCAGGAGCAACGTTTCTTTGTTGACGTCTCGCCGGAAACACTGTCCTGCACCATTGGCCTCAACGCCCCCGGCCCAATCAATCTGGAAAAGGCGTTGCGCCTGGCTGACCGCCTCGGAGGCCACCTCGTCTCCGGTCACGTCGATGGTGTCGGCGAGGTGTTGCGCTTCGATCCCGTTGGCGATAACCGCCTGCTGGAAATCCGCGCGCCGCAGGCTTTGGCCAAGTACATCGCGCGCAAGGGTTCGATCACCGTCAATGGCGTGAGTCTGACCACCAATTCGGTAAGTGGCGCCTGTTTTTCTATCAACCTGATCCCGCACACTCTCGAAGCGACGACGCTTGGTTACCTGCAAACACGCGATCAGGTCAATCTCGAGATTGACCTGATCGCGCGCTACGTTGAACGGATGCTTAGTTGTGACGACGCTGGTATGAGCGCGCCCGCCAGACCGCCATTCAAGTAGTCGACTATGGCCGTCGAGAATTAAGGATCACGGCCAACATAGCTCGTGCTCTTGCTGGGTGGGTAGATACCCGCTGGAACGACAAGTAATCTGTCGCGTGGACACAGCCGACGCTACCCAAACAGGGCACGTCGGCTACTATGCAGAGAACCGGCCCGTCAAGGCCGAAATGGTCGCGTTATGGGCAACTGCATCATGGGGCACCAGCAGGTATTTCCATGGCTTGCCTCCCTGTGCCTGTGAGTACTCGCTGGCATTCTTGCACCACGTTACCGTCGCGTCGGCCTTTGCCTTCACATCCGCGTTATCCATGTCCTTGGCGGCTTTGGTTTCAATGATCAGATTGTGTTCGGCGGTCGCCGCTACGAAGTCCGGCACGTACTCGGGCTGATTGGCACCGGAACGATAATAGATATTGAACTGCCCTGCCACTGGCCGGAACCAGCGTTGGGCATCGCGTTCCAGAACACCGGCCAACACGCGCTCGGTATCAGAATGAAACTTCTGAACCGGGTACGCGCATCTGGAAAAGCCGCCATAGACATACTGCGCGATCTTGCCCTTCTCGGCGGGGGCTTGATGCAGCGGCAAAATATCGCCCTCGGCGGTGAAGGCGCAGGGCTTGAGCGGCGTAAAGCCCTGGCTGATGACGACCTCGGATTCCGAATGATCCTCGAAGTAGTGGTGCGCCATTTGCAGATGAATGTTTTCTGCGATGTTCTTGCCGTAGTTGCCAAGGATGTTGTGCAATTCCTCATCCGTTGCCAGGTAGGACTTGAAGTGCTCAACCGCCTGCCCGGACAACTCGTAGATCAGCTCGGCGTGCTCATCGTAAGAGACGTCGTCGTAGTTGATTAGCTCGCGGACAAGGTAATCCTCCAACCGTGTTTCCAGCACAGCGGACGACTCACCGTAGAGAATCTGCTTGCCGGATTTTAGACCTTGCCCAAGCAGCGCCATGTCCTGCGGCTGGAAATTCATCTTCGATACGTCGAGCTTGAATGCCTTGTAGCCGCTCTTCATCGGGCCTTTCGGGACAACCGAAATACGCGGGATATCGATGGTGTGCTCGACCAGAATCGCCACCGTTTTCTGCACCACCTCAGCGAACGGCAAAGGGGGCGTAGCCAGCAAATCCCCTTGTTTTGGCAACATCCGTTCCTGTACGCGCTGGGTAATTTGCTGCTGGATGTCGGCCTGCGCCAGCGATGCGCTGCTCGGAACAAGGCATTGCCCGCCTTGCTTCTCCCGGCTGATTTCGGCGATCACATCCATGGCGATTTGGGCAATCTGCCGTTCTTCACCGGTGTGCAGCACAATCGTCGGAGCCGAAGTCCCGTATTGCGCACCATTGGCCCCGGCGCTGGGCAATTGCGAGGTGCCCGAAGTGACTGTGCCCAGCATGGCGTTTGCCGTGGGCTGCACCGCAATGCTCTTCAACCTGCTACCACTGCCGGTATCCGGCGTAAGCACCAGCGCCTGCATGCGGATCGGCGAATCACCGCGACCGGCCTCGTCGATAACTTCCTGAAACTTGTCGTGGGCGATGATGTTCAGACGATCCACCACGTCGACGCCGGTCTTGCGGCCGTAGGGCAAACGCAGGCCGCGACCGATGGACTGTTCGATCAGCGTGCGGGCGTTGGCGGCGCGTAGCGGAACGATGGTGTACAGGTTGGTTACGTCCCAGCCTTCTTTCAGCATGTTGACGTGGATCACAATCTCGGTCGGTTCGTCGTAGCTCTCCACCGCCAGCAAGCGCCGGATCATTTCCTCTTCTTCGGCACCGGAACGGCTCGAATCGACCTGAATAACCTTGCCCTTGTAACGGCCAGCGAAGAACTCGTTGGATTCAATCGTTGCCATCAACTGGGCCGCGTGCGTGGTGTCGCGGGCAATCACCAGCATGAAGGGCTTCACCAGCTTTTCTCCGCTCTGCTGCGCGTAGGTCAGTAAATGGACCTTGGTTTCCTCATGCACGCGCACGCCGTCTTGCAGCTTGATGGTCTCCAGCGCACCGGCACTATGGGCGCTCGGGTCGAAGTCTTGCTGGGTGACAACGGCCGGCTCCTTGACGAAACCATCCTCGATGGCACGCGCCAGCGGGTAATCCATCACCACGTTCTTGAACGGCGTCGTCTTGCCGCCGGTACCCTCAACGAAGGGCGTGGCCGTCAGTTCAAGGCCCAGCAAGGGGCGCAACTCGTTCAGCGACCGAATACCCGCACTCGCCCGGTAACGGTGCGACTCGTCCATGATGAGGACCAGATCGTCCAGCCCGGCCAGATACTCGAAGTAGCTTTGCCCAAGGTACTCCGACAGGCGCTTGATCTTCGGCGACTTGCCGCCGCGTACCTCGGAATTGATCTTCGAGATATTGAAGATATTGACCTCGATGCCGCCCAGCAGGCTCAGGCTGCCGCGTTGCTCGTAGTTGTCGCCGGTAATCACCTCGGGCGGCGTGCTGGCGAATTCGGCGATGCCCTTGAATACGTACTTGGGCGAGTTCGGCGAGAAGTCGCCGATCAGCTTGTCGTAGATGGTCAGGTTCGGTGCCAGCACGAAAAAATGCTTGTAGCCGTAGGCCGCATGCAGGTAGCTGATGAACGCCCCCATCAGACGCGTCTTGCCGACGCCGGTGGCCAGCGCGAAACACAGGGACGGGAAGTCGCGCTCGAAGTCGGCCAGCGTCGGAAACTGGCCGGTCAGCGCGTCCTGCATCGCCTTCAATTCTTCCGGCGACCGCGCTTTCGCGTCGCGCAACGCGGGCACCTGATCGCCCGCCCAATGCAAGCGGCGCAGACTTTCGGCTTGTGGCTCGCGCAGACTCAGGCGACCGCTGACCGAGCGAACGATGTTTTCCAGACTCATGCGCCCGCCTTTTTGCGGAGGTCATCCGCCGTTACCCGGACAATTTTCTTCCCTTGCACCACGACAATTGCCGTATCGGTCTGCACCGCTGCCTTGCGTGCCATCGCTGCCGCCCGTTTCATGGCCGCCATCGAGGTCACGAGGTCTTGGTCCTTTGCCTTGCCGAGTTCATGCCGGGTCATTATCGTTCTCCCCATTCAATCATTACGGGTTCGTCGCCCGAGTTGTCGTACAGCGCCCAGGCATCCACCGCCGCACGGTAGTCACGCTCAAAGTTGGCCTTGCCGGCAGCAAAGCGCCGCCGAATCACCGGTTCCGGGATGTTGTGTCCGCCCTGCTGCACCCGCTCGGCCACGCGGGCAATCGCCACTTCGGCGGAGGGCAGGCCAAGAAAAAACAGGCTGACGTGATAACCGGCCTGCTGCCATTCGCGGATATGGCGCAGATACGCCACGCCCGAAAGCGTGGTTTCAAAGGCGAAACTCTCGCCCTTGGCCGCGCAAGCCGCAATCTCCTGCAACATCAAACGCCCCGCCTTCACTGCCGCCGACTCCGGCGCAAACGGCGACAAACCGGCGGCAATCAGATCGGCGTTGATGAAGTGCGGGCACTGCGCCTCTTCAGGCAGGAAAGCACGGGCGAAGGTGGTTTTCCCCGCCCCATTCGGACCAGCGATGATGATGATTTTTTTGCTCATCACCGCCCCTTTACCCGGCAAACTTGTAAGAATGGCTTACAAGTTGCGTCTTCCGTTTGGTAGAGCAGAACCTCCCCGGCTGGCTGAATATCGCTCATTCGTCGCCCCCGTCAAAGAGGCCCGCTTGACCAGCGTCGACCGATTTTGCGCTTTTGCGTCCACTTGATGCAGGCGCAGCCGCAGTTACAGCCAGTTCGGGCGGAGACGCCATCGGCAGATTTTCGACGTTCAGGCTGTAATCGTCGTGACCCCACTCGCAGCGGGACAAGACCATCTTGGGAATCTTCTTTACGGTGAGGTTCGGGAAGCGGTTGGCATCACCCCGGAAGGCTGAACAGCAGACTAGCAGGCTGCGCTCTTCGCCGACTTCCTCGCTCAAGGCTTGCAACTGTTCTGGCATTAGGCTTTGCGTAGTGACGTAGATGAAATCGTTCTCGGTGCTTTTGCCGTGTTGCCAGTAGTGCGCGTCGCTGGGCGCGTAGGTGAAGCCCTCCAGCTTGCAGATCGCCGCCGCCAGCATTTCGGCGTTGTAGTCCTTGTTGATGATCCACTGGCCCCAGCGGTCTTGCTGCAACAGGCTGGGCGCGAGGCAGTAGTAGCGGAAGCCGCCGCCACCTTTCCAGTTCACTGCTTGGCTGATGCCACCTTGGTCGTCACCGTCGATGACTTTTTTCAGGCGCGGAATGATGTGCGTATGGCAGTGCTCGCCCAACTCGATCATGATCCAGCGGCGACCCATTTTGTGGGCGACAGCGCCGGTGGTGCCGGAACCGGCGAAGGAGTCGAGGACGAGGTCGCTGGGGTTCGTAGCAATGTGAATAATTCGTTGCAACAATCGTTCAGGCTTCGGGGTATCAAACGCCTTTTCCTTACCAAATAGCTCGTGCATTTCTTTTTTTGCTTCGTCGGTATGCCCTGCCTCTTCGTGAGGCCACCAAGTATTTGGAACGATAGCTGCAGCATCTTTAAGGTACTGCTTGAACGAAGGAACACCGTCTCCAGACTTCCCGAAATACGCCAAACCTGTTTCAACAATTTCAAGCCATTGATCCTCCGTTCGAGACCAGCATCGGCCTGGGGGCGGCAGCCTGACCTTGCCCGTCGGGGTCGTGATCGGATAAGTAAGATTTGGCCGCAAGTTTGGCGCGTCCCAAGGAATAGCTCGCCACGGACCGTTCATGTCCTTGTCAAGATTCTTGTATTGCCCAGCTTGCTCTTCGGTACGAGTAAGCCTATTTCTGATCTTTTTCCATTTATCTGGATTTTGTGCGTACACCAGGATCGAGTTGTGCGAAAGAGACAAGCTAGCGTCATTCGATCTGGAGTACCTGTTCTGCCACACAACATTGGCTACGAAAGTCCGCCGTCCAAATACCTCGTCACATAGCACCTTGAGGTAATGCGCCTCGTTGTCATCAATGGTGATCCACAGAGAACCGTCTTCGGACAACAGGCGCCGAATGATCTCCAGCCGATCCCGAATCAGTGACAACCAGATCGAATGCTCGACGCCGTCGTCGTAGTGGGTGAACGCACTACCTGTGTTGTACGGCGGATCAATGAATACGCACTTCACCTTGCCGGCGTAGTCCTGCTCCAAAGCCTTCAATGCCAATAGGTTGTCACCAAAGATCAGCTGGTTATCGAAAAGGTCAGTGCTGGTGACACGGTGTTTCGCGTGATAACTCATCGAAGGATCGCCCAACAAAATGCGTGGCTCCACCTTCGGCCTCACATCTTTGCCAATCCAGGTGAGTTCGAGTTTTTGTTTTTTCATGCTGTCTGTCCCTTGCCGCTATACCCTGCACGTATGGCCATCCATCACAACACCACCGGCTTGGCGCGCTTTGCGACTGCGACAATCGCATCAAGTTTCTCGACCACTTCTTGATCGATTTGGTGTTTCGATAAAAAGCCCGCAAGCAGGTGATAATCGCGCTTACGGAAGGACAATGGCAGGCCGATCTCCTTGAAGAAAAGCCTAAAAACGCGGTCAAAGACTTCGTCTGTGGCTTTTACATCTGACGACCAGGGTGATTTTTCGTCTATCTCCAGAAGGTGTGTGACTTCGGCAATGGCTTTTTCCATTGCCTGCTGGCGTATTGTACGGTCGGTAACGCCAAAGAGGTCATCTGCCACATCATGGACAGCCCACGCATACAGTACCTCTTGAGCACAGAAATAATTCTCGATTTCCCGCTTTGCCCACATAACTTCATTCAGATTTTCGTTGGGCTGAAGCGTACGGTCGAGGCGGTCAAATATGGCAATACCAACCAAGTCGCTCTTGGCTTCGCGCAGCCCATTAAAGTGATCACGAGATTTTTGCGGCAAGTTGGTTGTGACATAGTGAACAAACGGCATTTCCAGACAGTCTTGAGCAGGGTGCCCCAAAATTCTGGCGAACGCCTTGAGAACCGCCAGGTCCGTTGAGTCTTCGACATACAACACCCAGCCCGTCTCTTCCGCCTGATAGTATTGATCCCAGCCCAAGTCCGTCAGGGCTTTCATGACTTGGCTGCCACGGTCATTCAACAAATGTGGTTTGCCAACAAATGCTACTACCATGCCGCGATTTGCCGCTTCAGCAAGGACAACTTCAGAATGACTGGCAGCGATGATTTGTGAACCTTTCGTGTCAGCAAGATCATTGATCAGTTGATAAGTTTGGCGTTGGCGCAATACCTCAAGATGGGCATCGGGTTCATCGAGCAATAGCACGGTGCGTGGATTGGCATAGAGGTGTGCAAGAATCAGCAAGGTTTGCTGCAAACCCCTGCCCGAGGATGAAATGTCAAGACGAGCACCCGACTTTTCCTCGTACTGCATGACAATCTCACTACGTTCAGCGATGAACTTCGGGTTGAGCAATTTCACCCCGAACAGGCGAGACAACTGCTCCGCGACCTCGACCCAATCATTAGACGGCCTGGTATTTTCCTCGCCTGGCCAACACACCCGGTAACACAAATTTCGCAGTACTTGCGCCGTCTGGCCTTGACCGATCAAGACACCAATTTCTCCTGGCTGCTTTATGAATTCTCGGTCAGTTAATCCAGACATTGGTGGCAGCAAGGCCACCTTTACCCTTGTCGCCAATTCGGGAATTGCCATACGCTCCGGCTGGCTGGCATCGTCAAGCCTGAGCGGGCGACAATAGAAAGACTCCTCGTTTGCATAATCGAACTCAAGCCCGCATGTCCAGGCTCGGTCGTCACTGATGCCCTCGACCAAGATGTCAACGCGAATGTTCTGCGTCTTTTGCTTTCCTTCCCGCCGTTCCAAATTTCGGACATGCAGGTCGCGCCAGAGAAGATTAGCCGTCGGGACGGGAAGCGCCACCAAATCACGCCGGTTAATTGCCACGCCTTGGCGCTGAAGCGCGGTTGGTTTCCCCTGGCGTTTTTCCGTCCAGCGACGTAACCCCAACTCCCATAGGGCAAGCGCCTGGAGTGCGGTAGTCTTCCCGGAGTTATTTGGGCCAATGAGCACAACCGATTTACCCAGATCAACTTCTGCGTCTTCAAACCGTTTGAAGTTCTTTATAGTTAATTTAGTTAACATTCCCATCCCCTTCGTTACTTAAGACAAGCAAACTCAACACCTCAATTTGCTTCCGTGTTGCTTCGATCAGAGGCGCTGCGAGCGATTCCGTAAGTCGGATTTCGGTCTTGCAGTTCGGGCCGGTGATGGGGGGGTCGGTCATGTCTCATCCTTTTTTGGTTTTGTTGCCGCTTTTCCACTTCCTTGATGTGCTCTGCCGGCGGAATCTGCTCGGGCGGGGTGCCGCCGATGCGCTTGATGGCGTCGCGGACTTCCTTGCCGACCTGCTCGTGGGTCTGGATCGCTTGTGACTGATTGCGAATCCCGTCGCGTGCGAGCTTGTCTCGCGTTTGGGTCATGCGGAACTGATTGGCGGCCAGTTCGGTGGCGTTCATCCGGTCCAGCAGGTTGTCTTTTTCGGGGATGGCTTTGCGCGCCTTGATGGCTGCGCCGCCCAAACCACCGTACAAGCCTTTGTATCCGGCATCATGGAACACGCCGAACATCTTGCTTTGGACGCCAGCGTCTTGCGCCGCGCCGGAAAGGGCCTTGAATTCCTCGCTGGTTTGCTTACGCAGTTCCAGCCGTTCCATGTCGGCAGCAGCCTGGTCGCCAAGCTCTTGCCGGCGGGCCTGAATAGCGAAGTATTTCTGGGCGTTGGCGATTTCCGGTTTGCGGGGGTCGCCGTTCTGGGCAATGAGGTAACAGGCGAAGCGGGAGAGGTGATAATCCTCCACGACTTGAACCGCCCCTTTGCCGCCTGTGATCGGTTTGCCGGCGCCGGCAAAGTGATGCTCGGCACTGTTTCCAGAGGTTTCGCAGGAAGTCATAGCCCGCTTGACGGCATCCTCAAACCGACGCCACTGGCTATATCCGAGCATGGGCTGCAAGTCGCGAGCGCTCCAGTATTCGGCGCCATGCTCGTTGCTTTGCTTGAGTTCCTCAAAGGTTTTTACGCCACTTACTGGTAATTGTTTGTCCATCAAACGACCTCCCATTCCGCGGAAAACAGCCGGCTTGTAGCGATTTGCTGTTTCAGTTGTGTTTCAAGTTCATCGATCAGGCTATCCCGACGCCTTTGAATTTCGTCCTGCCGGGTAAATAGCTCACGGCGCTTACGGTCGCGCTGAGCTTCAATGTCTCGCTGCTCCTTCTGGGCTTGCAGCTTGTCGGCGAGCGTTGCGGCACCCTTGCTCTTGGTTCGGGCTTCTTTGTAAGGCTGCGCGATTCCAGGTCAGTAATGATGCGGGCTTTTTGCTGGTCGATTTCTTGCTGCAAAGGGGCGGGAATTGCCACATTTGCTGCTGCAAAATACAGCCCATCCGGTTGCGCAGGATCGCCATCGACACGCAGTAACGTTTCGGCATAGCCGGACAAGTCTTGGTCATTCGGCATACCCATCAGTCTTGGCCCTCGACTTTGCTTTCGCCAGCGCCACCAGACTTTACCCACGTATCAACTTCCACCCGCTGGAACTTCCAGAACCGGCCCACGCGATGCGCAGGCATGCCTTTCTTGGCAATCCATGCATAGACGGTGTCCTTGCTGATGCCGAGGTGTTCAGCAATCTCTTCAACCGACAACCAGCGGTCTGTCATGGCGGAGTTTTCCATTGGAGCATTTGAGTGGTTCAAGGGCATAACTATGACACAGCGCCTGACCCGTGCACACCTGATTAGACCGGTTTTGATCGGAGTAGCATATATTCATGAGGCACTGGAGAACTCGGCCTGAAGCTTCTCAACCAAGCCAACTGGCAGAGCCTTGCAGACCACGGGTATCGCAATGCAAGCAGCGTTGCTTGAACCGTGGCGAAGGGGCTTGCCACTGCGATTTTTTCAATCTGAAAATGCTGGCCCAGTGACGCAATCTAGATGGTTCCATCAAGGCCACGACGAAACGTCAGTTGGTAGTCATGGCCGGATTTGAAGCGGAAAAGCAGCGACCACGCGAGGCTTTCATCTGCATTTGAGGCGACCACAGTTGCCGACTCCAGCCGTGCGCCCAGAATGCGGAGTTCGTAATACTGAACATCGAGCACACGCTAACCTTGGAGCGCCTCAAATGGCAGCATGAGGCGCGTCAATGGACGTTCAAGGCGGTGGTGGATCGCTTGTCGGCCATTCGGTTTCAGCGGGTAAAAATTGCCAATACCGAGTTCGATCAAGTGACCCAGCCCGACAACGATCAACAGCGTATCCTCGATTTGCTGGGCGTTAAGCTCTAATTCCCTGTAGCCATCCTCATGAAACAGTAAAATCGCTGTAACCAAGCGGTATCAAGGCGTTTGGCTTGTAGGGGTAAACAAAGCGCGGTTAGAACAAATTTACCCCGTTGTGGCATCTTGGAGCCTTGAAAAACCTGCCATCAACCTATTGATCACCCCTATAATCGTCGGCTTATCGATAGGAAGCGTTGTTCATGGGCCGATTGATTTCTTACGAGCATGGCATTTATGCCTTCGATTCCGGCTATGTTCGACCACTTCTGGCGTCGGTCCATCTGATTGTCGAAAATGGGCGTGCCGCCTTCGTCGATACTGGGAGCAATGAGTCGCTGCCTGCTGCACTGAAAGCGCTTGATCAGATCGGTCTTTCTGTCAACAGTGTCGACTACGTCATCCTCACACATATTCATCTCGATCATGCTGGCGGAGCGGGGGCGATGATGCAGGCGTTTCCACACGCACGCTTGGTGGTCCACCCGCGCGGTGCGCGGCACATGGCTGACCCGTCCAAATTGATCGAAGGTGCCTCGGCCGTCTACGGCGCTGATGAGGTACGCCGCCTGTATGGCGAGGTGTTGCCGATCGCCGCCAGTCGCATCATCGAGGCGACGCATGAGCTGAAAATTGATCTGGCCGGCCGGGAATTCCTCTGCCTTGATACGCCAGGGCATGCCCGGCATCACATCTGCATTGTCGACGGCAAGAGCGGGCATCTATTTACCGGCGATACCTTCGGGCTTTCCTATCGAGAACTTGATACTGCGGGCCGTCAGTTCATCTTTCCGACAACAACCCCCATCCAGTTTGACCCGGAAGCCCTGCACGCATCGATTGATCTGATCACGAGCTATCGACCTGAGGCGGTGTACCTGACCCATTTCAGCCAGGTCAAGAATGTCCCTGAAAAAGCGCTTCAGTTGCATCGGCTGATCGAAGCGCACCTTGCAATCGCCCGGCGTGAGAAAAAGACAGGTCAGGAAAGGCATTCGCGCATTCGTTCCGGACTCGCTGAACTGCTCCTCACCGAGACTAAGCTTTTTGGCTGCCCGTTGCCTCCCGCTGACATTCTGGAAATCTTTGCCACCGACCTCGATCTGAATGCGCAGGGGCTGGCCGTATGGGTGGATACTGAGAAATGAGCGAGAAATAATCGCGCCTCAGCTTGTTTTCCCGTCGACCGCCAGATGCCTGAGTATTTCGCTGGCGGCGAACAGCCCGAACGATGCCGTGACACACACCACTGAGCCGTAACCCGCACAGTTTAGCCCAGTCAGGGTTGGTGGCTCGTCGCAGGCCGTAGCGCTTTCCGGGTAGCGTAAGGGCTCGCTCGAAAACACGGCCGGGACGCCGAAATTCTTTTTCATATCGCGCGTAAAGCCATACTCCTTGCGTAGAAGAGAGCGTACCTTCGCTAGCAGCGGATCCTGGATGGTGCGTGCCAGATCGGCAATCTCGATACGTGTCGGGTCGATCTGGCCGCCAGCACCGCCGACGGTGATCAGCGGAATTTCGCGCGCTTTGCACCAGGCAATCATTGCCGCCTTGGTGCGCGCCTGATCGATGGCATCTACCACGTAGTCAAAGTTCTTGTCGAACAACTGATCCAGATTGTCCGGCGAAACGAAATCCTCAATGCAGTCGACCCGGCAATGCGGATTGATTGCCAGAATGCGTTCCGCCATGGCGTCGGTCTTGGCTTTGCCGTAGGCATTGTCGAGCGCTTGGATCTGACGATTGACGTTTGATTCGGCCACCATGTCGAGGTCAATCAGCGTGATCTTACCGATGGCGGAACGGGCCAGGGCTTCCGCCGCCCACGAACCAACACCGCCGATGCCGACAACACAGACATGGGCGCCCTGAAAGCGTTGCCAGGCATCGGCACCGTAAAGCCTTTTGATGCCGCCAAAGCGCCGTGCCAGATCAGCGCCATGATCCTCCGGGGTCATCGGGCTTCAACGGTGCGGCGGATGACTTGGTTAAAAGGTTCAATCCACTCCGGAGCAAACTGCTTGTCACAGGCATTGATCTCGGCAATGGCGCGTAAGACCGAACGGTTTCTGCCGCGGTTGATATGCTTGAGCATGACCGCCTCAAAAGCGTCGGCAATCGCCATGATCTTTGCGCCGTCGCTAATCTGATTCTCCATGAGGCCGGCAGGATAACCCGCACCATCGGGCATTTCATGGTGCTGCGCGACTATTTCGGCGGCTTCGTTCCAGCCGTCCATGCGCGAGAGGATGCCGGCGGCGTAAGTCGGGTGCGTGTGCAGAGCCTGTTTTTCATCCTCGCTCATGCGCTCTAGCTTCAACCATATCGATTCCGGCAGAAACATCATGCCGATGTCGTGCAGATAGACGGCCGCTTCGAGTTGCATCGGATCAACCGCCTTATCCATCACCTGGTTGGTTTCCAGGCTCAGGCGCAGCAGACGCATGGTGCGGCCCTTGAAAAGCAGCGAACGCGCTTCAAGCTGATCGGCCAGGGTACGGAAGAAACGAAGGTCGTCTGCCGCCTGCGATTTTGATTTGCTGGAAATCGACGAGGCGCGCCCGCGTATCAAATTGGAGGTTTCGGCGGCTGGGCGAAATCCGGTGACTGCTTCAATCAACTCACAGGCACACTCGTCCATATCGGGGGCAGTGGCCAGCGCAAGTTTTTCAAGCCCCTGCACCAGCACCTTCAGGCGCAGGGTGTCCAGAGATTTTCCAGCAAACAGGCCGTCAGCCGCCAATTCCAGGCGGTCGATCGCCAGCAGAACCGCTTCGGCAAGGATGTCGCTGAACACGATTTCGTCGTTGCGAAATCGCGCAAGTACCGTTTCGATCGGATGAACAATGGTGACAGCCAGCTCAACCTTGCAAATCGTGGCGTCGCCCTTGATGTTGTGTATTGCACGAAAAAGGCTGCTGATGACTTCGCGGTCGCCTGGCGTGCTCTTGAGCCGGGCAATATCCCGCTCGACAGTTGGCGCAATGTCGCTCAAGGATTCAATGAATTCTTGCAGGGCTTCCCTGTCCATCGTCACGGGTTCAGTGATAGCGTGCGTTGCCATGATCCCTCCCGCCAGCGTTTTGTCGTGCGGCAAGTTTAGCCGAAAGCCGGGTCAATGGTTGGCGCATCCGCTTTTCGCAGCGACGATGCGCGTTAAACTGGTCGCATCGGCCGTGCTGGTCTACACTCCACGTCTTGGATTCATTGGGGAATGTTTATGTCCATCACGACAACCGAATCAGGTTTGCAGATTGAAGAAATCCAACTGGGCGATGGCGACAGCGCCTCAACTGGCCAATTTGTGAGTGTTCACTACACCGGCTGGCTGGTAAACGGCAGCAAATTCGATTCGAGCAAAGATCGCGACGAACCCTTCGAGTTTCCACTTGGTCAGCACAATGTCATCGCTGGATGGGATGAAGGCGTGCAGGGCATGCGTGTCGGAGGCGTGCGCAAACTGACCATTCCGCCACAGCTTGGCTACGGCGCCCGTGGCGCGGGCGGCGTGATTCCGCCGAATGCCACGCTGGTATTCGAAGTGGAACTTCTCGACATTCTCTGAGCGATGGCCGCTAAGCCACTGCGCGGTGGCGCATCCAAGGGCATACGCCGGCCGGCCGTCGAGGTCGCGATTCGCCCGCCGCCAAGCGGTGTGCGAATCTCCAAATTGATGGCCGAACGCGGCCTGTGTTCACGGCGCGAGGCCGACGTCTACATTGAGCGGGGCTGGGTTTTCGTCGATGGCGAGCGCCTCACCGAGTTGGGAACGCGCGCAGACCCAGCGGTCAGGATAACGCTGGACAAGGGGGCGCGCGCGGCACAGCAACGGCAGATGACGATCCTGTTGCACAAACCGGTCGGCTATGTTTCGGGGCAGCCGGAACCGGGCTTCAAGCCCGCCGTCACCCTGGTCTTGCCCGAAAATCAATACCGCACGCCCGACACACCGATCTTTCATGCCTCCCACCTCAAGGGACTGGCCCCAGCCGGGCGGCTGGATATTGATTCGACCGGCCTGTTGGTGCTAACGCAGGACGGCCGTGTGGCGCGGCACTTAATCGGCGAGAACTCGACCGTCGATAAGGAGTATCTGGTGCGCATCGAAGGCCGGCTCGACGCAAAGGGATTAGCGCTCCTCAACCACGGCCTCAGTCTCGATAACCGTAAGCTCAAGCCGGCCAAGGTTGAGTGGCTCAACGAGGATCAGTTGCGTTTTGTTCTTCACGAGGGGCGCAAGCGGCAGATTCGGCGCATGTGCGAACTGGTCGGGCTGCGCGCCGTCGGACTCAAGCGGGTTCGTATTGGCAAGGTGAAGCTGGGCGATCTGCCGCTTGGGCAGTGGCGCTTCCTGCGCGACGATGAAACGTTCTGAGCTTAAGTTCGCTCACTTATGATCACTTCAACGTTCGCCCTAGCCTGTCGCAATCTTGCGCGCCACACCCGGCGCACGGCGGTGTGCATTGGCGCCATAGGCTTTGGCGTCGTCGCCCTGATACTTGCCGGCGGGTTCGCCGAGTGGATGATCTGGATGGAGCGGGAGTCGACCATTCACTCGCGCCTTGGGCATCTGCAGATCGTCAAACACGGCTATTACGAACATGGTGTCGCTGATCCCCATGCCTATCTGTTCGGCGATCAGGTAGTCGACACGCAGCGGATCATCGCGCTACCGCACGTCAAGACGGTCACTCCGCGGCTGGCTTTCTCTGGCCTCATTTCCAGGGGCGACACCACCTTGGGCTTTCTTGGCGAGGGGGTCGCGCCGGAAACGGAAGCGGAAGTCTCAAAGGAAGTTATAGTCCATGCCGGCCAGCCGCTGGCGAGCAGCGATCCGACCGGCATCATTCTTGGCAAGGGCCTTGCTGCAAGCCTTGGCGCCGAGCCGGGAATGACCGTGGTACTCCTGTCCACCATGCAAAGTGGCGGCATTTCAGCGGTAGAGGCGCAGGTACGAGGCATCTTTCATACCGCCGTCAAGGCGTTTGACGACGCCGCGCTGCGCGTGCCGATTCCGCTTGCGCGCAAGCTGATGAAGGCCGATGGCACGCATCAACTGATCGTTCTGCTCAATGAGACCGAGCGAACCGACGAGACTCTGAAAAAATTACGTGCCCTGGTCAACGAGAATAAGACCGGCTTGCAGGTGACGCCGTGGATCGACCTCGCTGATTTCTACAAGGCGGTGGTCGAGCTGTTCGCATCGCAGACCGGATTCGTTCGCATGATTATCGCCATCATCATCATCATGAGCATGTCCAACGCGCTGATGACGAGCATCAGGGAACGGACCAGCGAAATCGGGACGATGATGGCAATCGGCTTCCGCAGGCGTGAGGTGATGCAACTGTTTATGTGCGAGGGAGTCATCATGGGCCTGATCGGCGGGGCGCTGGGGACGCTGCTCGGCTATTTTCTGGCGCTGCTCATCTCGGCGCAGGGCATCCCGATGCCACCGGCACCCGGTATGGATCAAGGATTCGACGCGCAGATTCGGGTGACCGGCGCTCTGGCCTTGAGCGGCTTCCTGCTGGCCGTCGTTTCCGCACTCCTTGCCAGCCTGTACCCGGCGTGGAAAGCATCAAGGCTACAGATCGTTGACGCCCTGCGCCGTGCGCTATAGGAGATAAATATGCCGTTCGAATTGATGACCCTGCGTTGCAGCTTGCGCAATCTGTTGCGTCAGAAAGGTCGCACCGGGATGACGCTGGCCTCGATCGTATTTGGCGTCGTCGGCCTGATTGTTTCGGGCGGCTTCGTCGAGGATATCTTCATCCAGTTGCGTGAGGCCACCATCCATTCGCGCTTCGGCCATCTGCAAATCTATAAGGAAGGCTTCTACGCCAACGGCGTCAAGGAACCCTACGACTACCTGATCGCCAAACCGGATGCCGTCAAGATCAGCGTAGCGGCCGTTCCCGGCGTGCTCGATTCGATGCTGCGGCTCAATTTCTCGGGCCTGCTGAACAACGGCAAGTCCGAGTTGCCGATCCTTGGCGAAGGCGTCGAAGCCGACAAGGAGGCGAAACTCGGCAGTCACCTCTCCCTGATTGCCGGGCGCCAACTTGCCGACAATGATGCCAACGGCATGTTGATCGGTGAAGGCGTGGCGACATCACTGGGAATCGGCGTCGGCACTTTCGTTACGATCCTTGCCAATACTCCCGAGGGCGCGTTAAACAGCCTGGAGTTCAAGGTCGTCGGGATTTTCCGCACCTACGCCAAGGATTTCGATGCGCGTGCCGTCCGCGTTTCCCTTGCTGTGGCGCAAGAGTTGCTCGGCGTAGAGGGCGCTCACGCCGTCGTCGTATCGCTTGACCAGACCTTGAGCACCGACCGGGTGGCGGCGACATTGCGAGCTGGCCTCAGCAAGAGCGGCTTCGAGGTCAAGACCTGGTTCGAGCTCGACGATTTTTACGCCAATACGGTTGCCCTGTACCAGACCCAGTTGGGTGTCCTGCAATTCATCATTCTCGTCGTTGTGCTGCTAAGCGTCGCCAACAGCGTCAACATGACGGCTTACGAACGCGTCGGCGAGTACGGTACGCTCAAGGCACTGGGCAGTCGAAACCGGCAGATTTCGCTCATGATCATTCTCGAAAACACGCTCCTCGGCCTGATTGGGGCAAGCCTTGGCCTCATTCTCGGCACCCTGCTGGCCCTGGTCCTATCGGCGATTGGCCTTGAGATGCCACCACCGCCAAACTCGAACGTCGGCTATACGGCTCACATTCGCCTCGTTCCGGGCGTTCTGCTACTGTCGTTCGCGGTTGGCTTTTTCGCCACCGTACTGTCTTCGCTGCTACCGGCGCGTGGCGTTGCGCGTATCCCGGTAGTCGATGCGCTACGGCAGAATATCTAGCAGCCTGTCGGGCTTGATGGGTCGAAGCGAAAAATGTGGGAGACGAGCGCAGTTTTGCACGGGTTTCAAGCGAATAGTCGTTCTATTCGCGCAGAAACACGGGCGAAAATGAGCCGTCCTCCCACATTTTGCAGCCGACCTGGTCAAGTCCGACAGGCTGCTAGTCTTACTGTGTCACATGGCATGATTGCCTGCTCCACAGCACGGACAGCGCTGAAGTTT
>NZ_JAPUVO010000135.1 GCF_029255185.1 Propionivibrio sp.
AATCGCGAATGCCGCGCGTTTCCGTCACCGGCTGGACATGGCGGATTTCGACCGCGCCTTCCGGATAAAGCTGCTGCGCGGGTTGCAGGCTCGGGTTGCGGTATTCGTCGCTGATGGTGATGTGCGGCGCGTTATCGACCAGCCGCGTGATGAAGTCTCTTTCCGACCCCTGCATCAACGAACTGATCGCCAGAAAGAAAGCGACGCCCAGCACGATGCCCATCAACGAAACGACGCTTTGCCGCTTACGCGCCAGCAGATGTTTGAGGGCGATGCCGATCAGCAGGCGCATCAGCGTTCCGGCTCCGTCTTCTGTTTCGCCGCCGTCACGCGAATCTTCCGGCCATCGCGCAGCTTGGCGTCCGGCTTCGCCACCACGCTGTCCTCCATCGCCACGCCGCTGCGGATCTCGATTTTATCCGCGCCTTTGGCGCCCAGCGTCACCGCCTGTTCGACCAGTCGCCCATCGCGCACCAGCCACACCTTGTCCTTCACCACGGCGCTGGCCGGAATCAGCAGCGCGTCCTTGGTTTCGTTGATGACGATGTTGGTTTCCGCCGTCATGCCGATATGCAACGGCGTGTCCTCGGTAAAGCCGATGCGCACGCGGTAGCTGCGATCGACCGGATCGCCCTTTGGCGTGATGCTTTGCACCGCGCCGTGGAAAATCCTGCCCGGAAAGGCGTCGGCGCGGATCAACACGGGCTGGCCCACCGCCACCTGCGCGATGTCCTCCTCGTCCACTTCGGTGGCGATGCGCAACGGGGCGCAGCAGGAGAGCCAGAACACCGGCTGGTTGGCGGGGATCATCTGCCCGATTTCGCCGTCGCGCTTGATGACCAGCCCGTCGGCGGGAGCGGTCAGCTTCATGTAACCGGCCTCGGTCTGGGCTTTCGCGGCGGCGGCGGCGGCGGCGTCCAGATTGGCCTTCGCCTGCTCGAACGCCGCCTGCGAAACCACGCCGCTTCTGACCATCGCGGCGGCGCGGGCAAATTCCTTTTTGGCGAAGCGTTCGGCCGCTTGCAACTGATCGATCGTGCGCTGCAAATCCGCGTCTTCCAATTGCGCCAACACCGCGCCCTTCTTGACCGTCGCCCCCTCGTCAACGTTCAACGCCACCAGCCGCGCCGCGCTGCGCGCCGCGAGCGGCAACATCACCGTCGCCTCGACCGTGCCCGTGGCGTAAACCGCCTGAACGGCAGGCCCGCGCTCCGGCCTGACGACCGCGACGGAGGGGGAAACCGCAGGCCAGACATAAAAATACCCGCCCGCCAGCAACGCGGCGATGCCGATGATCGCGATCAATCGACGAATCTTAATGGCGACCTCCCATGAAAAAACCCAAGTGGTTGTCGTTCCCTAAGCCCCCGCCGATCATCGCGTCCAAAGCCTTAAAATCAGGCGTCATTCCCGCTTGCGCGGGAATGACGCGTTTGTTTCTTGTAGCCATTTTGCAAATCATGAAGGCTCTAAGAGCGTGTTCACGATCTATTGAAGGTGAGGAAGACAGGCTGCCGTAAAGCACTGGCCGGATTCCTCCCCCCTTGAGGGGGAGGTTAGGTGGGGGGGCGTTCAGCAATCCCAAGCCGCTGAAAAGACAAGGGGAGCAGTAGACTGACATCCCTCGAACCATAGGCGTTTGGGCTTTCGGCACGCCCCCCCACCTAACCTCCCCCGCGAGGGGGGAGGAACTTTGTCCGCGCCCAGCGGAAGATGAAGGCATGGGCTTCAAAGATTCGCTGTGCGTGGGAAAGATCATGAACAGGCTCTAAGGATAACGGGCATTGCAGAATTAGCGCCAAAACACCATCGGCGTAGCGCCGGATTCTGTCAACACTATGACTGGCTCTGCGCCAGCCACGCCGTCATAGCCTGCTTCGCCCGTTGGCTGTAGGCCAGTTTGCGATCGCGACCGCCACGTCCGCCTTTGGGTTCGGGCGACAAGGGGAGGAACAGGCCGAAATTGACATTCATGGGCTGGAAAGTTTCCGCCGCCGCGTCGCCCGTGATATGCGCCAGCAACGCGCCCAGCGCCGTGGTGCGCGGCGGCGCGGTCAGCGTCGCGCCGCGACTCTGCGCGGCGGCGAAACGTCCGGCCAGAAGGCCGATGGCGGCGGACTCGATGTAGCCCTCGACGCCGGTGATCTGTCCGGCAAAGCGCAAGGCCGGTCTGGTCTTCAGGCGCAATTGGTTATCCAGCAACAACGGACTGTTGATAAAGGTATTGCGATGCAACCCGCCGAGGCGCGCGAATTCCGCCTGTTCGAGGCCAGGGATCATGCGAAACACCCGCGTTTGCTCGGCATGTTTCAGCTTGGTCTGGAAACCGACGAGATTATAGAGCGTGCCGAGCGCGTTATCCTGCCGCAACTGCACCACGGCGTAGGGGCGTTGGTTGGTGTGCGGATTGGTGAGGCCGACGGGCTTCATGGGGCCATAGCGCAAGGTATCGACGCCGCGC
>NZ_JAPUVO010000136.1 GCF_029255185.1 Propionivibrio sp.
CAACCCGCGCATATCAGACTGATCAACCGTCGGCTTGCCGCCCGTTCTGCTACCCACACACTGGACGATGATCTAAAACTGGGTTCTTGGAAAACTTGACAGGTCAATACATATCAGCCGCTCGATTTCTGTTTCGGGGATGCGTGCCATGAATTCGTTCTCCGCTAAAAAGCTGTCAAGGGGTTCTGAGTAAAAATAACTCAGTTGCATCCTACTCACAAAATGAGTAAAGTCAACCGCATTCAGCGAAACCGGGGGTATCTTCATGTCCGTTCAAACACTGTTACCGCTAGTCATGAACGCTAAGGACGAAGATTTCTTCAAGACGCTCGGCGCACGCATCGCCCAGGCCCGCAAGGACCACGGGCTGACGCAGCAGCAGTTGGCTGACCATCTGGGCATCCCGCAACAGACGCTGGCTCATTACGAGGTCGCACGCGCCCGCGTGCCGGCGTCGATGCTGCCGACGTTGGCCAAGTTGCTGACGCTTTCGCTCGATGAGTTGATCGGCAGTCCGCTGTTAAAGCGAAGCAGCAAGCGCGGCCCTGCGTCACGTTTGCAGCAGCAGATCGAGGCCGTCGAGCAACTGCCAAAGACCAAGCAGCAATTCGTTTCGCAGATGCTCGATACCGTGCTCGCCCGGCAGGGACGGTAGATACACGAAGGGCCGCAAGCAGCGGCCCTTCTCTTTAGCAGCTATCCGCCGATAGGCGGAGGGGTGAGGTTTTATTATTATTCCATATCAATAACTGACTGGGCCACGAAACCACGCGCATAGCGCCAGGAGCGTTACCACCAGAGCAATGACACCTTGAACACGAACCCATCGCATCGTTCCAATACCGCTTAGAGTTTCGTTGGTGATGTTGAAAAGCTTGCCTAAATAGCGCATCCACATGTGGCTGTGTTTGGCGTAACCAAGAACTCGTTCTGGGGAAAACGCCATTGCCGCCGAAATGAAAACGGCCCAGCAAATCAGAAGTAATAACAACCATCGAAGCATGGGGCTCGCCTACCAATGAATTCCAATATTACCAACTTCCCAGTTATAGCCAGCACTCAAGCCTGGCGCTTGAATATTAGGCCCTAGGCGCTCCGGCTTTTCGTTGCCGGGCGCTAGAGGAGCAGACCACGTAACGCCGAGTCCAACACCTCCATTAAAACTCCAACCACCGAGAAAGTCCTTGAGTTGGTCCGAATTTGGTTTGCACTGGTTTCCTGTCCAACCTATGCCAGCTGCGCGTCCACTTGCACCCGGGAGGTTAACACCAACCGATGGCCCCACATAGACATTACCTTTGCGGTCTAATGTCAAGGTGACACCAATCCCAGGAATCGGCGTTGGGACAGTTATGGTGCCGTAATCAAACAACCGCCAATCAAGACCACTCGGATCAATCTTGCTCATCGGATTTCCATTGACATAGAGGTACGGATTAATGCCGCCGCGCAGCCCAATCGGGTCGAACTCCCGATAGCGCCCTTCCCCCGGACCGTAATCCCTGGCGCCGTTGTAGTTGAGGTTGCTTTCGCGATCATAGTACTGCCCTGGAAACCGCAAATTCAGCGTGAAGTTCTTCCCATCCCCATCCGGGTCTTCTTCCGGCGGGCTGACGCCGAAGGGCTCACCCAGAATGTTCCGCCAGACGACCTTGTTTGTCTCATCGGTGACCAAGCGCGGAGTATCGAGTTGATCGGTATGCAGGTAGTAAATCTTCGCGGCTTTCCGCGCCACGGTGATGGCGACCGTCGCCGAAAAGGTCTCGATCCCCTCGTTGTCGATGGCCTTGGCGAACAGGCTGTAGTTGCCGACGGGAACGTTGTCCAAAGCCATGCTATAGGGCGGGGTTGTGCGGCTGCCGATGAGCATCCCACCCTTATAGAACTCGACCCTGGCGAGAGTGCCTGCGGGGTCGGTCACCCTGGCCGTGAGCGGAATACTCGCCGGGGCGGTGAAGCGCTGGTTGTTGGTTGGGCTGCTCAGGCTGACAGCGAGCAACTCGCTGGCGAGGACGGTGATTTTTCGGGAGGTGCTGGTAGTGCTGGCGCCCTGAGCGTCGGTGGCCTTGGCCGTCAGGGTATAGACCCCGGCGACGGGTTTGACCCAGGTGATCCGCCAGGGGCTGGCGGTGGCGGTGCCGATGAGGGTGCTGCCCTGGTAGAACTCGACCTTGCTCACCGTATCGTTCACTTCCGGGGCGCTGACACTGGCGCTGACCAGGACATCGACCGGGACCTGCACCATGGCGTTGTTGATCGGGGCAGTCAGGCTCACTGTCGGCGGGGTGTTTGTGTCGGTAACCGTGATGTTTCGGGCAGTGCTGGTGCCGACTGCGCCGCCGCTGTCGGTGGCTCTAGCTGTAATGCTGTGGGTGCCGACTGTGGCATTGGTCCAGGCAAAGGTGTAGGGGCTGGTGGTGAGCGTTGCCAGTACCGTGCTGCCATCGAGGAACTCGACCTGGGTAATCGGGGTATTGGCTTCGACGCCGCTGGCGCTGGCGGTGAGCGTTACCGTGGCCGGGGCCAGGTATTTGGCATTATTGGCCGGGGTGCCCAGGATCACGGTCGGCGGGGTGTCGCTGGCGGTGATCGTCACCGTGCTGGCAATGCTTGTGGTAACGCCGCCAGCGCTGTCGGTGGCTTTGGCGGTGAGGGTGTAGGTGCCGGTCGGTGGACTCGCCCAGGCGATGCTGTAGGGGCTGGTGGTGTCGGTTCCGATCAAGGTGCCGTTGGCATAGAACTCGACTTGGGTGATCGGGGTGTTGACTTCAATCCCGTTGGCGTTGGCCGAGATAGTGAGGCTGGCTGGGGTGAGATATTTTGAGTTGTTGGCGGGGGCAGTCAGGCTGACGGTGGGTGGTGTGTTGGTGTCGGCAATCGTGATGCTTCGGGCGGCACTGGTGCCGACTGCACCACCGCTGTCGGTGGCCCGGGCGGTGAGGCTGTGGGTGCCGACCGGAGCGTTGGCCCAGGCAAAGGTGTAGGGGCTGGTCGTTAGTGTCGCCAGCACCGTGCTGCCATCGAGGAACTCGACCTGGCTGATCGGGGTATTGGCTTCGACACCGCTGGCACTGGCGGTGAGCACTACCGTGGCTGGCGCCAGGTATTTGGCATTGTTGGCCGGGGTGCCTAGGGTCACGGTTGGCGGAGTGTCGCTGGCGGTGATGGTTACCGTGTTGGCAGTGCTTGTGGTGACACCGCCAGCGCTGTCGGTGGCTTTGGCGGTGATTGTGTGGGTGCCGGTCGGCGGATTCGCCCAGGCGATGCTGTAGGGGCTGGTGGTGTCGGTTCCGATCAGGGCGCCGTTGGCATAGAACTCGACTTGGGTGATCGGGGTGTTGGCTTCGACGCCGCTGGCGTTGGCCGAGACGGTGAGGCTGGCCGGGGTGAGGTATTTTGAATTGTTGGCTGGGGCGGTGAGGCTGACGGTGGGCGGGATGTTGGTGTCGGTAATCGTAATGCTTCGGGCGATGCTGGTGCCGACTGCGCCGCCGCTGTCGGTCGCTCGGGCGGTGAGGCTGTGCGTGCCGACTGTGGCAGTCGTCCAGGCAAAGGTGTAGGGGCTGGTCGTTAGTGTCGCCAGTACTGTGCTGCCGTCGAGGAACTCGACCTGGCTGATCGGGGTATTGGCTTCGACGCCGCTGGCGCTGGCGGTGATTGTTACCGTGGCCGGGGCCAGGTATTTGGCATTGTTGGCCGGGGTGCTCAGGGTCACGGTCGGCGGCGTGTCGCTGGCGGTGATCGTGACCGTGCTGGCGACGCTGGTGGTGACGCCGCCGGCGCTATCGGTGGCTTTGGCGGTGATTGTATAGGTGCCGGTCGGTGGACTCGCCCAGGCGATGCTGTAGGGGCTAGTGGTGCCGGTTCCGATCAGGGTGCCGTTGGCGTAGAACTCGACTTGGGTGATCGGGGTGTTGACTTCGATGCCGTTGGCGCTGGCCGAGACGGTGAGGCTCGCTGGGGTGAGGTATTTTGAGTTGTTGGCCGGGGCGGTGAGAGCCACTGTCGGCGGGGTGTTTGTGGCATTTATCGTGATGCTGCTGGCGGCACTGGTGCCGATAGCACCACCGTTGTCGGTGGCTCTGGCTGTAATGCTGTGGGTGCCGACCGTGGCATTGGTCCAGGCATAGGTGTAGGGGCTGGCCGTCAGTGTCGCCAAGACGGTGCTGCCATCGAGGAATTCGACCTGAGTAATCGGGGTATTGGCTTCGACGCCGCTGGCACTGGCGGTGAGCGTTACCGTGGCCGGGGCCAGGTATTTGGCACTGTTGGCCGGGGTGCCCAGGGTCACGGTCGGCGGGGTGTCGCTGGCGGTGATGGTCACCGTGGTGGCGGTGCTTGTGGTGACGCCGCCAGCGCTGTCGATGGCTTTGGCGGTGATTGTATAGGTGCCGGTCGGCGGACTCGCCCAACTGATGCTGTAGGGGCTGGTGGTGTCGGTTCCGATCAGGGTGCCGTTGGCGTAGAACTCGACCTGGGTGATCGGGGTGTTGGCTTCGACGCCGTTGGCATTAGCCGAGACGGTGAGGCTGGCTGGGGTGAGGTATTTGCTGTTGTTGGCCGGGGCGGTGAGGCTCACGGTTGGCGGAATGTTGGTGTCGGTAATTGTGATGCTGCGGGCGGTGCTAGTCGCCATGGCGCCCTTGCTGTCGGTGGCGATCGCCGTGAGCACGTAGCTGCCGGCCGGCGCGTTGGCCCAAGCGACACTGTAGGGTGCCCGGGTATCGGTGCCGATGAGCAGTTCGTTGGCGTAGAAGGCTACCTGGGTGATCGTGGCGCCGGCCTCGGCAGTGGCGCTGGCGCTGACATTGACGGTGGCCGGGGCCAGGTATTTGGCGGTGTTGGCCGGGGCGCTCAGGCTGACCGTTGGCGCGGCAACGGCGAGCAGGCTGGTGAGGTTGAGCAGGAGGCCGGCGGCGACGGCCAGAATGCGTTTGAGCGACAGTTGCGAGGGCGTGGTGATGATGCCGGTTCGCTGTAGCTGACGGTGGCTGCGTGCCATGAGGTCAACCCGTTCCTGCGCTTGCGCGCCTATACCATCGATGTCTGGCGATTTTCGACTGACCACAATTTTCCCTTCACGAGAACTGGACCCCGGGCCCTGCATTCCCTACGGTCACTTCCGCCGGGGTGACGAGCGTGGAAATCAGGCAGTGATGATTTTTTCACGGACTCTCAGAACAACTGGACAGTGTCGACTTTTCCGATTTTTTTCACGCGACCAATAGGCTGGCGGCCGAGGCCAGATCGTAACGGGTGTATTTGCTCGTTATTTTCTTGAGGCTGGGGTCCAATTGTGGAAACGTTAAAAATGCCGGGATGG
>NZ_JAPUVO010000137.1 GCF_029255185.1 Propionivibrio sp.
GATTTCGTCGATATGACCGGTTTGCGCAACGAGGATGCGCCCATCGCTGGTGGCGAGAATTCCCTCGCCGCGCGTGCCGCCGGTCGCCACTTGCAGGATGCGACGGCTTTGTAGCTCGATCATCCAGACGGCGCTTTGATGCGGGGTGACCTTGGTAGCGGCGTTGTACGAGTTTGGGTAGACTCGCCGCCCTCCTCGTTAAAACGATAGACCTCGTTACGACCGGCGCCGGCGCTGATGAGCAAGCTGTGGTCGGCGAGCTCGACAATCGCTTGCGCGCCGATGTCGCCGCTCCCGGCATAGCCGTCGGCCAGCCCGCATATCTGGCGCTGTCGCCGTACCACTGCTGGACCTTGGCGGAGAAGCCGAGCAGGTCGGCCTGGGTACAGTAGCTGTCACCGCCCCGGGCTCGGGTATTCGGACGATGTGGTTGATTCAGTCCATGGTTAAGTCAGCCGGAAAATTCGCTCTCTTCGGTACTTCCGGTTGATGAACCAGACTACTTACGCTGGGGAGTGGGTACTGAGCCAATCTTTCAAGGCGGCATCCACTCGCGTCTGCCAACCGTCGCCACTAGCCCTGAAACGCTCCACGACCTCTTGCGACAGGCGAATAGTGATGCGCTCTTTGGTGACGGCAGCTTTGGGGCGCCCGCGCAGTTTAGTTTGTAACGATTCCGGCAGCCCGGAAAACGGTACGGCGCGTTTGAACCATTCGCTGGTCAATTCAGGATTGTCGTCATCAATCAATTCAGGGTTGGGTCGCTTGCTCATATCGTCGCACCTCGCGTTTGTTTGCCTTGCGGAAGCTAATGACACGCAACGTCTCGCCGCGCATCGTGAATACGAGTACATGTGGGATACCATCGAGTCTTCCGATGGCGGTCATCCGTGACTCGCCATAATCGCGGCGGTCATCCACCTCAAATACCGCCGTCTGGAAATCAAAATCCGCGACCCGCTCGAAGCTCAAACCGCGCAACTCAATGTTGCTGGCGCTTTTGACAGGGTCGCAAGTGATTTCCATTCGATTTATTGTATGCACACAATTAAGAGCTGTCAATTTTTTTGTATCTGTCTTTTTTGTGGATCAAAAGCCTGTTGTGCCGCAAGGCCGGCACCATGCTCACCGAAAGTATCGATACCTGGATTGAAGAAGCCACACACAAAGGAATGCAGCAAGGGATACAGCGGGGCCGCGTTGAAGGCGGAGGCCGGCTGCTCGCCAATCTGCTCGAACGTCGAAGGCGTAGCCGGGGGCGAGGTTGGTTCCCGCCGTATCGAGGGCGCTGTCGAGTTTGGCCCAGGGGATATCGGGGCGGCTCGTGCCGCTGGTTGGCGTGACGCCGTAGGTCTGGGTGTTGCCGGCGGCATCGAGCGTTTGTCCATCGGGGCGGCCGCCGACATTGCTGCCGAAAACAACGTAAGGCAGGTTCAGCCCGCCCAGGATGTATTCGCTGTCGCCCATTTCGGGTGCGCCGAATGCAAAAAAGCCAATGGTGATGGAGCTGGCCCCGTTCAGCGTGACCCAGTGGGGCTTGCCCTTTTTAAAGATTCGACTGCCTGGTGCAATCGCAGCCCGATGCTTCCCATCTCAATTTATTGTGGATACAATAAACATTGTGAAGATCATCTACGACCCCGTCAAGAACGCCGCTAACATCGAACAGCGTAGTTTGCCGTTTGCTTTGGTGGCGGAACTGGACTGGAGCAGTGCAGTCATCGTCGAAGACCGGCGGAAAGATTATGGAGAGCGTCGTTTCCGTGTCTTCGGATATATCGACGGGCGACTTTATGCCGTCGTATTTACGCCGCGTGAAGACGCGGTGCACGTCATTAGTTTTCGAAAAGCAAACAGTCGCGAGGTAAAACGCCATGGTTGAACAACACAGACCCGACCCGACACTGCCCGATGCGGATAACCCGGAGTGGACAGCAGACGATTTTGCCAAGGCAAAGCCCGCTTCAGAAGTTTTACCCAAACTTTTTAGCGCGGCGATGGCAGCAGAAATGCTGCGTCCGAAACGGGGACGCCCGGTTTCCGCCAGTCCGAAGATGCATATCAATCTTCGGCTGGATGCAGACGTCGTGACGGCATTTCAGACCACGGGGCGTGGCTGGCAAACCCGTTTAAATACCGCCCTCAAAGACTGGCTCAAGACCCACCGCTCCGCATAGGTCGGCGAGCGGAAGTCGTCTTGCCGCCCGCCTCACCCTTCCAGCTTCACCACCAGCCCCGTCAATTCGCCCAAAGTCTTGGCTGCCGGGCGCGTGGCCAGGTAATCGATCAGCCAGTCCTCATCGGCCGGCTTGGCCAGCGCTGGCGCGCTGCCTTGCCAATCGATGCGGAAGGCGGTGGTTGATGGCGTGCTGCCCGTGCTTGGGCCGGCGTTCTGTGCCATGTTGTTCGGCACTGGGGTCGCTACAGGGGGCTTGGAGAGCGTGGTAATGCTCAGGCCGAAGCTGCTGCTGGCACTCAGACCATAGCGGTCAGTAGCAATGACCGTGAGGCGCAGCGTGCCGGCGGCGCTGGCCGGCGGAGTGCCGCTGAAGGTGCGCGTTTGGGCATTGAAGGCAAGCCACGCTGGCAGGGGGGTGCCGTTGGCCAGGGTTGCCGTATAGACCAGGACGTCACCGGGGTCAGCGTCGCTGAAGGTATTGGCCGGCAAGGTAACGCTAAAGGCGGCGTTGGCCGGCGTCGTGCGGTCGGTCAGCGG
>NZ_JAPUVO010000138.1 GCF_029255185.1 Propionivibrio sp.
AGCCGGAGAAGATCAAAACGCTTGTCGATCTGCCCGGCATGCACACCGTCTATAACCTCGTCTTCGACTCCCACGATACCCCCTTCCTCGCAGGCGGCGTCAGGGTCAAGGATTGGGAGTAAGGCGACAGGGGGAGGCCCTGAATGGGCAAGCGTTATCCGATTTTGCGTTTCGTTCCGGCGCTGTGCTAAGGCATAGTCTGGTAAAGCGATTGGATATTACGCCAGATATAGGATTCCATGACATCGCCATCACCTATGCGCGCCAGCGCCTGTTCGGCTGCGCCATCCGCCGAAGCGCAAAAGCGGCAGGCCGCCTTATGGTTCCGCGAATTGCGCGACACGATTTGCGCCGCCTTTGAGCAGATTGAGGATGAACTGCTTGGTACGGAACATGCCGCTATGCCGGCGGGCCGGTTTGAACGCAAAGTCTGGCGCCGCGCCGATAAGCAGAACGCTAACGACCAGATACCCGATACCGACGTGTTCGCGGCGGGACGCGGCGGGGAAATGTCCGTGATGCGCGGGCGCGTATTCGAGAAAGTCGGCGTTAACATCTCGACGGTACAGGGCGTCTTCTCGCCCGAATTCCGCCAGCAGATACGCGGCGCGGAAAGCGATGGCCGCTTCTGGGCCAGCGGCATCAGTCTCGTCGCGCATATGCGTTCGCCGCTTGTGCCGGCCGTGCATATGAACACGCGGCATATCGTCACTTCCACCGGCTGGTTCGGCGGCGGCGCGGATTTGACGCCGATGGATTTCACAAGCGCCGCGACCGCCGCAGACAAAGCGCATTTCCACGCTGCCTTTAAGACCGTATGCGACCGTCATAACCCCGACTACTATCCGCGTTTTTCGGCATGGTGCGATGAATATTTCTTCTTAAAGCACCGCAACGAGCCGCGCGGCGTCGGCGGCATATTCTACGACTGGCTGGACAGCGGCTATTGGGAGAAGGATTTCGCTTTTACGCAGGATGTTGGCCGCGCCTTCCTCGACGCCTATCTGCCGATTGTTCGACGCCGCATGAACGAAAGCTGGACGGCGGCGCAGCGCGAGCATCAATGTCTGCGGCGCGGGCGTTATGCCGAATTCAACCTGCTTTATGATCGCGGCACGGCCTTCGGCCTCAAGACCGGCGGCAATCCCGATGCCGTCCTCATGTCCCTGCCGCCGGAAGTGAAGTGGGGGTGACTGTATAGAGACGTGATAGGACAAGATGAATTCTTGATATTTGATTCAGGTCTATTGGAATTTAGCCTTCAACGAAGGGCTGGGGTCGCCAAGCCCCAATTCATCATAAATATCTCGGTCAACAGTATCAATAAGTTGTGCAAAATCAGCCCGTGAATTGAATTGCAGCTTGGGGAGAAACAAGGGAAGATTTTTCAAAACATGTTGCTGACGGGAAAAGCCGTCTCCAAGCGGCTGATACTCCACTGGCCTTCGGTTATGAGAAAATATCTCAACATCCATAACGTATTCTGTATCAGGAGCCCCCGCGCCCTCTTTCAGCTTTTCAGCCCCCTTAAAGACAGCAGCGATTCCAGAAAGAACAAGGTCGTGCCAAAGTTTCAGCTTGTACGGATCGTTGGGTCTGGATTCACATGCCGCCACACTGCACCAGAAATCGACTAGGCCATCTTGAAGCATATCGTAACGGAAGGCTATCGAACTGTTGTCGTTATAGCGGCGACTTCCACGAAGTATCGCTACGTCCGCCCCGCAATCGTACCGCATAGACGCATGATAGGGTGTTCCATGCAACTCAACTTCGCAGTATGGAGAGAATAGGTATAATTCATTGTTTTTATGAATGCGGGGGATATTGGGCAGAGTACTTACAGGTAGTGCCGTGACTCTGATGAAGGCAGCGTCCACTTTGCTTGTTGCCCAGTCCTCAAAATCTTCACGACGTTTCAAAAACGTTTCCTCAATACGCTCGTTTCCACGAGCAACATTCAGCGTCATGTCTTGAATTTGGCGCATATCCATAACCCTCGCGCTTGTGCCAGTTCTAACAAACGCCTTTCCGTTCGTTGACAATCTGTGCGGCGCTCTGTTGGATTGAGGAACGCGAAATATAACGACCCCGCCTTTTTCTTCGCTTGTATCATCCATAACAACAGGCCAGATTTTCAGGCCGAATAACGGCGGTTCAATAGTGGTGGCCTTATCCTCAAACCGTTGAGCCAAATCTGCTACATGTGGCAGCGGTGTTATTTCGCCTGCTCGTGGGGGCTTGTCATGAGTTTCCTTAATTCCCAAAATGAGTGTTCCGCCCATTGCATTCGCAAAGGCAACTATCTCGCCAAGAATCTTGTCGCTAGAAAAAGTATTGATTTCCTTTGCTGTGCGCCATGTATCCTGATGGCGATTATCAGTCGGAAGGTCACGCTTGTATTCAACCTGATAATTTTCAGGTGTGCCGTGTTCAATAAGTTCCCGCACATCGGCGGCGGTTATATTCTCGATTGGCTTTGTAAAAATGGAAAGCATGGTCGCCTGTAAGGGGCAATGGAATGTTTCTTTCGCTCAGCTTACCCAAAAAGCGGGCGGCCTAGCTTTTATCCCACCTTCGCCGCCTTCGCCGGTGGCAACGCCAGACGGATGTGGAGTTCCTTCAGGCGGGCTTCGTCAACCGTGTTGGGGGCTTGCATCATCAAATCCTGCGCCTGCTGGTTGAGCGGGAAGGCGATGATTTCGCGGATGTTGGGTTGGTCGGCGAGAAGCATGACGATGCGGTCGATGCCCGGGGCGGAACCACCATGCGGCGGCGCGCCGAGTTTGAGCGCC
>NZ_JAPUVO010000139.1 GCF_029255185.1 Propionivibrio sp.
GACCGGCAATGCGCTGAACAATGTGCTGACCGGTAACAATGACGATAACCGCCTCGATGGCGGCGCCGGCGCCGACCTCATGCGCGGCGGCTGGGGCCGGGACACCTATGTCGTCGACAATGTGGGTGATGTGATCGAGGACGATTCCGTCTACGGACTCGATACGGTTGAAGCCTCCATTTCCTACGTGCTGGGCGGCCGCCTGGAGAACCTGGTATTGACCGGATCGGAGGCCCTCTCCGGCACCGGCAATGCGTCGAACAACACTCTGGACGGCTCGCGGAATGCCGCGGCCAATCTGCTCGCTGGCGGCCAGGGGAATGATGAGTACATCGTGGGGTTTGGCGACATCGTAAGCGAGGGCGTGAACGAAGGGATTGATGGCGTCCACAGCGCCGGGTCATACACCCTGGGCGAGAATCTGGAAAACCTCGAATTGACTGGAACAGCCAACGTCAACGCCAGCGGCAACGCGCTCGATAACTGGCTGCTGGGCAATGACGGCGACAACGTTCTGGATGGTGCAGCAGGCGTCGACAGCCTGGCTGGCGGCCTGGGCAATGACACGTACAGCGTCGATAACGTCGGCGACGTCGTTAGCGAAGGGCTCGACGCGGGCATCGATTTGATCGAGTCGAGCGTCACCTGGACGTTGTCGGCCAATGTCGAGAACTTGACGCTGACCGGCTCGGCAGCCATCAACGCCAGCGGGAACGCATTGGACAATGTCCTGAGCGGCAACACGAACAACAACCTCCTCGATGGCGGCGCCGGCAACGATGTTTATGTGTTTGCCCGTGGCGGTGGGCAGGACACGATCAGCGAGGCAAGCGACGCCTCGGCAGGCAAGAAAAACACGCTTCGCTTCGCGGCGGGGATCAGCACGGCAGACGTGGCGGTGGTGCGTTCCGGCAGTGATCTTGTGGTGCGCATTATCGGCAGCAGCGATAGCGTGATGATTCAGAACTTCTACCTCGATGGGTCACCGAATAACCCGCGCAATCCGATTCAGCAGATTGAATTCTCGGACCATACCGTCTGGACTATCCAGGACCTTGTTACGCTCCTGAATCATGCGCCGACAGGCGACTTGAGCATTGTCGGCACGGCCTCCGCAAACCAGGTGCTTTACGCCAACAACACCCTGGCCGACGCCGACGGAATGGGCGCGCTTGGCTTCCAATGGCAAAGCTCGACCGACGGCACGACCTGGAGCGCCATCAGCGGCGCCACGACGAATTCCTATACCTTGCCGGCGACCCTGGTCGGCAAGCAGGTTCGCGTCATTGCCAGCTATACCGATGGTCAGGGCAAACTCGAATCGGTCGCCAGTTCGCCGACCGCGGCGATCAGTGCGTTCAATCACGCGCCGACCGGGGCGGTGACCATCAACGGCGTCGCGGCATTGAACCAGGTGCTCAGCGTGAGCAGCACGCTGGCCGATGCGGATGGGCTGGGGACGATGAGTTACCAATGGCAGAGTTCGACCGATGGGTCAAACTGGAGCGCCATCAGCGGCGCCACAGCCAGCACCTTTACCTTGTCTGGCGCTCAACTCGGTAAGCAAGTGCGCGTTGCCGCCAGTTACCTTGACGGGAACGGCACGCTCGAACGTCAGTTCAGCGGCGCCCTGGCCCTGAGCAACACAGCCCCGGTGTTTTTGGGGAACCTGTCTTCCCCCGGTGTCGTCACCACCGATGGCGGCTCGAAAACCGAGTGGGGATACAGCGTCGCCGCCCAGGCCGATGGCAAATACCTGGTCTCGGGCACCAGTCTGGTCAATGGCTACAGCGACTTTACCGTGCTGCGCTACAACAGCGATGGCGCGCGCGATACGAGTTTTGATGGCGACGGCCAAGTCACGACGGCGCTTAGCGCGTACACCGACGATAGCTATGCCGTTGCCGTACAAGCCGATGGTCGGATTGTGGTTGGCGGCTTCTCGTACCAAGGGGCAAGCGATTTTTCCGTGGCGCGTTACAACAGCGACGGCAGCCTGGACACCAGCTTTAGCGGTGACGGCAAGGTAACGACCGATATCCGCACCAATTGGGATCAAGCGTATTCGATGGCGCTTCAAGCCGATGGGAAAATCGTGCTGGCCGGCTTTAGTTCGGGCAACTCCAGTTCAAATAGCGATTTCGCCCTGGTGCGCTACAACACCAATGGTTCTTTGGATACTAGCTTTGACGGTGACGGCAAGGCGGTGAGCACTGCTGGCTATTACCAGGAATATTTGACATCGGTCGCCATTCAAGCCAACGGGAAGATACTCGCCGCCGGCTGGGGGGCTGACGCGGATCAGAACAACTACGATTTTGTCGTGCAGCGCTACAACGCCAACGGGTCACTGGACACTAGTTTTTCTGGCGACGGAATCATCACGATCGATTCGGGCGGGACAGATATCGCCCATGCCGTCCTGGCGCAAGCCGACGGAAAAGTCCTGGCGTTTGGCACGGACTCGTCTGGCGCGTTCCTGCTCCGTTACAACGTCAACGGTTCGCCGGATGCCGGTTTCGGCGCCAATGGCCGGGCTGAAACCGCGGTCAACCCGATGCAATACGGCAATTCCATCGCCCTACAAGCCGACGGGAAGATTCTGCTCACGGGCTTTTATAACAACAATCTGGCCCTGGCGCGCTACAACAGCAATGGCAGCCTGGATGCAGGATTTGGCAACGCGGGCCTGGTGACCACGGCGGTCAGTTCTTTATTCAGTGGTGGCAATTCCATCAAGGTGCTGGCCGACGGCAAGATCGTTGTCGCTGGCGGGAAATACACGACGGACTGGTCGACGACCGACTTCATTCTGGCCCGCTTTAACGCCGACGGAACACCGGACACCACCTTCGGGACTGATGGCCATATTGCCGATCAAACGGTGAGCAAAGGCAGCCTGCTTAGTTTCGTGCTTCCCACGACCCTATTCGTCGATCCGGATGCCGGCGACGTGCTGACCCTCGCCGCGACCAGAGCAGATGGCTCACCCCTGCCCTCCTGGCTGTCATTTAACGCGGCCACCGGGAGCTTTAGCGGTACGCCGACCAACGGCGACGTGGGCAGTGTTAGCCTCAAGGTCACGGCGACTGATCTGGCCGGCGCGAGTGTCGCCAGCAATGCGTTCACGGTCACCGTGGCCAGTGGCGGCGCCAATGCCGACCCCACGGGCAGCGTTTCGGTGGGCGGCACGGCGGCGCAGAACCAGATGCTGACCGCCAGTAATACCCTGGCCGATGCAGATGGTCTGGGTGTCATCGGCTACCAGTGGCAGTCGTCAATCGATGGCAGCACCTGGAATGCCATCAGCGGCGCGACGGCAAGTACTTTTACGCTGGGTGAGGCGCAGGTTGGCAAACAGGTGCGTGTTGCGGCGTCCTATACCGACGGTCACGGCACGCTTGAAAGCCGCGCCAGTGCTTCCACCGCCGCCATCGCCAACGTCAATGACGCGCCGACCGGTGCCGTGACTCTCACCGGTACCGCCGCGCAGAATCAGATTCTGACCGCCGCCAACACCCTGGCCGATGCGGATGGCCTAGGTTCCATCGGCTATCAGTGGCAGTCCTCGATCGATGGCACAACCTGGAGTGTTATCACCGGCGCCACGAGCAGCAGCTTCACGCTGACTGAAGCTCAGGTGGGCAAACAAGTTCGCGTTGTGGCTTCGTACACCGACGGTCACGGCACCGCTGAATCAGTTACCAGTTCAGCGACAGCGGCTATCACCAACGCGAACGACGCGCCGACCGGCGTCGTAACGCTCACCGGCACCGATGCGCAAAACCAGACGCTGACCGCCGCCAACACCCTGGCCGATAGCGATGGCTTGGGCGTCATCGCTTACCAATGGCAATCCTCAACCGACGGCGCCACCTGGAACGCCATTGCTGGCGCTACCGCCAGCAGCTTCACGCTGGGTGAAGCGCAAGTCGGCAAGCAAATCCGCGTGAACGCCAGCTACACCGACGGCCACGGCACCTTCGAAAGCCGCGCCAGCGCTTCCACTGCGTCCATCGCCAACGTTAATGACGCGCCGACCGGTTCCGTAACCCTCGCCGGCACCACCGCGCAAAACCAGACACTGACAGCCACCAACACCCTGGCCGATGTAGATGGCCTGGGCGTCATCAGCTACCAATGGCAGTCCTCGACCGACGGCACCAACTGGACCACCATCGGCGGCGGCGCCACCGCCAGCAGTTTCACGCTGGGTGAAGCGCAAGTCGGCAAACAGGTGCGTGTGAACGCCAGCTATACCGATGGTCACGGCATGCTGGAAAGTCGCGTCAGTGCTTCCACCGCCTCCATCACCAATGTCAATGATGCGCCGACCGGTACCGTAACTCTCACCGGCTCCGCCGCGCAAAATCAGATTCTGACCGCTGCTAACACTCTGGCCGATGCGGATGGCCTGGGTGTCATCGCTTACCAGTGGCAGTCGTCAATCGATGGCAGCACCTGGAGTGCCATCAGCGGCGCGACGGCAAGTACCTTCACGCTGGGCGAAGCGCAGGTTGGTAAGCAGGTGCGTGTTGCGGCGTCCTACACCGACGGTCACGGCACCGCTGAATCAGTTACCAGTTCAGCGACAGCGGCCATCGCCAACGTCAATGACGCACCGACCGGTGCCGTGTCGGTAAGTGGCACGGCCAGCCAGAATCAGATTCTGACCGCCAGCAACACCCTGGCCGATGCAGATGGCCTGGGTACTATCGCTTACCAGTGGCAATCCTCAACCGACGGCACCACCTGGAATTCCATCGCTGGTGCTACGGGCAGTAGTTTCACACTTGGCGAAGCGCAGGTCGGCAAACAAATTCGCGTGAACGCCAGCTATACCGATAGCCATGGCACGCTTGAAAGCCGCGCCAGTGCTTCCACTGCGGCCATCGCCAACGTCAATGACGCGCCGACCGGCGCCGTGTCGGTAAGTGGCACAGCCAGCCAGAATCAGATTCTGACCGCCAGCAACACCCTGGCCGATGTAGATGGTCTGGGTGCTATCGCTTACCAATGGCAGTCCTCGATCGATGGCACAACCTGGGGCGCCATCAGCGGCGCCACGGCAAATACCTTCACGCTGGGTGAAGCGCAAGTCGGCAAACAGGTGCGTGTGAACGCCAGCTATACCGATGGTCACGGCATGCTGGAAAGCCTCGCCAGTGCAGCGACAGCGGTCATCGCCAACGTCAACGACACCCCGACCGGTGCCGTAACACTCACCGGCCCCGCCGTGCAAAACCAGATTCTGACCGCTGCTAACACTCTGGCTGATGCGGATGGCTTGGGCGCTATTGCTTACCAATGGCAGTCCTCAACCGACGGCACCAACTGGAGTACCATCAGCGGCGCGACGGCAAATACTTTCACGCTGAGCGAAGCGCACGTCGGCCAGCAGGTGCGTGTTGCGGCGTCCTATACCGACGGTCACGGCACCGCTGAATCGGTCGCCAGCGCCGCGACGGCAGCCATTAGCAACGCGAACGACGCGCCGACCGGTGTCGTGACCCTCACCGGCACCGCCGCGCAAAATCAAACACTGACTGCCGCCAACACCTTGGCCGATACGGATGGCCTGGGTGTCATCGGCTACCAGTGGCAGAGCTCGGTCGACGGCACCACTTGGAACGCCATCGCCGGCGCTACCGCCGGCAGCTTCACGCTGACTGAAGCTCAGGTCGGCAAACAGGTTCGCGTTGCCGCTTCGTACATCGACGGTCACGGCACCGCTGAATCAGTTACCAGTTCAGCGACAGCGGCCATTGCCAACGTCAATGACGCGCCGACCGGTACCGTGTCGGTAAGCGGCACGGCCAGCCAGAATCAGATTCTGACTGCCGACAACACTCTGGCCGATGCGGATGGCTTGGGCGTTATCGCTTACCAGTGGCAATCCTCGAACGACGGCACCGCCTGGTCCGCCATCACTGGCGCCACTGCAAGCAGCTTCACGCTGGGCGAAGCGCAGGTTGGCAAACAGGTTCGTGTTGCAGCTTTCTACACTGACGACCATGGCGTCTCGGAATCCGTTGTCAGTACAGCAACGGCGGCTATCGCCAACGTCAATGACGCGCCGACCGGTGTCGTGACCCTGAGTGGCACGGCCAGCCAGAATCAAATTCTGACTGCCGCCAACACTCTGGCCGATGCAGATGGCCTGGGCGCTATCGCTTACCAGTGGCAGTCCTCGGCCGACGGCAGCACCTGGATTTCCATCGCCGGCGCTACCGCCAGCAGCTTCACGCTGAGCGAAGCGCAGGTCGGACAGCAGGTGCGTGTTGCGGCTTCTTACACGGACGGCCACGGCAGCGCTGAATCAATCGCCAGCGCTGCGACAGCAGCCATCGCCAGCGCCAACACCGCGCCGCTCGTCGCCACCCCAATCGCCGACCAGAACCTGGTCGAGAATGCGAGTTTCCACTACACCGTTGCCGCCGACACCTTCAGCGATGTCGATGTCGGCGATACGCTTAGCCTCTCGGCCAGCCTGGCCAGCGGCGATGCGTTGCCGGCGTGGCTTAGCTTCGATGCCGCCAGCCGCACTTTCAGCGGCGCTCCCGGCATCGGCAATCTCGCCGACCTGGCCTTGCGCGTGCGCGCGACCGATGCCGCCGGCGCCACTGCCGACGCCCTCTTCCACCTGGCGGTAGTGGCTGCCGCCCCGCTCGTCACTACCGGCGGCAGCGGCAGCGATATCTTGACTGGCCTCTCCGGTAATGACGTTCTCGACGGCGGCGCTGGTAACGACATTGTCATTGGCGGCGCCGGCAGTGATACGCTAACGGGGGGCAGCGGCAGCGATGCGCTCTATGGCGGCGCCGGTGACGACACTTTGCTGATGAGCACCGACGGCCACTGGGTTTCCGGCTATGTCGCGTTCAACGCCGGCAGCCCCGGTCAGGCTGGCAGCGGCGAGATGGTCAGCATCACCGGCCGGGTGACGCCTTTTGACCTGTTCGACGGCGGCAGTGGTGAGGATGTGCTGCGCGGCACCTCTGGCAACGATGCGGTTTTCCTCGACGATGGGTTTAGCCCGTTGCCGGGGGCGATGGGTCCGCGCATTGTCGGCATCGAGGCGATTCGCGCCGGCGACGGCGACGATGTGGTTGACCTGACCAGCCAGCGCTACACCTACGCCAATGTCCTGCTTGACGGCGGCAATGGTAATGATGTGCTGTGGGCCAGTGCTGGCAATGACGCTATCCAGGGTGGCGCTGGCTCGGACAAGTTATATGGCGGCGCTGGCAAAGACCTGTTGATCGGTGGCGCGGGGAGCGATATTCTGGATGGAGCCAGCGGCGCCGACCTGCTAATCGGTGGCGCTGGCAATGACTCCATTATCACTGGCGCGGGCGCCGACCTCATCGCTTTTAACCAGGGCGACGGTTTTGACACGGTTACGGTTGGCGCCGGCGGCAAGACGATCTCGCTCGGCGGCGGCATCACCTACACCGACCTGAGCCTGAGTAAGAGCAGCAATGACCTGCTACTCAATACGGGCAGCAGCGAGGGCTTGAACTTCAAGAACTGGTATTCCGGTACCGCCAACCAGAATATTGTCACGCTGCAGATCGTCGCCGAGGCCATGGCCGGCTTTGATGCCGCGTCGAGCGATCCGCTGCTTGACAACAAGCTTGAGACTTTCGATTTCAAGGGCCTGGTCGCCGCGTTTGACGCCGCCCGCGTGGCGTCGACGGTGGTCTCCCCGTGGGCGGTGATGCATGCGCTGCTCGATCGTCATCTGGCCAGTTCGGACAGCGCCGCCCTCGGGGGTGACCTGGCTTATCAGTACGGCATGACCGGTTCCCTGGCCGGTATCGGGGTCGGCGCTGCGCAGCAGGTGCTGGGTAAGGCAGACTTCGGCAGTCAGGCGCAGGACTTGCAGCCTGTGGCCGATTTGAAGGTTGGCGGGGAGCGCTTGTCGTAATTTTGAAGACTATCTGCCGGGGGCGGCAGGATAAATTTGTTCTACCGCTAACCCATTGATTTGCGTCATTCCGGGCTTGACCCGGAATCCAGTTCGTTTATCCTTAAAAACTCAGTTGTTCACCGCAAAGGCGCGAAGGACGCAGAGTGCCGCAAAGAAATCAACAGCTTAGATCTTGTTGTTCTTGTCCATGGCGCTCACCCATATGGTGAATGGGGGAAACCATGCAACACCTTGTTTTCTTTGCGATCTTCGCGTCTTTGCGCCTTTGCGGTGAGGTTTCTAGGTTTATCAAACAGGTCTTTTAACATCTTGATCAGATGGACGAATCTGGATTCCGGCGTGCGCCGGAATGACGACCCTATTCGGTCAGGCTGCTTGTGTCATGGCCTGCGTAATTTTGAAAAGTTCCGTTTGTCAAAGCAGTTCGCGCCAGCCAAAACCACTTTCCTGGCACGCCACGCCAATCCAGTCCTCGGTGCAGTTCAGAGCCGATGCCAGGGCATTCACCGCTAATTCAGGGCGGTTGTTTTGCTCGCTAAGATGCGCTGCGACAATGTGCTGCAATTGCCGTGTCTCAATCTGCCGCAACAGTGAAGCCGCTTGAGTGTTATCCAGATGGCCGAAATTTCCGCTTATCCGACGCTTGAGCATTAGCGGGTAGGCAGATGCCGCCAGCAGGTCTTGATCGTGATTGCATTCGAGAACCAGGGCATCGCAGACGCGCAGCACGTCGATGATGTGCGGCGTTATCGATCCGCTATCGGTGAGCACGCCCAGGCGGTGCACTCCGTTGGAAAAGGCATATTGAACGGGTTCTCGCGCATCGTGTGGGACCGGATACGGGTGTATCTCCAAGCTGCCGATGGCAAAAGAGAAATGCGTGTCAATCAGGCGACACTCTGGCAAGGCAGATTTGCCGCGTGGTGCGGCGCTGTGGGTGCCGTGGGTGAGATAGACCGGAATCTCGAAACGGCTGGCGAACTTGAAAACACCAGCGATGTGGTCGCTGTGTTCGTGGGTAACCAGGACGCCGTCTATTGCGTCAGGGGATAGCGCCAGACGCCCGAGTTTTTCAACTGTTGCACGGGTTGAAAAACCGCAATCAAGTAGAAGTTTGGTGTCGCCGGCATCGACAACCAGGCAATTCCCCTGGCTGCCACTGCCCAGCGAGGCAAAGCGCATCACTTCAACTGGTCGTAGAGCAGGCTGAGGATCTTCTTTGACGTTTCGGACTGGTCAATACCGCCCTCGAAGGAAAGTACCTGAACCGTGGTCAAAGCACCACCGTCCTTCACGAAAATACGGTATTTCGTCTGGGAACTGGGTGCACTTCCCTTCCAGAACGCCAGTTTAGACAGGAATCCATCGTCCTTTTTCTGCCCGTCGGTTTCCGGGTCGACATAGCGCACGAAGTACAAGCCCTTGGAACGGTCTCTATCCTCGACGGTAAAGCCAACACGATCTAACGCCAGCCCGACACGTCGCCAGGCACGGTCAAACGACTCCTGAACTTCTAGCGTGCCGGCACCGTCGTTGCCGCGCGCCAGTTTGGCGCGATCGACTGGTTTCTCCTTGGCTTGCGCAACGGCGATGTCTGCCTGCTTTTGTTCCGTGCCGAGGCGAACCATCAGGCGGCGCAGCATTTCGGCCTCGAGTTCCGGGTCTGGGGGACGGGGCTGCCAGCGCGTCTGCTCCCTCCCTTCCGAGACGTATATTTCATACATGCCGCGATGGCTGATGAAAACGTCCGTGGTGCCCGGCTCGCTGCCGGGTTCGAAACGTGTGCGAAATTTATCGCGCTCAGCCGTTGAATAGAGCGAATCGATCACTTTGCCAAGAAGATTTCGTAGCATGTCCTGCCCTATCTTGGCGCGGTTTTCTGCCCAGTCGGTTTCCATCACGCCAGCTTCTGGCAGTTCAAGATTGATCAGGAAACCGGTTTCCTGCCAGAAATCCTTGACCTGCCCCCAGAGTTTGTCAGGCGTTCCGGCAACGACCAGCCAGCGCTGGCTACCCGATCGCTCGATGCGAGCCTTGTCGACCTGCGGCAGAATATCGCTTTGTTGTTGAGCCCGTGCCTGCGGGGAGCGCTCAACGGAATACGCCGAGAAGGTTGCCGACCCCTTGCCATTGACATCAGGCACGGCAAAGCGATCGTCGCGCGCCGGCGAGGTCAGGTCGGGCGGAATTTCAAGCGTCGGAACCTTTACAGCCGAGGACGACTTATAGTCAATTTTCTTGGATTCGATACCGAGCGTACTGCAACCCGCCAGTACGACCGCCAAGGCACAAAAAATCAAACGCAAAAAAGCAAATTTCATCGGGTATTCCTGGAGCAAAGCAATTAGGTCAACAAACCCGCCTGGCGCATGGCCACACGAACACGTTCATGGCACTCCGGCGACAGGGGAGTCAATGGCAGGCGAATCCCCTCCTTGATCAGCCCCAATTGCTGGCACGCCCACTTGACGGGGATTGGATTGGCTTCGCAGAACAACTGGCGGTGCAGACCGAGCAGACGGAAATGCAACTCACGCGCCTTGATCAGATCACCCTTAAGTGCCGCCACACACATTTCGTGCATCAAGCGCGGTGCGACGTTGGCCACCACCGAAATATTGCCTTGCGCACCGAGCAGCATCAAGGCACAGGCACTGGGATCATCACCGCTATAGACCGCAAAGCCTTCCGGCGCACGCGCCACGAGTTCGCACCCGCGATCAATATTGCCGGTGGCATCCTTGACCCCAACCACATTGGGGATCTGGGCCAGACGCAAGGTGGTGTCGCAACTCATGTCGGCCACGGTACGACCGGGAACATTGTAAAGAATCACCGGGATATCTACCGCCTCGGCAATCGCCCGGAAGTGCCGGTAGAGGCCTTCCTGTGTCGGCTTGTTGTAGTAAGGCACGACCGATAAGGCGGCATCGGCCCCTGCCTGCTTGGCGAAATGCGTCATTTCGATGGCTTCCGCCGTTGAATTGGCGCCGGTCCCGGCAATTACCGGAACCCTGCCCGCGGACTGCTCGACAACCAACCGAATCAGGTCATGATGTTCTTCAACATCGACGGTTGGCGACTCGCCGGTGGTCCCGACAACGACGATGGCGTCAGTACCCTCTTGCACATGGAAGTCGACGAGTTGTCGCATGCCGGCCTGATCAAGGCTGCCATCCTCGTGCATGGGGGTGACAATTGCAACAATGGACCCGGTAATCGTATTCATGAGTGAAGCACCAGAAAATTAACTTCGCAATTTTAACCGAAGGCGCCTTGCCAAACCATGAAAAACGCAGTCGCGGCCAGTGCAAATTTGTTCTACCGCTAACCCATTGATTTACTGTCATTCCGGGCTTGACCCGGAATCCAGTTCGTTTATCAAACAGGTCTTTTAACATCTTGATCAGATGGACGAATCTGGATTCCGGCTTGCGCCGGAATGACGGTTTACCCTGCAGTCGCCGGCGAGTTGACCGATAGACAGGCCGGAAAAAACTGTCAGATGCCAGCCAGAACCTTAAGGTGAGCGGCAACGCTGCGTGCCAGCGCCGACAGGACATAGCCGCCCTCTAGCATCGAGACAATGCGTCCCTGGGCAGTCTCACCGGCAAGTTGCTTGATCTGCTCGGTGACCCAGGCGTAATCCTTTTCATTGAGCTTCATGCTGCCCATGTCGTCTTCGTTGTGTGCATCAAAACCGGCCGAGATAAGAATCATCTCCGGCTTGAACTGGCGCAGTCGCGGTAGCCAAACCTCATTGACCACCTGTCGAAACTCTCCCCCCCCGGTACCGCCGGGCAGCGGCACGTTGACTATATTGGACGCCGGGTTATCCGTACCGCTATAGGGATAAAAGGGGTGCTGAAACATGCCGACCATCAGCACCTGTTCGTTGTCCTTGAAACAATCCTCGGTTCCATTGCCGTGGTGCACGTCGAAATCGACAATCGCCACGCGTGAAAGACCATGCGCCTTGAGTGCGTGCATTGCCGCCACAGCGATGTTGTTGAAAAAACAAAAACCCATCGCATTCGCGCGTTCGGCATGGTGACCCGGCGGACGGACAGAGCAGAAGGCATTCTGCACCTCACCGGCCATCACCAGGTCAACCGCCATGACACCAGCACCTGCGGCGCGTAGCGCGGCATTCCAAGTGTGCGGATTCATCGCCGTATCCGGATCGATGTGCACCACGCCAAGGACCGGAGAAGCTCGTTTCAAGCGCTCCAGATGCGCGGCCGGATGCACGCGCATGAGTTGCTCAAAACTCGCCAGCGGCGCGTCGTGAAAAATAAAATAGTGGTCCAGCCCCTGGGCAATCAGATGATCGCTGATTGCGCTCAAACGCGCCGGACTCTCCGGATGATAGGATCCGATGTCGTGCAGAGAACAGTCGCGGTGGGTGATGAATGCGGTGCTGGTCAATGTTGCCTCCCTGCCGTCTCGCAAGACGGGATATCGCGCTAAAATCGACAGTGCTTCCAATTCCCTGCTGGCCGGTCATTATCGGCCCAATTGCATCATTACCACAACCACTGGGGCGGCCTGCACGCGCAGCTTGTAGGCCGCCCCTCTCGACCGCATGGTTAGACCGCGGGTTTGGCAATGAAAGCTTGTTTTCCATTTGGGTCAAACCCCGCCGATTGGTAAAACCGCAAGGTAGCTTCGTCTTTGCGGCCAGTAAGCAACATAACTTTATAGCAACCGACAGACCACGCGTGAGACAAAGCGGTTTGAAGAATGGCTGAACCGCAGCCCCGCCTACGATACGCAGAATGTGTGACGACGTTCTCAATCACGCCGTAAGGACGGCAACCTCGCGTGAGGTTGGGAATGACTGAAAAATAGTGCAACTGGACACCAGATTGTTGGCGAAGAAACCACCAAAATACTTGAGCCTGTGATTTGACATGATTTCCGACCAGACGGAATCAATTTCATTTGCGTCAGGTAGCGCAGAGTCTGACTCATGCAAATGCCGATAAAGCTCCAGCAAAGCCTGAAGATCATTTGGAGTGAGTTGGCGAATATTCATGTGCAAGCGGTCTAACGACGCTGTAGAAAAAGTCTGTATATATCCGCATCGTGCCGTGAACCGAATGGAATATCAACGATCCAATGCGCATTGGATAGGGAGATAGGACATGGCGCGTTACAAGGTAGTGGATCTGAGTCCCCGGTTCTTGGCCGTTGATCTGGAGAAACAGCTATTGCCCGGCAGCTTCGCCCACGCCATCCATCACCTGCTCGATCACGACTTCGACCTGTCGGGGTTTGACGCCCGCTACCGGAATGACGACATCGGCGCCTCGGCCTATGCGGCGAACGGATAACGCGAGCGTCGAGAAGGCAATCGACCTTGCCGCCCTCTAATCGGCTACCCAAACAGGAACGACTCAGGTTCCTTCGCCCGGCAAGACAGAAAATAAAAATGGCGCGACCAATCCGCGCCATTTTCTACGACTGAATTTTGATGCAAAACGGGTTTTTCTACAGCCTCAACGTCTGAATTAACCGGCTGGCGCGGTTTTTCGCGAAGGTCCGGTGGAATGATGGGTTGGGCTCTTTAGGCAGCAAGTTCTTGCAGAACTTCAGGATGACGTTCCGCAACGCGAAAGAGGGTTTTTGCTGCACCAGATGGTTCGCGGCGACCTTGCTCCCAATCTTGAAGCGTGCGTACGGAAACTCCGAGCAGCACTGCAAAGGCAGATTGAGAAAGCCCGGCGACCAACCGTGCGTGCGCAACCTCGGAAATTTCGGGACGATGAACTCGCGCACGAATGCCGGCCTTCATTTCACGCACCGACGTCAGCAATTCAGCGCCGACGTCAATTTGGGGTTGACGGTCGACAGGGTTTTGTTTGGCTTTACGCATTTTCGATTTCCTCCTTGATCTGCCGAAGCACGTGTGCAGGAATGTTTTCGTGCACGGATTTTCGGTAGACCAGCAATAACCAGATTTCTCCATTGGCGAGACGATTGAAGTAAATGACTCGCACACCACCACGATTGCCACGACCAGCGCTCCCCCAACGAACCTTTCTTACGCCTCCCGATCCGGGCACAACATCTCCAGCCTCAGGATCACCAGCGATAAAGTTGATGAAATCAGTTCGATCTTCGTCGTTCCAATAGTCGCTGGCGAGGCGGACGAATGTAGGGGTTTCAATGACCGTGAACATAGTTTTATATATACGGCATTGCCGTAGTTAAGTCAAAGGTTACGCGTAATGCTCATTGTGAAGCCCAACGTGAGAATTAACCGCCTGGCGCGGCTTTATCGCGCCCGTCCGGGTTGAATGCAGAGTTGGGCGTCGGCTGCACTAGCGCACCACCCAGCCACCGCAAACAGGAAACACTTGCCCGACAAAGCAATTGGCTGATTCGCTACAAAGGTAGGCAGCAAATTCAGCGTCTTCTCTGGCCGCTACAAGACGCCCCAAAGGAACCTCGCGCTTTAGCCGCTCCTGGAACCTTGGATTGCTTTGAACGTCGAGCGGGAAGTAAGTCGGGTTATCAACGAAGTTCTGCGCGATAGCATTCACATGAACATTGTGGGGGGCAACCTCCACGCCTACGGCTTGCACATAGGCAAGCTGGGCACCGCGGGCAGCGCTGTAAGTTGACGTGTGTTTCATTCCTCGCAGCGCTGATGCGCTGCCCATGACGAGAATCTTGCCCGAGCGGCGGCCGATCATGGGTGGCAGGACGGCACGGAACAATCTTTGCAACGGATGCACGAGGGCGGAAAAAGTGTCGTTCCACTCTTGGTCAGAAACTTCCGTGGCTGCGGTAGTCGGCGCGGGTATTGCCAAATTGGCAACAAGGATATCGACACGCCCTACCGCAGCAACGATAGCGTCAGGCGCGTCAGCGCTCACAAGAGGGTCGCTACTCGGAATGACTGTGGCGCCGTGATTGACGAACACTTCGCACAGGATGGGACCCATGAACGCGTCGGCATGGGTGACGAGCACGCGCTTGCCAAGAAGGATTTGATTTGACACGGACACTCCTTCGAGTAACGAGACGAAAGACTATTGAGACGCCCAACGTAGAAGTCACCGGCGCTGCGCGGCTTTATCGCGCAGCGTCCGTGTGGACTGCAGGGTTGGGGCTTGGCCGTCAACATAGGCATCGAGAAGCCGCCGAATCATGCGCTGATACTGCGTGTGGTGCTTTGTGGCTTCCGTTTTGAAGAACTCGATGCTCTTCTTGCTCAGAGCCAAGGTTACCTTCACACCTTCTTCACGAAATGCCAATTCGGCTGGCGACGGAAGGAAGTCGGGAACCACTTGAACCTTGCCAAGAGGTTCATCGGTGTATTTGATTTTCGCGCTCATAGATCGCCTTTCCTTTGCGCCAATAACCGGCGCCGATGATTCGGATAATCGAAGCCCGGTAAGTGAACCGCACCGTGAGCACACCACCATCAATTTCGCCAAAGCAATAGAACCGCTCTTCGGTCTGGCTGTGCGTCTCGTCCTTGGCAATCACGCGCTGCGGGTCTGCAAAGGCTTGCTGGGCGCGGGAGAAAGAAACCCCGTGCTTCCCCTGATTCTCGGCGTCCTTGTCGGAGTCCCAATCAAAGCGAGTTTTTGCCATGGATACAGACTAGCACTAGCCCATACAAAAAGCCATACGGTGATATGGATAGCCCCAACGTTCAAGGTAAGGGGCGCTGCGCGGCTTTATCGCGCAGCGCCCAGCGACCGTAGGGAGCGGCCTTGACCGCAGGGTTAGCCATCGAATTATTGTATGCGCAGCGAATCAAAGAAGTGATTTCCCGTGGCTTTGAGAGAATCGATTTTCTCAATGGGACCTTCAATCATTAGAGTCAGATACCACCGGCAAAGCCGGTGGCTTGAGATTGTGAGCGCCTCAAAGGCGCCCATGAAACCTTGAGCCGCCCTTGGCGGCTTACCCCAGTTCGAGCTTCATCTGATCGTACCGCTCGTCTTCGTCCTCCTGATTC
>NZ_JAPUVO010000140.1 GCF_029255185.1 Propionivibrio sp.
CCCAAGCCGAGCTTGGCCCAACAGCCGGGGTCGTTCTGTGCGGAGGTAATGCCCTAATTCTGCGCCGTGAGGCTAAACGCCGTCGTAAAACCATCCTGGACGAAATAGCTATAGCCACCGCAGGCCGGCGTGGCGGCGCCGGGCGCCAGGGCAAAATGATCGGGGATGAAACGGCCAAAGTAGCTGGTGGCCGAGGTGTTGCCGAATTTGCAGCCGTATTGGCCGCCGACCAGGGCGTTGGAGAAATCATTGGTGCAGTCGCCGGCCGCCGAATCGACGGCGGTAAAGGTGTTGTCATAGACCCCCGTGCTGCCCAGCCGGAAGTAGCCGACCTCGGTGTAGCTGAAGGCGGCGCCGGTGGCGATGCCGGTCGCCGGGTTGGCGCTGGAAAAACTGCCGGACAGTGTGCCGGCCTGCACGGCGCCGCTGTGCGCCGCGAGGGTGCTGGTGTCAATTGCCGGTGTGCCGTTATAGCCGACCACCGCGCTGTCGGCGGTGAGCGTGAAGTTGGCCCCGGTCTTGATGCGCGGCGTCGCGCTGGTGCTCACGCCGGTGGCGTCGGCCGAGGCCGTCGAGGTGACGCTCAAGGCGCTCGGGCGCACTGCGAAATCGTCGCTCGAACAGGCGACGATGTTCGGCGTCTGGTTGGCGTCGGTGACCCGGCAGCGCAGGTCGGCGTAGGCCTTGCTGACCGTCATGCTGGCCGAGGCCTTGCGCCCGGCGTTGGCGGCGCTGAAGGTCAGTGTCTGCGACACCGCCGGATTGACCGCCGCCCGGCTGTCGCAGGCGGTGCCGCCGGAGCCGTCGACCAGTTCGACGGTCACCGATTGGTCGACGCCGGCGGCGTAGCCGGTTTCGACGCTGTTGTCGGCCTTGAGGGCGACGACATCAACGCTGAAGGGGGTGCCGGCGAGCTTGGTGTAAAGGTGGCCAGTGGCCGCCGTGGCGCCCGACTCGACACAGTTGAAGCTGGCCGGCGGGGTGATCACGCCGACGCCGACCGTGATGTTGGGCCCGAACTCCGAGGTATTGCCACTGGCATCGGTCGCGGTGCCAGTGACTTTGTCGCCGACAATGACGGTGCTGGCGATGGTGAAGCTGCCGCTGAAGTTGCCGTTGGCGTCGGTGGTGACGGTGCCCAGATAGGTCTGGCCTTCGCCATGGGCGACGTTTTGTCCGTCGCCAGCGACGATAACGCCATTGTTGTTGCCGTCGTCGCTGGCCAGGTAGACATCGACCAGGACATTGGCAAAGGTGCTCTGGTTGGCGGCGGAGCCTACGTAGCCGGCCACTTGCAGGGTCGAGGCAATGACGCCGACGGTGGTGAAGATGGGGTAGTCGATGCCGTTGTTGGCGGTGGCGCCGAACGCCCCGTCGTTGCCACTTACGCCGTCAGCGCCCAGATCAATGCCCAGGGCACCGTTGTGATGGATCGAATTGCCGCGGATGCTCACCAGCGTGCTGTCGTTCGCGATCTCGATGCCGCGACCGGTGTTCCGGGCGATGACGTTGCCGGCGCCAGTTGCTGTGCCGCCGATCACCATCGGTATGCTTTGATTGTTGAGCGCAATCTCGATGCCCTTGCCATTGGCCAGCGCCGTCGTGCCATCGGCAAGAACGCCGATGTAGTTGCCCTGCACAAGTTCACCAGGCACCCTACCCGCAGAACTTTCCAGGTGAATGCCTGCGGTTGAGTTGCCGGAAATGATGTTGCGTTCTGCCGCGGTTGTTCCGCCAATAATGCCGCCGTAACCAAAGGCAGCAACGCCGATGTTGTTTGGCAACGCAGCGGTCCCGGCAGCGTTGGTACCGATGTAGTTCCCCTGGATCAGCACTGTACGTCCCTGAGCGTAAATGCCGTACCCTGTCGTATTGCCAGAGATGACATTGCGTTCGGAAGCGATGGTCCCGCCGATTCTGGTGGGACCTAGGCCGCCCGCAGAGATGCCATAGAATCCGTTTGGCACCGCTGCGGTCCCTGCCGCATTGGTACCAATATAGTTTCCTATGATAATGGCATTCCAGCTGGTGCTGGTGATTCCAGTCGCTGATGTACCAGACACGACGTTGCCGGGCCCGATGACAGTACCCGATCCCCATTCGTAGATGCCATAGCTAGTTTTTTTTGTAAGTGCGGCGGTCCCGGCAGCGTTGATGCCGATATAGTTGAACGAGATCGTGTTGTTGGAGCCCCTAACGTCTATGCCATAATGCGTAACGCCGATCACATTACGCGAAGCGCTAGTGGCGCCTCCGATCAGATTATTGGATGACGTTATTTCGATCCCATAGTTTTGTCCGAAAATTGAAGTTGTCCCACCCGAAGTCACGCCGATGAAACAGCGCTGAACATTATTGCTTCCATTGGTTCTCAGGGAGATCTGCTTATAAAACCCATTAATGACTAGCCCCTGGACGGTGCTATTGCCGGCGGTGATATCGAGTCCAGTTGCATCAGAGGCCGACGCGCCGCTGATGACCACTTTTGGTGTCGTCAGGGTGTACCCGCTCTGCGTGGTCGCGTCGATGGTGACCGGGTAGGTGATGACCGGCAGCGCTGAGGCGGGCGTGATCGTGCAGATACCGGAGGCGCAGCCAGCACCGACCACGGCGAAGTTGATGATGCTGGTGCCGCTGGCGGCATTCGAATCGATGATCGCCTGGCGCAGCGAGCCGGCGCCGCTGTCCAGCGTGTTGATGACGGTTTGCGTCAGGTCGGCGTAAGCGCCCGGCGCGCCGAAGACGAACACCAGGAGGGCGAGCATTCGAAACCATCGGTTGCGCGTGGCCTTGGGCATGGGATCAACTCCGAAGTGAACGGGCTGTCATGACAATCAGTTTTTCCCTAGAGGTCGACGCCATAGCGGCCCGGAGCAAGGATGTTGTCGGGATCGAGCGCTGCCTTGATCTTTGCATTCAGGCGCTGCATCTCTGGCGCATCCTTGAACAGCTCGCCCCAGCTTTGCAGGCCGGCGCGATATTGCTGGAATTGCCGCTCACGCATGATGGCCAGAAGTTCCTCATAGAGTTGCACGCTGTGCGCCGTTTCGTCGGCGTCTTCCCGATCGTAGATTATGGCCATCAGGCAGATTATCGAGCGCGGATTCATCAGCAGCATCGCGACATAGAAGTCGAAGCCATGCGCGGCGAAACGCAGCTTGCAGGCATCAAGGAATGGCCAGATATGAGTGTTGGAAAAAGGCAGGATGGGGGCGAACCAGATCAGTCCGCAGCGGTCGCGCGCCGGCTGAACGCCCTCTTGCGGTCGCGGGCGGCGGTAGCGGTAGTAGGCGTGTTTGACGAAGTACTCGGTCGGGATACCCTGCAGGATTTTGTGCACGTAAGGTGCGGAGTCGAGCATCGGGAGCGAGGTGCGTGCCCCCAGTTCGATCAGGCGGCGCACAAGAGGGCTTTTCCACGACCAGTCGATGAGCCGTTGCAGGTAGGGCAGCAGCGCGTCCGAAATGAAGATCAGGCGCCCATACGGCGAGAGCGCTTCACGCAGCAAGGAACGCTGGAGTTTGACCTGGCCACGCGTGCCGTAAATGCCGCCAGCACAGCTCCACGGCACAATGCAGTACTTGCGCCGCAAGGCGGCCAGGTCGGCATCGGTCAGCGGCCCGTGCTGTGCGACCTGCTCACTGATGCGTTGCGTCAGGATGGCCATCGAAACAAAATCGTTGATCATGTGCAGCTTGGTGTTGACGATAGCGGTCAGCGCCAAGCGGCGGAAGGCGTCGACCACCTTCGGCAGATGCCGTTCGTCGCTGACCTCAAAGACGAAGGAGTTGTGGGATTCGGGCTGCGGCATTAGCCAGATGCCCGCCTGGGTGACGATACCCAGGTTGGATTGGGTGAACAGTCCCTCCACATACGGCCCGACACCCCATTTGTGCGTATGCCAGGTCTTGAGTCCCTGGGTTGTGCTACCGAGTTGCACCCGTTCGCCGTCGGCGAGAATGACCTCCAGTCCGCACAGATTGCCGAAGTGGTCGCCGTAGGGCGTTTCGCCGATACCGCGTTCGAGGGCATTGCCAATGACGCTGCCCTGACCCGAGCCGTCGGTGCAGTCAATCCACAGCTTGTGGCCCTTGCTGCGCAGATGTGCATTGAGCTGCGTGTAGGTGACACCCGGTTCGATCACCGCGTAGGCGAGTTCCTCATTGACTTCGAGGATGCGATTCATGCGTTCGAGGATCATGACGATCGCGCCGTCGTCGATGGCGAGCGTCGTCCCGTAACCCCAGTTACGCCCCGTGCTCGATGGCCACACGGGAATCCGGTGCCGGGCGGCGATGCGGACGACTGCGGCGACGTCCTCGGCAGAGGCCGGGAAGACCACCGCTGCGCAAAGGCTTTGCCAGGGTATCGTGCACCGCGAGTAGCGGTCCAGATCGTCGGCGCTGGTGCATACGTTTGCGGAACCTAGGGCTGCGCGCAACTCGTTGGCGACTTCGTCATCAATGCGCGGTGTGCCGGGACGTGTTTCCATCACTGATCCTTTCGCGGGGATAAAGCGTCAACTCGCTAGTGGCAAGCTTTCAGTCCTACGTATTGCAGCGTTTGAGTAGGATAGCATAGGCTGTTGGTCAACAACTCGTGTGGCAAGCAGTCGGTTGGACCGGTGGAGCATTCCCGCATCTGGGTCTTGATGTGAAAAGAGCCGCGTTATGCGGCTCTTTGGCGTTGGCTGCGTGATATCAGCCTTGTGGAACAGTGTCGGCAAAGGCTGGACGCTGCATCAGTCTGGCGTATAGGCGTGCGAGGTTGGGGTGCTTTTGGCTCCACTCGATCTCGGGGAAGCGGAAGGCGAGGTAGCCGAGCGCGCAAACGGCGGCGACATCCGCTAGTGAGAAGTGCGTGCCAATGCAGCAGACGTTTTCGCCAAGTTGTTCAGCCATGTAGTCGAGTCCGCGGATGATCTTGCTTTCCTGGCGGGCAATCCAGTCGGGACTTTGCAGTTTGGGCGGACGCTTTTTTTCGAGAAAGGCCAGTGCGGCGGCGTCGCAAATGCCATCAGCAAGGGCCTCCCAGCGCTTGACCTCAGTGCGCTCACGATTCGGCGCGGGCATCAGCTTGTTGTTTGGCGCGACATTGTCGAGGTATTCGCTGATCACCCGCGAATCGAAGAGAACGGTTTCGTCGTCAAGCACCAGCACCGGAATCTTTCCCAGCGGGTTGAGGTTCGGAACAGCCGATTCAGGCGTCCACGGTGAGTCAAGAACAAACTCGTATTCGATTTTCTTTTCGGCCAGAACGATACGCACCTTGCGGACGTAAGGGCTGGTGAGTGATCCGATGAGTTTCATGGCTTCCTGCAGGAGAACAATTTGAGCAGATTATAGCATCGCCGAGGTGATCAATTGACTGGAGATTTTGCCGGACGGGTAAAATAGGCGGCTTACCGCAAAGGATGAGTGCCATGTCTTTCAATACCCTTACCTCGCTTTCGCCGCTTGACGGCCGTTATGCCGCCAAGGTCGATGCCTTGCGCGACCAGTTTTCAGAATTCGGTTTGATTCGCCGTCGCCTGCAAGTCGAGATCGAATGGCTCAAGGCGCTGGCTGCAGAACCGCATTTTGCCGAGATCCCGGCCTTTTCGCCGGCCACCCTGGCGCGGCTTGATCAACTGCTAGTCGACTTTGCTCCGCCCCAGGCGGCTGCGGTCAAGGCCATTGAGGCGGTTACCAATCACGACGTCAAGGCCCTGGAATACTGGATCAAGGAGCAGCTGGCAGATAATGCCGAGGTCATGCGCGTTTCCGAGTTCATCCACTTTGCATGCACTTCCGAGGACATCAACAATCTGGCTCATGCCCTGATGCTAAAGGCGGCCCGCGATGAAACGATGCTTCCGATGCAGGGCCGGGTGGCGGCGCGTCTGCGTGAGCTGGCGCACGAGCATGCCGATCTGCCGATGATGGCGCGTACCCACGGTCAGCCGGCCACCCCGACGACTCTCGGTAAGGAAATGGCCAACGTCGTCTATCGTCTTGAACGGGCCGCTTCGCGCATTGCCGGGGTCAGCCTGCTGGGCAAGATCAATGGCGCGGTGGGCAACTACAACGCCCACCTGGCGGCCTATCCGGGCTACGACTGGGAGAGCTTCGCCCGACGTTTTGTCGAAAGCCTCGGCCTCGAATTTAACCCCTACACCATACAGATCGAGCCGCACGACGCCATGGCCGAGCTTTACGATGCTTTCGCGCGGGCCAATACCATCATGATTGATTTCAATCGTGATGTCTGGGGCTATATCTCGCTGGGGTTTTTCAAGCAGAAGCTGAAGGCTGGCGAGATCGGTTCATCGACCATGCCGCACAAGGTCAATCCGATCGACTTCGAGAACTCCGAGGGCAATCTCGGTCTGGCCAATGCGCTGCTGCGGCATCTCTCCGAGAAGTTGCCGATTTCCCGCTGGCAGCGTGACCTCACCGATTCGACGGTACTGCGCAATATGGGCGTTGCTTTGGGCTACACCCTGCTCGGCTATGACTCGCTGCTGCGTGGTCTGAACAAGCTCGAAGCCAATCCTGAGTGCCTGCGCATGGATCTGGATGCCAACTGGGAGTTACTCGCCGAGCCGATTCAGACGGTGATGCGCCGTTACGGCATTGCCAATCCCTACGAAAAGCTCAAGGAGCTCACTCGCGGCAACCGGGTTTCCAGTGCCGGCATGCAGGAGTTTGTACAGACTCTGGACATCCCACAGGCGGCGAGGAATGAGTTGCTCAAACTGACGCCCTGGGAGTACACCGGCAAGGCGGCTGAACTCGCTAGGCGGATTTGATGGACGAGCTCGTTGACTCCATCTCACGGGTCGTCGTCTGTCCGGGGTGTGAACGTGAAGTTCCCAACGGTTCGATCTATTGCCCGTATTGCTGCGGCGCCGATGGCCGGGACGGGGCAATCAAGCGTGGCGGATTCATTGGTGGCATCTGCGGCCTGATGGTCGGCGGCGTGCTTGCCGCCATCTGGTCTTCGCTTGTTGGCCCGGAGCGCGCTACCTGGGGCGTGACCTTCGGCGTCGCGGTGGCCTGCATGACAACGGGAATGCTGTGGGGAATGCTGCGCAAACGCGGGCAGCAATGAATGGAGTCGATTACGTGTCGCAATTTGCCTTGAATCTGAAGAAGCTGCCGGGAATTTCGCATCTGGCGGCGATCAATCTACTCGATGCCGAGGGCAATGTCATCGCAGCCATTGAAAACAAGCCAGGCAGCCAGGGGTCGCTGTCCGTTTATAACCATCTGGCGCAGACCTACGGGGCGATAAGCCCGGAAGCAGCAAGAAAGGGGCTTGAGCTTTTTGCCGAGCACAGCGTGGATGCGCGCGAGCATCCGGGAAGACATCCGAATATCGACCGGCTGTTGGCCGTGATCGAGGAAAACAGAACCTTGCGAACCAAGCATGTCTTTGCGCTGTGAGCGGTGAAACTTCTTGCTGAAATTATGCCTCTTTGATACAAAAGGCTGACGCTGGTCTGTTACCCTGACCGAAGCTACTGTTTTTCGACTTCCTCATCAACCACAACGGAGAAATAAGCATGAAAAAATTAGTTGCCCTGCTTGTCCTTGCCGGCATTGCCAGCGCCTCGTTTGCCCAGCAGCCCCTCAAACCCGAGGAAATGATCAAAATCCGCAAGTCCGGCTACCGCTTCATGTCGTGGAACATGGGCAAAATCAAGGCTAACCTTGATGGCAACTTCAACAAAGATCAGGTTATTGCCGCCGCCAACGTTGTTGCGGCAACGGCCAACTCGGGTATGGGCGCACTCTTCGGACCAGGAACGGAAAAGGAAGTTGGCGACGAGAAGACACGCGTCAAGCCAGAGTTCTTCATGCCCCAGAATCAGGACAAGCTCAAGGAAGTGGCCACGAACTACATCCGGGAAGCCAACGAGCTAGCCAAGGTTGCCGCGACCGGCGATGTGGCGGCAATCAAGGTGCAATTCGGCAAGACCGGCAGTGCCTGCAAGGGTTGTCACGACGAGTTTCGCAAGGACTGAGGTAAAAAGGCCGCCAGTGGGCGGCCTTTTTACCGGAGTGATGGCGTTATTTTGCTATTCCCAAAAAAACCGCCAAGCAACGTTCGACTTCAAGCATCTGGCCAGCATCGAGACGGCCAAAGCTGTCGCCAATCTTTTCCCTGGCCACAGTCATGCTCTTGTCCACCATGACTTGAGAAGGTTTGCGCAAGGCATTCGTGAGATTTGGTTTTACCGTCACGCGGAACAGTGGCATATCACGCAAGTCGCTGCTTACCGGTAGTATCGTAACCGACGGATGGGCGTCAAAAAAATCGGACTGCATGATCAGTGCTGGCCACGGTTTGCCGTAGTCGCCTTGCAGCGCAATCGTAACCAAGTCGCCACGCTTCATTTCCAGCCCTTGGTATCGGAAGCCGCTTCAATCCAATCCAAAACTTCTCGCTCCTGATCGTCGCTACGCAACGATTCGGATTGGCGATGACATTCTTCTGCGAAAGAAGGGCGACGGGTATCTGGCACCCAAAGCTGAACCGGACGAAGTCCGGCCATGCGGAGCGCTTCCCTGCGCTTGTGAACTCGTTCGCTAACCGATGTAGCCATATCAACCTCCGTTGGTTACATGTAGCAATATAGGCCAACGTTACGTTACATGCAACGACTCGTAGACCGATAGATCCGGATGTCCCGTTATTGTTGTTACCAGGTCGGTGTGGTCTGCGCTGCGGCCGGTGGCGGTGGGGCTGGAAGCCAAGCGCCAGAGCCGACGTAGACGGCGGCCAGAGCGATCAGCAGCGCGACGATGAAGGCGATGGCGCCGCCACCGGTGGCCGATTCGCCTTGCTCTACATCCTTCCAGCCGGTAATCATCGGCTTGACCAGATTGTCCTTCTTGACGTGGGCATAGAATGCGATGGCGCACAGGTGAAGAATAATCAGCGCGATCAAGGCATTGCTGGTGAGTCCGTGGAATCCGCTCAGGCGGTCGGAAAGGTCTTTGCTGATCAGGTCGTAGAGCGGGCCACGGAAGGCGATGTCATCATTGCTAAAGAGGCCAGTGACGAGTTGCAGGGCAATCAGCGTTAACAAACCGAAGACCGAGAAAGCGCCCAGCGGGTTATGGCCGACCCCCTGCCATTGGCCGCGCAGATAAGCGCGAAGCGTGGCTGGTGTCGGAAAAAAACTCGCAAAGCGCGCATGGCTTGAGCCGACCAGGCCCCAGACCAGGCGAAAGACGACCAAACCAAGAATGACCAGGCCGATTCTCCCGTGCCAGTCCATGGCGCCGCCGCCGATATTGCCGGTGATCACGGCGGCACTGACAAAAACGACCAGCAGCCAGTGAAAGAGGCGGGTGGGTAGGTCCCACAACTTGATGCGTTTGATGCTCATGCAATTCTCCCAATATTACGGAAACGGGCGCCGATCTGGCGCCCGTAAAACAGGATTGCCGCCGTGGTGTTCGACCTCAGACGACCGCGCCGTCCTCGTTGGCGCCTGCGATCTGCTTCTTGGCCTTGATGAAGTGTTCACGCGAAACGCCCAGCCACATCACCAGCGGGCTGGCGACGAGAACCGAGGAGTAGATGCCAAAGCAGATGCCGATGGTTAGCGCCAGTGCGAAGTAGTACAGGGTCGCGCCGCCGAACAGCAGCATCGACAGCACCATCAACTGTGTGCAGCCGTGCGTGATGATGGTGCGCGAGATGGTGCTGGTGATGGCGTGGTCAAGCACCTGCGGGGTACTCAGGCCGCGCATTTTCTTGAAGGTTTCACGAACACGGTCGAAGACGACGACCGATTCGTTGACCGAGTAGCCGAGCACGGCCAACACTGCGGCCAGTACGGAGAGCGAAAACTCCCACTGAAAGAAGGCAAAGAAGCCGAGAATGATGACGACGTCGTGAAGGTTGGCGATGATCGCCGAGACCGCGAAGCGCCACTCGAAGCGCAGCGCCAAGTAGATGACGATGCCGACAACGACCAGCAGCAGCGCCAGCGAGCCATTCTCGGCAAGTTCCTTACCGACCTGCGGACCGACGAATTCGACCCGGCGCAGCGTGGCGCCCGGAGCTTCAGTATTGAGTGCTGCCATCACCGCCTCGCCGATTTTTGTCGAGTTAAGTTCGCTCTTGAGCGGGAGGCGAATCATGACGTCATGGCTGGAGCCGAAGTTTTGCACGGCGATATCGGTGTAGCCCGATTTGTCCAGACCCTGACGAATCTGTTCCAGATTGGCCGTCTGGGCGTAATTGACCTCGATCAGCGTGCCGCCGGTGAACTCGACGGAGAGGTGTAATCCGCGACTGAACAGGAAGAACACCGCCAGTAGAAAGGTGATCAGCGAAATGACGTTGAACATCAACGCATGGCGCATGAACGGGATGTCTTTTTTGATGCGAAAAAATTCCATCTTCTTGAGTCCTTATTTGGCTGGAGCCGCTTTGTTGCCCGGCTTCCAGATCTGACCGATGGCCAGTGATTCGAGCTTGCGGCGACGGCCGTAAATGAGGTTGATCAGCGCCCGCGAAACGACCACGGCGGAAAACAGCGAGGTCAGAATGCCCAGACAGTGCACCACGGCGAAGCCGCGTACCGGGCCGGAACCGAAGATCAGCAGCGCAATGCCGGCGATCAGCGTGGTGATGTTCGAGTCGAGAATGGTGTCGAAAGCGCGTTCGTAACCGGTATGGATGGCCGCCTGCGGCGTTGATCCGTTTCGCAGTTCCTCGCGGATGCGTTCGTTGATCAGGACGTTGGCGTCAATCGCCATGCCCAGCGCCAGCGCGATGGCGGCGATGCCCGGCAGGGTCAGCGTGGCCTGTAGCAGCGAGAGCAGGGCAACCAGGAATAGCAGGTTGGAGGCCAGGGCAATCACCGAAATGAATCCGAACAGCATGTAATAAAAAATCATGAAGACGGAAATGGCGGCGAAGCCCCACATCGTCGAATGGAAACCCTTGGTGATGTTTTCTGCACCGAGGCTGGGGCCGATGGTGCGTTCCTCGATGATCTCCATCGGCGCCGCGAGCGATCCGGCACGCAGCAGCAGTGCCGTGTCGTTGGCTTCCATGGTGCTCATGCTGCCGGAAATCTGTACCCGCCCGCCAGCAATTTCGGTGCGGATCACCGGTGCCGTCACGACCTCGCCCTTGCCTTTTTCAATGAGCAGGATGGCCATCCGCTTGCCGACGTTTTCGCGCGTGATTTCCTTGAAGATGCGCGATCCGGCTGAGTCGAGGCTAAGGTGTACCGCCGCTTCCTGAGTCTGATTGTCGAAGCCGGGCTGGGCATCGGTCAGGCGGTCGCCAGTCAATACCACTTGCTTTTTGACCAGCAGAGGGCGACCGCCACGCTCAACGTAAAGCTCGGTGCCAAACGGGACCTGGCCGGTGGTGGCGGCTTCCAGCGCACCGGGGCTGTCGTCGACCATGCGGATTTCCAGCGTTGCCGTGCGGCCCAGAATATCCTTGGCCTTGGCCGTGTCCTGCACACCCGGCAACTGGACCACGATGCGGTCGGCGCCCTGTTGGGCGATTACCGGCTCGGCAACGCCGAGTTCATTGATCCGGTTGTGCAGCGTGCCCATGTTCTGCTTGATGGCGAATTCCTGAATGCGTTTCATCGCCGCTGGCTTAAGTGTGGCGTTAAGCTTCAGATCACTGCCATCGCCCTGGTCGGCGAGCAGCAGATCCGGCTGATTGTCGTCGAGTATGGTGCGTGCCTTGTTGCGCGTGTCTTCATCGCGGAAGCGGATGACGATGCGCTCACCTTCACGGCTGATGCCGCCGTGACGAATATTCTTGTCGCGCATCAGGCTGCGCAGGTCGGCACTGATTGAATCGAGGCGCTTGGTCAGCGCGCCTTTCATGTCCACTTGCAACAGGAAGTGGACGCCACCACGCAGGTCAAGGCCGAGGTACATCGGCAGCGCGCCCATACTGGTCAGCCATTGCGGCGAACTGGAGAGCAGATTGAGGGCGACGACGTACTGCGGGTCGCTGGCATCGGGGTTGAACTGCTTTTCGAGCAGATCCTTGGCCTTCAACTGAGTGTCGGTGTCATTGAGGCGAACCTTGACGCCATTGGTATCGAGGAAGGTTCCGCTGCTTTCGACGTTTGCCTGCTTGAGCGTCGCCACTACACGTTCGAGTGTTTTGGCGTCGACCTTGAGCGTAGCCTTGGCGCTGGACACCTGGACGGCAGGAGACTCGCCAAAGAAATTCGGCAGGGTATAGATGAAGCCGAACAGCAGTGCGAAGGCGACGATAAGGTATTTCCAGAGCGGATAGCGGTTCATGTGGGCAGTGAGGAGTGAAGAGTAAGTGCTGCGGCGTAGGACGTGACGGAGTGGAGCACTTTACGCCTCACTTCCGCCCCCCTGTCTTCTTACAGATTTTTGAGCGTGCCTTTGGGCAGAACTAAGGTGATTGCGCCCTTCTGCATCTGGATCTCGACATTGTCAGCAATGGCGATCGAAACGAAGTCATCGCCGACCTTGGTGATGCGGCCAGCCAGACCACCCTGGGTGACGACTTCGTCGCCCTTGCCGAGGGCGCCGAGCAGTGTTTTGTGTTCCTTGGCTTTTTTCATCTGTGGGCGAACCATCAGAAAATAAAGCACAGCGAACATCAGAATGATCGGCAGGAACTGCGTGACGCTATCCATTGGTCCGGCGGCGGCAGCCGCAGTTTGAGCGTAGGCGTTACTGATCAGCACATTAGTCTCCTGGGGGAAAAACAAAAAAACGATAGAAAATGAGCCGCCTATTGTATCACCCTGGTCTGCTGGTTGCGCCCGGCATGGAATAGGGCGACTGTCTGCGCTAGTTTGCCATCAGCAATCGCCGTACGCAGTTCAGCCATCAGCACCTGGTAATAGTGCAGGTTGTGCAGGGTGTTGAGTTGGGCGCCGAGAATCTCGCCGATGCGGTGCAGGTGGTGCAGATAGGCACGCGAGAAGTTGCGGCAGGTGTAGCACGCGCAGCCTTCATCGAGTGGGCGCAGGTCATTCTTGTGCTGGGCGTTCTTGATCTTGATGTCGCCGTAGCGCGTGAACAGGTGGCCGTTGCGCGCATTGCGCGTCGGCATCACGCAGTCGAACATGTCGATACCAGCCTGCACGGCATTGACCAGGTCTTCCGGCGTGCCGACGCCCATCAGGTAACGTGGCTTATGTTGTGGCAGGCATGGCGCGGTATGGGCGAGGATGCGCGACATTTCCGCCTTGGGTTCACCGACCGAGAGGCCGCCAATGGCGAAGCCGTCGAAGTCGATGTCGGCGAGGCCGGCCAGCGACTCGTCGCGCAGTTCTTCGTACATGCCGCCCTGGACGATGCCGAAGAGGGCGTTGGCATTGTCCAGTCGATTGTGTTCATTGCGCGAACGCTGCGCCCAGCGCAGCGAAAGGCGCATCGACTGGGCGGCTTCGTCAAAGCTAGCTGGGTAGGGCGTGCACTCGTCGAAAATCATGACGATGTCCGAGTCAAGCACATGCTGGATGCGCATCGACTCCTCGGGCGTCAGGAACAACTTGTCGCCGTTGATCGGTGATGAAAATCTGACGCCTTCCTCGGAAATCTTGCGCAGCGCACCCAGCGAAAAAACCTGAAAGCCGCCCGAATCAGTGAGCAGGGGCGCATTCCAGCCCATGAAGCGGTGCAGGCCGCCATGCGCGGCGATGACTTCCAGGCCGGGGCGCAGCCACAAATGGAAGGTGTTGCCGAGGCAGATCTGCGCGCCGATCGCGGTCAGGTCGCGCGGCATCATGGCCTTGACCGTGCCATAGGTGCCGACCGGCATGAAGACCGGCGTTTCAACGACGCCGTGGGCGAGTGCAAGTCGGCCACGGCGGGCGGCGCCGTCGGTGGCGAGCAGTTCAAATTTCATTGTCATATCTTTCAAGAAGCATGGCGTCGCCGTAACTGAAGAAGCGGTAGCGCCGCGCAACCGCGTGAAGGTAGGCTGCGCGTATCCTGTCCGTTCCGGCAAAGGCGCAGACGAGCATAAGCAGCGTCGACTTGGGCAGGTGAAAATTGGTGATCAGGCGGTCGACGACGCTAAATTGGTAACCCGGCGTGATGAAAATGTCGGTTTCGGCGGCTCCTGCACGAAGTTCCCCGCTCTGAGCCGCCGCTTCGAGCGCGCGCAGGCTGGTGGTGCCGACAGCGATGACGCGGCCGCCACCGGCCCGGGTGCGCGCGATGGCCTCTACCGTCGCTTGCGGAATGGCGAAGTGCTCGCTATGCATGCGGTGCGCAGAGAGATCGTGCACGCGTACCGGCTGGAAGGTGCCAGCGCCGACGTGCAGTGTCAGCCAGGCGAGTTCGGCGCCGCGCTCGCCAAGTTTCGCCAGCATGGCTGCGTCGAAATGCAGGCCGGCCGTTGGCGCTGCGACGGCGCCACTATGGCGGGCGAATACCGTCTGATAGCGTGTTTCATCGTCACTTTCAGCGCCGTGCGTGATGTAGGGTGGCAGCGGCAAGCGGCCGTTCTGCTCGATCAGCATGTAGAGGTCGCCAGGGCCGACCAGTTCGAGAGCGAAGAATTCGGACTGTTCTCCGCTGCGGCCAGTCACCGTCAGGGCAAAGGTGTTTTCAATGATGATCCGGCTGCCGGGTTTGGGTGACTTGCTGGCGCGAATTTGCGCCACGGCATGACCCGCGTCAATGATGCGCTCGATCATCACCTCGACCTTGCCGCCACTGTCTTTTTGCCCGTACAGGCGGGCCCTGATCACCCGGGTGTCGTTGAAAACCAGCAAATCGCCGGGCGCTATGAGTTGCGGCAGGTCGACAAATTGCCTGTCGCGCAGCACTCCCCGGTCAAGATGTTCAAGATGCAATAGACGGCTGGCCGTGCGCTCGCTGGCCGGGTGCTGGGCGATCAATTCGGGCGGCAGATCGAAATCAAAATCGTCGAGAGTGAGCATGTGAAAAATTGTCGGCAGAGTGGCTTGTCGGTTAGGGTCGAATCGAGGATAATTCGGCCTCCTTCAGTTCGTCTCGTGCGAACCTTGGCCCCGATGGCGGAATCGGTAGACGCACGGGATTCAAAATCCCGCGCCGCAAGGCGTCCCAGTTCGACTCTGGGTCGGGGCACCAAAGATTACTTGTCTGATAGAGTTGGTTGATAAGGCCAGCAGCAGTTCACTAGAACCGGCTAAAGAATATCTGGATCCAGGCAGAAACGATTGCGCCCCGCTTCACGTGCGTTGATGAGCAGGGATTTGCTGCGTTCCAGAATCGCCGTCGAATTCTCTCCAGAGTATTCGGTGATGCCCCCGCTGACCGTTACAAACAGCCTGTCGTCGGTGACGGCCTGCAACTCGATAAGCGAGCGAAGGCGCTCCATCCCGATGATGGCGTCATTAAGTCGGACATTCGGTAAAATCAGCAGAAATTCATCGTTGCCGATGCGGCCGACCATATCCATCTCGCGCACACTTTCGCGCAGTAGCTTGCCAATGCCGGCAAGTACCAACTCGCCTTTTTCCTGACCATGCTTTTGGCATAGTGACTGGAAAAAATCGACGTCAAGTTGTGCGACTGTGAACGGGGTGCCATAACGTTGTGCGCGGTGTATTTCGTTTTCGAGCAGTTGCGTGATGAAGCGATGGTTGAAGGCGCCTGTCAGGGGGTCATGCGTTGTCAAATCGCCGATTTCACGTTGCAGGTCTTTCAGACGGGTCAGGTCGTCGAGTGTCAGGAGAACACGGCGAACGCTCCCATTTTCCGAGAACACAGGCAGTGCATTGACGCTGAGCCAGGTGGTGTGGGCCTGCTCGTTGGTCAAGGCCATAATGCAGTCAAAAACCGGTTGTGACGTGCGCAGCGCCAGGGTGAGCGGCAGGTCGTCATTGACCATGGTCTGGCCGCTTTCGTTCAACCAGTTGGGCGTGGCCCCTCCGAGCAGCTTGCCGGCCATATTGTTGTTCAGGAAAGGCGAAGCGTCGGAGGAAAAGACCATCAAACCGACGCCCAGACTGTCGAGCAATCCCGCGTAGCGTCTGATTTCATCGTCCTCAGCACAGGCGTTGGGCAAAGGCGAATAGCTGTTGGCAGAATTCATTCTGGGGCTATGGCTAAGCGAATTTCCGAATCGTAGCGCAAAGAAGGCGATGATCAGGCATAAACCTGACAATAGGTTTGAATGAGCAGACGAACGGGATCATGTGGCGGCCAGTGCCTGATCGAGATCGGCCAGTAGATCGTCGATGTGCTCAATACCGATCGATAGGCGGATCATGTCTTCCGAGACGCCAGCCTTGGCCATTTCGTTCGCCCCGAGCTGGCGGTGAGTGGTTGTCGCCGGGTGACAGGCCAGAGATTTATTGTCGCCGATGTTCACCAGGCGGGTGAATAGTTGCAGTGCATCCTGGAAGCGGCCGCCGCCCTGACTTCCTCCTTTGACGCCGAAGGTGAGAATGCCGGAAGCGCGGCCACTCATGTATTTTTGCACCAGGGCATGATCCTTGTGTTCGGGCAGACCGGCGTAATTGACCCACGTCACTCTGGTGTGGCCTTTGAGGAATTCGGCAACTTTCTGCGCATTTTCGCAGATGCGGTCCATGCGCAGGGGCAGTGTCTCCAGGCCCTGCAGGATGAGAAAGGCATTGAACGGTGACAGGGCGGCGCCCATGTTGCGCAGGGGGACGACGCGCGCACGTCCGATAAAGGCGGCAGCGCCAAGTGCTTCGGTATAGATGACGCCGTGGTAGGAGACGTCCGGTTCGTTGAGGCGCTTGAACTTCGCCTTGTGCTCGGCCCACGGGAATTTCCCGCTATCGACGATGATGCCGCCGATCGAGTTGCCGTGACCGCCAATGTATTTGGTCAGCGCATGCACCACGATGTCGGCGCCATGTTCGAAGGGGCGGCACAGGTAGGGTGAGGGTACGGTGTTGTCGACGATCAGAGGCACGCCATGGCGGTGGGCAATTTCGGCGAGTTGTTCGAAGTCGGTGACGTTGCCTAGCGGATTGCCGACCGACTCGCAAAAGATGGCCTTGGTCCGGGCGTCGATCAGCGTTTCGAAGGATGCCGGCTGGCTGTAATCGGCAAAACGCACCTCGATGCCGTACTGCGGCAGGGTATGGGCAAAGAGGTTGTAGCTGCCGCCATAGAGCGTTGACGCAGAGACGATGTTGTCGCCAGCTTCGGCGATAGTCATGATGGCGTAGGTGATGGCGGCCATGCCGGAGGCCAGCGCCAGTCCGGCAATCCCACCTTCCAGCGCGGCGACGCGCTTCTCGAGCACGTCCTGCGTCGGATTCATGATGCGCGTATAGATGTTGCCCGGGACCTTGAGATCGAAAAGATCAGCGCCGTGCTGCGTACTGTCGAAGGCGTACGAAGTGGTCTGGTAAATCGGGACGGCGACCGCCTTGGTCGTCGGTTCTGGGCTGTAGCCGGCGTGTACGGCGAGGGTCTCGAGTTTCATGGTGTCTCCAGAGGCGGTGTTGGATGTGACAGTCGAATACTAGCACTTGCGCTTCTTCGCGACGCAGCCTGCGCTGCGTCACTCAGGGCGCACCCCAAGAGTACTTCTTCGTAAGGTAGCGTTCGCTACCTTACTCAGGGCGCATCTGTGGGAAAAGGATTACGTCGCGGATGTTGGCTGAATCGGTGAGCAGCATGACCAGGCGGTCGATGCCGATGCCGCAGCCGCCGGTCGGCGGGAGGCCGTATTCGAGAGCGCGGATGTAGTCGGCGTCGTAGAACATTGCTTCTTCGTCGCCAGCGTCCTTGGCCTTGGCTTGCTGCATGAAACGCGCCGCCTGGTCTTCCGGGTCATTAAGCTCGGAGAAGGCGTTGGCAATCTCGCGACCGACGATGAACAGTTCGAAGCGTTCGGTGATCTCCGGATTACTGTCGCTGCTGCGCGCCAATGGGCTGATTTCGGCCGGATAGTCGATGATGAAGGTCGGATCCCACAGATCGGCTTCAGTCGTTTCTTCAAACATCAATAGTTGCAGCGTGCCCAGCCCCATGTCATTCTTGACCTCAACCTTCATCGCTGTGAGTTTTTGCCTGAGCCACTGGCCATCATTCAATTGTTCGAGCGTGTATTGAGGGCGGTATTTGTGGATCGCTTCGACCATCGTTAGCCGGTCAAAAGGCTTGGACAGGTCGAGCGTGCGTCCCTGATACGCAAAGACTTCAGTGCCCAGTGCGTCGCGTGCCGCGTGGCGCAGCAGGCCTTCGGTGAAATCCATCAACTTGCGGTATTCGGTATAGGCCTCGTAGAACTCCATCATGGTGAACTCGGGGTTGTGTCGTGGACTCATTCCCTCATTGCGGAAATTGCGGTTCATTTCGAAGACTTTTTCGAAGCCGCCAACAACCAGTTTTTTCAGATAGAGCTCCGGCGCGATGCGCAGGAACAGTTCCATGTCAAGTGCATTGTGATGCGTCTTGAACGGGCGGGCCGAGGCGCCGCCGGGGATCGGGTGCATCATCGGCGTTTCGACTTCGAGGAAGCCGTGGTCGGTCATGTAGTTGCGGATCGACTGCACGATGCGGCTGCGCGCGACAAACGTGAACCGCGACTGCTCGCTCATGATCAGGTCGAGGTAGCGCATGCGGTACTTCTGTTCTTGATCGGTGAGGCCGTGGAATTTTTCAGGCAGCGGGCGCAGCGACTTGGAGAGCAGCAGGATTTCCGAACACTGGACGGTCAGTTCTCCGGTTTTGGTGCGGAACAGGGTGCCGACTGCGCCAATGATGTCGCCGATATCCCAGCGCTTGAAGGTGGCGTAGCTCTCTTCGCCAACCTTGTCGCGGGCAACGTAGAGCTGGATGCGGCCGGAGAGGTCGGCGATCGAGATGAAGGAGGCCTTGCCCATGACGCGCTTGAGCATGATACGGCCGGCAATCTTGACCTCGACCGGCGCCGCTTCGAGTTCTTCGCCGGGCTTGGCGGCGTAAACCTCGGCGATCTTGCCGGCAGTGTTTTCGCGGGAAAAATCGTTCGGGTAGGCCTTGCCGGTAGCGCGCCATTCAGCGAGTTTGACCCGGCGCTCGGCGATGATGTGGTTTTCGTCCTGCGCAGCGGGGGCGGGCGTCGCGTTGCTTGGTTCGGACATAGTGTGTCTCGCAATCAATGTTTGAAGTGAGGGGAAGGCGCCGGACTCAGACGCCCTGTTTCAAGCTGGCTTCGATGAACTGGTCGAGATCGCCGTCGAGCACGCTCTGGGTGTGGCCGACTTCGACGTTGGTGCGTAGATCCTTGATGCGCGACTGGTCGAGCACGTAGGAGCGTATCTGGTGACCCCAGCCGATGTCGGTCTTCGAATCTTCGAGTTTCTGTTGTTCGGCTTGGCGCTTGCGAATCTCGGCTTCGTACATGCGCGATTTGAGCATGGCCATCGCCTCGGCGCGGTTGCGGTGTTGCGAGCGGTCGTTCTGGCACTGCACGACGATTCCCGTCGGGATGTGCGTGATACGCACCGCCGAGTCGGTCTTGTTGATGTGCTGACCGCCGGCTCCCGAGGCGCGGTAGGTGTCGACGCGCAGATCGGCCGGGTTGATGTCGATTTCGAACGAATCGTCGATTTCCGGGTAGACGAAGATCGAGCAGAAGCTGGTATGGCGACGAGCGTTGGAGTCGAACGGCGATTTACGGACCAAGCGATGAATGCCGGTTTCCGAACGCAGCATGCCGAAACAGTAGTCGCCGGTCAGCTTGATTGTCGCCGTTTTGATGCCAGCGACATCGCCCTCGGATTCTTCCATCACGTCGACGGTGTAGCCCTTGCGCTCGCCGTATTTGATGTACATGCGCAGCAGCATCGACGCCCAGTCCTGGGCTTCGGTACCACCGGCGCCGGACTGGATGTCGATGAAACAGTTGAGCGGGTCGGCCGGGTTGTTGAACATGCGGCGGAATTCGAGCGTCGCAATCCGCTTCTCGATGTCGTCGACGTCGCTGGCCACGGCATTTAGCGTGTCATCATCGCCCTCCTCGCGCGCCATGGTAAACAACTCGTCAGCGTCTTTGAGGCCGTCGCTGACCTGGTCAATGGTCAATACGACGTTTTCGAGCGATTTCTTTTCTTTGGAAAGTTCTTGCGCACGGTCTGTGTTATCCCAGACCTTCGGGTCTTCAAGCTCGCGTGATACGGCGCCTAGCTGATCGAATTTCTGATCGTAGTCAAAGATACCTCCGCAACTCGGTGGCGCGTTGGGCGAGATCCACGAGTCGGTTGGCGATGATATTGAGCTGTTCGGCTTCCATGATTGTTCTGAGCACTGAAATAAACTGTGCATTATATACGCTGCCAGGGTTCGATCGAATGGCTGTACGGATGATTAAGGGCGCGTGTGTAGACAACTGCGCAACCAAAAGTCGTTTTGCCGCCGGCCTGAGTTGCTTGATCCGGTATTCGGCCTTCAAGGCGCTGGAGCGATCCGGATAAGCCATGGTCGCCAGCAATCTGGCGGGCGGGTGGGTGCGCGTATAGCGGGCGCCTTTGCCGCTGACGTGGGCCGCATAGCGGGCCGCGACGTCCAGGGCGATGCCGGTGTAGATGCTGCCGTCAAGGCATTCAATCAGGTACAGGAACCAGGTGGCCGGCTGCGGCGCAGCGGCATTTTTCACGCTTGATGCGCCCTCTTCCGTCTACCGAGCGTTTCGGGCTGGCTTTTCCTGCTCGCCGCCCAGGGCTGCGAGCAGATCATCAAGCAGGCGTGCGACTTCGCCGGACATCAGCGCGAAATCGATGTCGAAGCGTTCCTCTTCGTTTTCGGCCTGACCATCCGCTTCTTCCTTGAGAATATCGAGGAAGCTCAGGCGCTTGATTTGCAGATTCTCGTTGAGTAGGAAGGAGATGCGCTCGCCCCAGGTCATCGCCAGTCGCGTGACGACCTTGCCGGCAGCAATGTGCTGGCGAATTTCCTCACCTTCCAGGGTGTGCTTGACATAACGCACCGTCGCGTTCTCAGCCGAGCGCAGTTCGAGATCCTGATCCAGCGTAAAGCTGCCCGGCGCCTCGCCATCAGCGACCCAGCCGGTCATTGCCGCCGAGGGCGATTGCGTGACCTGAAGCAGCCTGGCTGGCAGGCTGTCGACCGATTTGTGCAGATGTTCGAGAAATTCCTCGGCCTTGGCCGGGGAGGCGGCGTCGATGACCAGCCAGCCGTTGAGCGGATCAATCCAGCCCCAGGTGGTACGGCGGCGAATGAAGGCGCGCGGCATCAGTTCGATGCTCATCGCTTCGCGCAGTTCGCGCATTTCCTTGCGGCCAACCCGGCGACCTTCGCGGTCCTCGATGTCTTTCGCACGCTCATCGGCGAACTGCTTGACCACCGAGGCGGGCAACAGTTTTTGTTCGACGCCGAGCGCCAGTAGCCATTGCCGGTTTACGGCATGGACCAGCGGCCCGCCAGGGCGTGGCGCGACCCAGCCGATGCTCTGCATGGCGCTTGCGCTGCAGGGCAGCAGGGTTTGCGCGGACAGCTTTTGTTCAAGCTGCTCAGGATTGGCTGCCCAGTTTTTGGGTAGGCGGTAGAGCTGGAGGTTTCTGAACCACATGCGGAGGACTCAAAAAAAGAGGGGAATTATAGGGCTGAACGCAGCACTAAATCGATTGTTTTGAGTTTATTGGCCTGCTACATTTTTCGGGAGTATTGAACGAGTGCCGCTCAGTGGTCCATAATGTCGGCATGAACGATCCAGAACCCATCGATCCGCGTCGTCGGATTCGCGAACTGACTGCCATCCCTGAGCGGGATCGTACCGATGAACAGTGGGACGAGTTGAACGAGCTCGAAATCCGCACGGCACCCGGAAACAGAGAGTCGGCCCGGCAGGCTGAAAAGCGACCGGGTGGTTCATCGGCTCAGTTTCGTCGGCCCGATCATAACTTGGGGGCCAAGAGCAACAATGGCCCACGACCGGACGCACGGCCCCAGGAGAATCGCCCTGACGGTCGGCCGCCAAAGCGACAGCATCGACGCCCAAAGCGTCCCACTGAGACGCCCGGTAACACTTAAAGGGCTCAGGCTATCCGTGTTCGAGCCGGTTACTGCGCCCGGCTTACAACTGAGATTTGAAGTAATTGAAGGAGTGGATAAACGCGTCGCGAATTTTTTCCATTTCGCTGGCCGCGGTTTCCCAGGCGTCTTCACCAGCAGCTTTCAATTCATCGAGTTTGGCGATTGCCAGTTTGGACTGCTGATGCAGCTTGTCCATTTCTTCCTTGTATTTTTCACGCGCACTCTCCTTCGCTTCCCGTGCTTTGGCTTCGAGTTTGCTCAAATTCAAGTTCAACTCGTCGAGTTGGAGTTTCATTTTGGTGATATACAGATCCCTTTGCGACATGGTATTCGCTCCTGGTAATTGAAAAAACAGGGCCGCGCACTGCTCAGTACTGTGCGTGGATTGATGTCATGTTCCCTTGCGTGCTTGACCAGGATAGTCGCGAAAAAACGAAAATTCCGTGCGCTGGCGTACACAGAGAGCGTGTCGCCAGTGGCGTTGTGAATCGGGCCTGCGCATCAAGAGCCGGTTTCGCCCGCAAGCCATAGGCAATTGCCTTTGCTTTCTTTCTGGATGGTGGTGAGCAGCGCCGCGTGTTCGGCGAGTTCGTCCGCGCTGGCGCGCAGGATGCACTGTGACCGGCGTGGTCGGCCAGCCTGCGCCAGTTCATCGCTTGTCTGTTGGTCTGTGGTGTCGTTGGCCAGGTCCATAATCAGGCTTTCCTGACCGCGGGTCATCGCCACATAGACTTCGGCCAGAATCTCGGCGTCGAGCAGGGCGCCGTGCAGGGTGCGGCGCGAGTTGTCGACTCCATAACGTTCGCACAAAGCGTTGAGATTGTTTTTCTTGCCCGGATGCAGATCCTTGGCCATGCGCAAGGTGTCGAGCACGCCATGGCATACGGCGTCAATCGGCGCCATGTCGAGCAGGGCGAGTTCGGCGTTGAGAAAGCCGATGTCAAAGGCGGCATTGTGAATGATCAGTTCGGCGCCACGCACGAAATCGAGAAATTCGGCGGCGATGTCGGCAAAGTGCGGCTTGTCTTGCAGGAAATCGAGGCTGATGCCATGGACGGCGAGCGCTCCGGCATCAATGTCCCGTTCCGGGTTCAGGTAGCGGTGAAAGTGCCGATTGGTCAGGCGCCGGTTGCGCATTTCGACGCCACCTATTTCGATGATGCGGTGCCCGAGCTTGTGTTCAAGGCCGGTTGTTTCGGTATCGAGGAAGATCTGGCGCATGCTTGCTTTGTCCGGTCAAGGTTTGTTCAGGGTAAATCGCATGTTGCTCAGCCTGCGGCCAGCAACTCGTCGATGCCGCGATTGGCCAGTGCGTCGGCGCGTTCATTGCCGGGGTGTCCGGCGTGACCTTTGACCCATAGCCACTTGATTTCATGAGGCTTGGCGAGGCCGTCGAGCTGTTGCCAGAGATCGGCGTTCTTGACCGGCTTCTTGTCGGTGGTGCGCCAGCCGTTGCGTTTCCAGTTGTGAATCCACTCGCTGATCCCTTTTTGTACATACTGCGAATCCGTGTGCACGCGAACGGTGGCCGGGTGTTTGAGTGCTTCGAGTGCGCGGATGACGGCGGTCAGTTCCATCCGGTTGTTGGTGGTGTCCGATTCGCCGCCCCACAGTTCCTTCTTGCTGTCGCCGCTTTGCATGAGGACGCCCCAACCGCCCGGGCCGGGGTTGCCACGGCAGCCGCCGTCAGCGTAAACAACAATGATTTTTTCATTGGCCACGTTATTCAATTTCCTTTTGGGTAACGGCGGTGAGCGCCTTGTGCGGTAATTTTTTCTGGTTCCAGGGTGGCAGGATGAGGCGCATGCCATGCACCCGCTTGACGGCGCGCAGGAGATACACACCACCGGCAAAGCTCCACCAGCGGTCACCGGCCGCTTCCATGAAATGCCAGCGTTTGAGCCAGTGCTCATGATGGCAAGGTGGTGCATAACAGCCAAAATTGCCCCGTTCGACTTCGAAGCTGAGCAGTTGCAGCCAGTCCTTTAGGCGCAGAACGGAAATGTAGTCGCCATTGGCCGGGAATTCATTCCGGCAGTTGGGCAGGCGCCGGCGTAAACCCCACAGCGAGAGCGGGTTGAAGCCGGTAATCACCAGTTGCCCTTCCGGAATCAGCACCCGCTCAACTTCGCGCAGGATCTGGTGCGGATCGTCGTGGAATTCAAGGACATGTGGCATGACGACGAGATCGATGCTATTCGCTGCGAAAGGCAATTCGCGCAGGTCGCAGAGAACATCGACCTGCCCCGATTCGCCAGCGATCTGACGCAGCGGTATGCGGTTCTGGGCGAGCAAATCGTATTGCGGCAGTCCGAGTTGGAGCGCGTTATAGCCGAACAGATCGGCAACAACCGCGTCCACCTTGGCCTGCTCCCACGCCATCACGTAGCGACCTTGCGGCGAGTGCAACCAGTTGTCGATTCCGAGAATTGACATTTTCCGCAGTTCTTCCACAATCAGGGCATGTTTGACGTCATCAGGATTCCAGCCTTCAAGGATAACTACATCTGGCTGTTGCGCAAGGGCGCCGCAGCGGTTGTCGTCGATCCCGGCGATGCACGCCCGGTACTCGAGGTGCTTGAGCGAGAAGGGCTGACGCTGGTTTCCATCCTTGTAACCCATCATCATGCCGATCATCAGGGCGGGGTGGCAGATCTGCTGGCGCATTTTCCGGCCGAGGTGTTCGGTCCGGCGACTGAGTCTATCACAGCCCTTACTCAGCCTTTGCGCGGTGGAGAAACGATCTGCCTGAGCTCGCTGGGTGCCGACTTTCAAGTGATTGCGGTTCCTGGGCATACCCTTGGTCACCTTGCCTATTATGGTTGTGGCTGTCTGTTTTGCGGTGACACGCTGTTCGGCGGCGGTTGTGGGCGGCTGTTTGAGGGGACGCCGGCGCAGATGCTCGATTCCTTGACGCGATTGGCGGCACTGCCCGAGCAAACCGCTGTGTATTGCGCACACGAATATACCGAAGCCAATCTGCGTTTTGCGCTGGCGGTCGACTCCGGCAACCGCTCATTGCGGGAGCGGGTAGACGAGGTGGTGGTGGCGCGCGCCAAGGGTTGGGCGACCGTACCGTTTACGCTTGCCTTGGAGAAGGCGACGAATCCATTTTTGCGTTGCCGCGAAGCGGCGCTTGTCGCTACGGCACAGGCCAGGGTGGCGCAGGCACACGATGCGCTTGAGGTGTTTACCGTCCTGCGCGAGTGGAAAAACGTCTTTTGAAGAAGGGGTTCCAAGCCCAAACCCGAGAAATTTCTCGCTCTACTGCACGTGAAGAAATCCTTGTCAGTTTCTTAATTACAGCTGGATATCATGCTTAATAAAGCGAAACTTCAGGCGGTTCTGAATTCCCAAAAAACGAAAAAATATGCGCTTCGGGTTCTACTTGCCTTTGTCATTGTCGGAGTTCTTGGGTTTTTTGTACTGCCGCCGCTGGTCAAATCGACGCTGCTTGAGCAACTGGGCAAAATCCTGCACCGTCCCGTTGCCGTCAAGAGCGTCAGCATCAACCCGTACGCCCTGTCCATTACCCTTGAGGGCGTTGCCATTGCTGAGCGTGAAGGCGGGGAGACCTTTGCCAGTTTTGACCGCCTGTATCTGAATTTTGAATCGGCGTCCATTTTTCGGGGTGGGCCGGTCATTGGCGAAGTACGCTTGCTCAACCCCAGGCTCAGGGTCGTTCGCCTGTCAGACAAGCGTTACAACTTCTCAGACCTGTTTGACGAATTCATGGCCAAACCCAGGAACGACGATCCAACACCGCCGTTCTCGCTCAACAACATTCAACTCACCGGCGGGGTGATCGAATTCGACGACCGCCCGCTTGACGAAAAGCATGTTGTCAGCGACATCAACCTGTCCTTACCCTTCATTTCAAGCATGGCCTATGCCATTGAAAGCTTTGTCGAGCCCGTATTTTCGGCGCGTATCGACCAAGCGCCGGTGCTCATCAAAGGCAAGAGCAAGCCATTCGCCCGCTCGTTGGAGAGTGAGGTCGCGATTGATCTTGATGATCTGGAGTTGGCAAAGTACCTCGATTATGTTCCGTACAAATTGCCAATCAAGGTGCTATCCGGCACTCTGGAGAGCACACTGAAGCTCGCTTTCCATCAGGAAAAAGACAAGCCTTCGACACTGATTGTGTCGGGTACGGCGGCCATCAAGCAACTCAATGTCAATGATGCCTCCGGCGCACCGCTGCTTGCGTTCAAGCAACTTGATCTGGCTATCGCTGCGGCCGATCTCTTGGGCCGCAAGTTCGTCATCGATCGTATTGCCGTGGATTCGCCGCAGATCAGTGCCCGCGTCAGCCGGCAAGGGACGATCAACTGGGTCGATCTTTTGCGCAATGAGCGGGCGGCTGGCAAGCCAAATCCGCCTGCCGCCAAAAAGCCGGAGCCTTCAGCACCGCTTGAGTGGTCACTCGGCGAGGTGAAGGTGGTCGGCGGTGTGCTGCGCTGGCTTGACGAGTCGCATGGCAGGCCGTTCAAGGCCAGCATTGAAGCCATCGAAGTCAATCTGAAGAAGCTTAACAGCCAAGGCGTAACACCCGCCGAGTTTGATCTTGCCTGGCGAGTAATTGCCGACGAGTGGCTGAAAATCGATACCGTCTCGGTCAAGGGCGGGCAACTTGATCTGAGCAAACACGAAGTGCGGCTAGGCAACGTTTTGGCACGAGGCGTGCGCAGCCTCGTCCGGCGCACGCCCGATGGCAAGCTGGACTGGCTTGAGCCGCCTGCGCTGCGCGTTGTCGAGGCGACGCAGAAGGATACCTCGGCGCCCTGGAAGATCACGCTGGCCAAATATACCGGCGATGATATCGGCATTCGTTTTGAAGACCGGTCGGTTTCTCCGGTGGCGACACAAACCATCGATGCCTTTGGCATTGAAATGGAAAATCTGTCGACCGAGCCCGGGCAGACGGCCAAAGTGACGGCGCGCCTCAAACTCAATCGCAAGGGTGAAATTTCACTCGATGGCACAGTGAGCCCCTTTCCGCTGTCTGCCAACCTGAATCTCGATATCAAGACACTTGAGTTGCTGCCGCTACAGCCCTATTTTGCCGAGAAACTTAATATCGCCGTGACCCGCGGACAGTTGACAGTCAATGGCAATGTGCAACTGCGTCAGGATGGTGCCGGCAAAAAAGCCGAGGCTCCGGCACTGGCAGGCAGTTTTTCCGGGCAGGCGACAGTGGGCGATTTCTATGCGGTAGATAAGCTCAACTCGGCGGATTTTCTGCGCTGGAAATCGTTCTACTTAGGCAAAATGGATGTGCATCTGAATCCGGATTCGGTTTCCATCGGCGAAGTGGCGTTGTCCGATTTTTTTGCGCGGGTCATTATCAGCCCTGAAGGCAAGCTCAACCTGTTGCAGATTGTTCGCAAGAATGATGAGGGTGCAGTTGCCGTCGTTCCGTCGGCGGTAGATCAGGGCGTAACACGCGCGGTGGTGAGCACTGCGGGCGATGGCAAGGCCGTTGTTGACGTGAATCCAGTGGCTAAGCCGGTAATGCCGATCAAGATCGGCAAGATCACCCTGCAAGGCGGCCATGTCAGATTCAGCGATAACTTCGTCAAACCGAATTACTCGGCGAATCTGAAGCAGATTGGCGGTCGCATTACCGGACTGTCGTCGGAGCCGAGCAGCATTGCCAATCTTGAGTTGCGCGGCAGTTACGATGACGTGGCGCCGCTTACCGTGAGCGCACAGATCAATCCTCTATCGGCCAAACCCTATCTTGATTTACAGGCGGAGATCAAAGGCATCGAATTGACATCGCTCTCTTCGTACTCCGGCAAGTACACTGGTTATGCGATCGAGAAGGGAAAGCTTTCCCTGTTCGTCAAATACAAGATTGAGAATGATCAGTTGACGGCCGAGAACCGGATCTTTCTCGATCAACTGACGTTCGGTGACCCCATTGCAAGCCCGAGTGCGACCAAGCTGCCGGTGACGCTTGCCGTTTCATTGCTGAAGAACAGGAAAGGTGAGATCGACCTCAACCTGCCCATTTCCGGCTCGCTCAATGATCCACAGTTCAGCATTGGCGGCCTGATCATCAAGGTCATCGTCAATCTCTTCGTCAAGGCCGTGACCTCGCCCTTTGCCCTGCTCGGCTCGATGTTTGGCAGTGCTGAGGAAATGTCGACGGTCGAGTTCGACTATGGGCGGGCGGCGATTACCCCGGCCGCAGAGAAACGCATCGAGAGCCTGGCCAAGGCACTGACCGACCGGCCGGCGCTCAGGCTTGAGATCGAGGGGCGCGTCGATCTCGAGCGTGATCGCGAGGGCCTGAAGCAGGCGCGCATCGAACGCAAAGTGCGGGCCTTGAAGCGCGAGGATCTGACGAAAAATTCTATCGAAAGCGGTTCGGCGGAAACGGTCGAGGTGAGCGCCCAGGAGTATCCGGCATTGCTTGAACGCGTCTATCGTGCCGAAAAATTCCCCAAGCCGCGCAATATGGTCGGCATGGTCAAAGGGCTGCCGGTTGAGGAAATGGAGAAACTGATATTGGCCAACTCAACGGTGGATGACGACGATTTGCGCGTGCTGGGTGAGCGTCGGGCGAAAGCGGTGCGCGACTGGCTGGTGGCCCACGAGGTGTCTGCTGACCGCGTTTTTCTGCTACCCAGCAAACCCGTCGAAACGGGCGCCAAGTCGGACTCGGACGAAAAGGCCAAGAGTAGTCGTGTCGATTTCACGCTCAAAGTATTTTCCAATTGAGGTATGAGCCTGAAGGATCTGCGAAGCGAGTGATTCTGTGATGTAGATTGAAGGGTTGAAAAGGTCTGTTCGCTTCATATGCAATCATCAAATAGGGAGAGCTATATGATCTATAAGGGTAGCTGCCACTGCGGCAAAGTGGCGTTCGAGGTTGAAGGTGAGATCAACGAGGCATTGGCATGCAATTGCTCTATTTGCTCACGCAAAGGTTCGCTTTTGTGGTTTATGCCTCGCGACAAGCTTCACTTGCTTACTCCTGAAGATTCAGCCAGCACATACACATTCAACAAGCACCTTATCAAGCACCGCTTCTGCCCCATTTGTGGCATTCATCCGTATGGTGAAGGGATTGATCCGAAGGGAAATCAAATGGCTGCCATCAATATTCGCTGCCTTGAAGATATTGATATAGCATCTATCCCGGTGCAGAACTTCGATGGTCGTTCAATGTGAGACGGTTTCGTTCAACCCATCCATCGAGCGGGACGCCGCGCAAAAGCAGCGCGGCGTCCTTCATGTCAAACGTTAGGCCTTTGGTTAATCAGCGATCTCATAAATCATGAAGCGCCTTCGCAACATTTGCCGCATAGACAATGCCTCCCTTAATAGGCATGGCTGGCATGTACAGATTCAACGGGGAGGCAACAGCATCAAAAAAATGTTCTCGGATAGCGTTTTTGGCGGGAAGCAAAAGGCTTTTGCGGCTGCCATTGAATTTCGAGAGTCTCTTATCACTTCGCTTTCTTCGGCGGAGTACAACCTGTGGCATCGGACAATAGTTCGGCGCAACAACACATCGGGCATTCCGGGCGTTGGTCTTTACAAAGGAACGAATGACTCGGAAAAATGGGTAGCCTTCTGGACTGATGAAAATGGAATTAAAAAATCACGAACATACTCGGTTAGCATCCACGGAAAGCGCAAAGCGAAACAACTTGCCATTGCCGAGAGACAGCGCCAGCTAGAACGGATAGTTGAAATCAAAAAAACTCAAGTTGGCTGGCCTAACGACAGTTAACCGGACCTGCGCGAAAAGCCGTGCAGGCCGGTTACTTCTACGTTGGGGCTCGATGAGAACTCGTGATGCATTGTTTCTGCTTGTCATTAGTGGTGCTGCCTGTGCCGCCGACCTTGACACCGCTGCCTTGGACGAATTGGCGGCACAGCAGAAATACAAAGCGGTTGACGTAATACTCGGGCAGTTGCCAGAAAGTGACCCACAAGTAATCGCTTGTGCTTGCAGGCCGCCCCAAGTGAGCAAGCTTTCAATCCACTGTAAAGTACGAGCAGAATTGACTAAAAATTTTGAAAGAACCAATGAGTGAATATTTGTTGTACGGGCTAGCAGCGCTTAGCCTTATCGTGCTTTTGTTGCAGCTTCTCTTATGGCATCGTGCCGGACGTCCGGGCGATTTGCTGGGGCCCTATTTCCGCTCGCTCGAAAGCGGTCTGGAACGGGTCGAGCGGGAATTGCGGCAGGAGATGGCGCGCGGGCGTCAGGACGCCGCAACAGCGGCCCGTGGGGACCGTGAGGAACAGTCGCAGGCGCTCGATCGCCTGTCCAAGACGTTGTCGGCCCAGGTCGGGCAACTGGGCGCTTTGCAGGGGCAGCAACTCGAAGCGTTTGCGCAGCAGTTGGCCCGCCTGACGCAGAGCAATGAGCAGCGTTTCGAACAGTTGCGCCTGTCCATTGAAGCGCGCCTTAGCGTCATGCAAGCCGATAACGCGAACAAGCTTGAGGAGATGCGCAAGACCGTCGATGAGAAGCTGCACGAGACGCTGGAGCAACGTCTGGGTGACTCGTTCAAGCTGGTCAGCGAACGGCTGGAGTTGGTGCACAAGGGGCTCGGTGAAATGCAGACGCTGGCCGCCGGGGTCGGCGATCTGAAAAAGGTGCTGACCAACGTTAAGACCCGTGGCACTTGGGGCGAAGTGCAACTGGAGGCGCTCCTCGATCAGGTGTTGACTGCCGAACAGTTCGAAAAGAATGTGATTACCCGCCCGAATAGTAGCGAGCGCGTTGAGTTCGCCATCCGTCTGCCGGGGCGCGAGATGGGCGAGGACGACAAACGTCCAGTGTGGCTACCGATCGACGCAAAATTCCCCATGGAGGATTATCAGCGCCTGATTGAAGCCCAGGAGCGGGCCGACCCAGTGGCCGTCGAACTAGCCGCCAAAGCCCTGGAGATGCGCCTGCGCGACGAAGCTAAGAAAATCCGCGACAAATATATCGAGCCGCCGTTCACCACGGATTTTGCCATTCTCTACCTGCCGACCGAAGGCTTGTATGCCGAAGTACTGCGCCGTCCCGGACTGGCCGATGGCTTGCAGCGCGATTTTCGCATCAGCATTGCCGGCCCGACAACACTGGCGGCACTGCTCAACAGCTTACAGATGGGATTCCGAACGCTGGCTATTGAGCAGCGTTCGTCGGAAGTCTGGGGCGTCCTGGGAGCGATCAAAACCGAGTTTGGCAAATTTGGCGAAGCTCTGGAAAGCACGCGCAAGAAGCTTGAGCAGGCCACCCGCAGCATCGAATCCGCTGGCGTAAGGACCCGCCAGATCGAGCGCAAGCTCAAAGGCGTCGAAGCCCTGCCGGTGATCGAAGCGCAAGCCAGGCTGGGTGCACTGGAGGACATTGAGCCGGTTGACGTTGACGAGGAGGAATGAAGACGCCAGCCCTTGATGCCGCGTTCCGGGCAACGAGCTATCGGGTTGACACCGCCACAGGGATGTTCGACTTGCGGATTGGCGTGTTTGATTTGGCGTTTGATAATTTTCTGCGCTGGCAAGGTGTTTCCCGCTGGGGAATCGTGACCGCCTGCAATCCGGCTGGAATTCCCACGCCAAACCAAAACGCAGAGCGTCAAAGCGCCCTGCTGACCAGGATAACGGCCCTCGGATGGCGTTATTGCCCAGCGGTCAATCACGCTCATTCCGGGGGTTGGCCTGACGAACCGGGCTTTTGTGTTCTGGATGCAGACGAGGCGGCGTTGTGTATTCTGGCCGCTGATTTTGGTCAGCTGGCTGTGGTTTGTGGCGAGGTTGGGAAGAGTGGTGGGCGGCTTGTCTGGCTCTGAGCGCTTCCATGTCCACGCCGATGCGTTTCTGTAAGTAACAACCCCCCGGCGCCAGTGCCCGGATCGAAGTGCACGAATCGGTGAACACCGTGGGGTGCAATGCAATCAACTGTACCACGTTCGATATATCCCACCGGTTACAATGATCGGACAGGAGTGATTGGCGCTATGGGCGAGGAAATAGGACGTTTCGAGATCGTTCGTGAATTGGGCCGGGGTTCCCAGAGCGTTGTTTATCTGGCCCGTGACCCTCATTTGCAGCGCGAGGTGGCGATCAAGACGCTGCATTTTTCGCGTCCTGATCCGCAGAAGAACCAGCAACTGCTTGCCGAAGCGCGCATGGTCAGCCAGCTACGCCATCCCAGCATCGTTCCTATCTTCGAAGCCGGCGAAGAGCAGGGGGATGTCTATCTCGTCTTTGAGTATGTTGCCGGAAAAAATCTTGGCGATTACCTGAAGAAAAATGGCCGCTTGACGCCAGTCAAGGCGATTGCGATTCTGCATCCGGTGCTCGATGCGATTGCCCATGCCCATGCGGCAGGCATTATTCATCGTGATCTCAAGCCGAACAACATTCTGATCGATAAGGAAGGCTTGCCGCGCGTGATGGACTTTGGTATTGCCGCGCGTGTCGAGGCGCAGTCGAGTGATGATGAGGCGTTTATGGGAACGCCGTCGTATATGGCGCCCGAGTATATTGTCAGCCGCGAATGCAGCGAACGAACCGATGTCTTTTCGGCCGGCCTGGTGTTCTATGAGTTGCTGACCGGGCAGCGCGCGGTGCACGGTGACACGGTCTATGAAGTCATGCACCGGCTGGCCAATGAAGACATCAAATTGCCGACCAATGCCTTTAGCGATCTCGATGACCCGCTGGTCAGCATACTCTACAAGTCGATCGCCCGGAGTCCGCAGCAGCGATTCGCTTCGGTCAGCGAGATGCGCGAAGCGCTTGATCGCTATCTGGAGCCGGACGATCCCGTGCCTTCAGAAGATGCCAAGCAGAGTACCATCGACTTTCTTTTGCGGCGCATGCGGCACAAGAGCGATTTCCCGGCACTGTCCGAGTCGGTCAGCACAATCACTAAAATTACGAGTTCTGACAAGGAGAGTATCTCCAATCTCTCAAATTCGATCCTCAAGGACTTTTCGTTGACCAACAAGATTCTTCGTCTGGTCAACTCCGTGTATTACCGCCAGGCGGGTGGCGGAAACATCAGTACGATATCGCGCGCCGTGCTGGTCCTCGGCTTTGACGCCGTGCGCAATATTTCGATCACGGTCATGCTCTTCGAGCACTTGCAAAACAAAGGCAACGCCAGCCACCTCAAGGAGGAGTTCTTGCGCGCCAATCTGGCGGCCATTCTGTCCAAGGACATCGTCGAGAAATCGTCGACGCGGGACGCCGAGCAAGGGTTCATCTGTGCCATGTTCCATAATCTTGGTCGCTTGTTGTGCCAGTATTATTTCCCCGATGAAAACGAGGAAATAAAGCGCGTAATTGATCAAAAGCCCTGTAGCGAGGAGGCGGCGACGGCTCAGGTGCTGGGCATTTCGTTCGAGGATCTGGGTATCGGCATTGCCCGCACCTGGGGATTCCCCAGTCTGATCGTCAATAGCATGCGCAGACTGCCGGAGGGCAAGGTGCGCAAGGCCAATACGGTCGATGAGCGCATGCGCATTTTATCGGCGCTGTCCAATGAGTTGTGCACGATGATTTCGGTCGGCGATCCCGAGCAGCGGCAAAAGGAGTTGCGCAAGGTCACGGCCCGTTTTGGCGAAAACATCACGCTCAACGAGCAGTCGTTGCTGCAGGTGATGGAGAAATCGTTTCTGGAGGTAGCACAGTTCGCCTCGATCATCGGCATCAATCTGAAGCAATCCACGTTTGGCCGGCAGATGAAAACCTGGAGTGCTCGACCGGAGTCCGGAGCGGATGTCGAAGTGGTTCTGGCGGCAGACATTACCAGCGCGGAAACGGTTCTGTCCGACGTCGTTCCGGCGGGAGCGCCAGGCAGCCCGGTTATCCAGGGGGAAATGGACGCCGACACCAGCGTTGGCGATCCGGAAGTCATCCTGATGGCGGGAATACAGGATATCAGCAATACCCTGGTTGAAGATTTCAAGCTCAATGATGTGCTGCGCATCATTCTGGAAACCATGTACCGCGCCAAAGGGTTCAAGCGGGTCATCCTTTGCGTTCGCGATGCGCGCAGCAATTCGATGCTTGGCCGTTTCGGCTTTGGGCCCGATGCGCCGGAAATTGCACGGCGCTTTAATTTTTCACTGACGTTTACTCCCGATATCTTTCACGCTGCCTTGTCCAAGGGGGTGGATATCCTGATCAGCGATACCCGTGACCCGAAAATCGAAACTCGCCTCCCGGAGTGGTTTCGCAAAGGGGTCAATGCTGGAACCTTTGTTATCTTTCCCCTGTGCATCAAGGGCAATGCGGTCGCCATGATCTATGCCGATTGCGATGGCGCCGGCGAGATCGTTATCCCCGAGAAGGAGTTGTCGCTGCTGCGAACCTTGCGCAATCAGGCGGTTCTGGCGATTAAGCAGTCAAGCTAAGGTGATGGCTACCAGACAGGGTAAATTTGTTCTACCGCTAACTTATTGATTTATAGTCATTCCGGGCTTGACCCGGAATCCAGTTCGTTTATCAAACAGGTCTTTTAACACCTTGATCAGATGGACGAATCTGGATTCCGGCTTGCGCCGGAATGACGATGGATGGTTAGAACAAATTCACCGTGGGCTACCAGAGCTTCCACCAGGGTTCTTTGCGTTCAAGGCCGCGGGTATAGTAGGCACTGTTCGGGTAGTTCTTGCGCATCACGCGCTCGATATCGTCGCGCAGGTCGTTCATGCCCATTAGGTCGTAGGCCTTGACCATGATGAACAGGGCTTCTTCGGTGGCCGGTGCTTCCGGGTAGTTTTTCAAGGCGAACTGGGCACGGTTGATAGCGGCCACGTAGGCATTGCGTTTCATGTAGTAGCGAGCGATGTGCACTTCGAGTGAGGCCAGTGCATTGACCAGGTACTTCATGCGCAGGATGGCATCCGGCGTATATTTGCTGTCCGGAAAGCGGGTTACCAGATCCCTGAAAGAATCAAAGGACTCGCGAGCGCCTTTCGGGTCACGTTCGGTCATGTCCTGCTGACTAATCTGGCCGAGAAGGCCCAGATCCTCGTTGAAGTTCACCAGTCCGCGCAGGTAGTAGATGTAGTCGACGTTCGGGTGGTTCGGGTGCAGCTTGATGAAACGGTCGCAGGCGGCCACGGCTGAGGCAGGTTCGTTGCTCTTCCAGTAGGCATAGGCGATGTCGATCTGGGCCTGTTGAGCAAAACGGCCGTAGGGATAGCGCGATTCCAGCTTTTCAAAATACTTGATCGCCTTCTCGTAGGACTCTTCGCTCAGCGCTTGCTTGGCTTCGGTATACAACTTATTGGCTGACCAGCCGACCGTTTCATCTTTTACTTCGGGGAGAAGTCCGCAACCGGTGATGAGCGTGGCGAGGAAAAGCGCTGCGATAACCGCTAGACTACGCATGATGAAAATTCCACATAAAAAAACAGGAGTCGATCTGCCCAAAGAAAATGCTGGCGTGAGCAAGGAGCGCGCAGATTATAGCGCAAACCCCCGGCTTGCTCTGAGCGTTCCGGCCGATTGCGGAGGGCAGCGTCTGGATCAGGTTCTTGCCCGGCTTCGGCCACAGCATTCACGCAGCCGGCTGCAGAACTGGATACGTGAGGGCCGGGTTGAGGTTGATGGCGTACTGGTTAGCGAAGCGAAGCAGAAACTGTGGGGCGGAGAGCGCATCGAACTGGCCGAAGCACCCGATGAAAGCATGCAGTCGTCGTCTCCCGAAGCCATTGCACTGAATATTCTCTACGAGGATGAGACGCTGATCGTGCTCGACAAGCAGGCCGGTCTGGTGGTCCATCCGGGCAGCGGAAACTGGAGCGGAACTCTGCTCAATGCCCTGCTTTATCACGCTCCCGCCCTTGACAAGGTGCCGCGTGCCGGCATCGTGCATCGTCTCGACAAGGACACCAGCGGCCTGATGGTTGTCGCCAAGACGCTTGAGGCACAGACCGATCTGGTACGCCAGATGCAGGCACGCACGGTCAAGCGCTACTATCAGGCGCTGGTGCGCGGCAAGGTCGAGTGCAGTGGTTCCGGCGGAAGCGTCGACACCCCGATTGGCCGCCACCCGACACAGCGAACCAAAATGGCCGTCGTAAAAACCGGCAAGCCGGCGCGGACGCACTATCGAATCGTCGAACGCTTCATGGATTGCACGCTGCTTGACTGTGCGCTCGAAACCGGGCGGACGCACCAGATTCGTGTGCACATGACCTCGATTGGACATCCACTGGTCGGCGATCCGGTGTATGGCGGAGGAACCAGTCGGGTGCCCAGTGGCCCCGAATTCCATCGTCAGGCCCTGCACGCTCGACGTCTTGGTTTGGTGCACCCGGCCAGCGGCAAGCCGATGCTGTGGAAGTCGAACCTGCCCGAGGATATGGCTGAACTGGTCCAGACCGCGCGCATGCTGGCTTTCGAGGCGCGCGTGGTGGACGACGAGGATGCGGATTGGTGTGACGACCTTGAGGGCGGCCCGGAAATCATCTATGTTCATGGTGGCGATGATGACGCCGAGCAGTGATTCCTGGATTATTCCTGACTGGCCGGCGCCACAGAATGTGCGTGCTCTGTTGACCACCCGGCACGGCGGGGTGAGTCTTGGGCCCTATGCGAGTCTCAATCTCGGGCAGCACGTTGGCGACGACCCGGTCGCGGTCGCCACCAATCGAGCACGGCTCAGGCAAAGGTTGGCGGGAGCGGGCGATCCGGCCTGGCTGGAACAGGTGCATGGCAGGCGCGTAGTCGATGCGATGGCATGCGCAGCAAATGCGCTTCCGGCGCGGGCCGATGCAGCATTTTCACGCCAGCCGGGGGCGATCTGTGCGGTGATGACCGCCGATTGCCTGCCGGTGTTATTCTGCGATGATGCGGGAAGCGTCGTCGCTGCGGCCCATGCCGGCTGGCGTGGTTTGCTCGCCGGGGTGCTGGAAGAAACTGTCGCCGCCCTGGCCGTACCGGCCGCCAGGCTGTTGGCCTATCTGGGGCCGGCCATTGGGCCGCAAGTCTTCGTCGTTGGTGATGAGGTGCGTTCGGCCTTTGTCGCTGCAGATGGGGTAATGGCAGCAGCCTTCACGCCAGCGCTAGCGGGCAAGTTTTTGGCGGACATTTACCTGCTGGCGCGCCTGCGTCTGGCCGAGCAGGGCATCGACCGGGTGTTTGGCGGGGCGTACTGCACGGTCAGCGAGTCGGATCGTTTTTTTTCCTACCGGCGCGACGGCCAGACCGGACGCATGGCGTCGATGATCTGGCTTGTTTGAGTAGTAAAGAAATTTGGCATTGATTGGACTGCGCCGGCCTAGGATACTCAAGGCCGGTGCCTGAATTTCCTGTTCTTCCCTTGTTTACTGATTCGGAGGTGGGTCATGATTCACAGAATTTCGCGATTACTGGTGAGTGCTCTCGTTTTTCTTGGCGCCGCACAGGCCTATGCCGAACAGTACCCCGCCAAGGTGATTACCATCATCGTGCCCTTTGCTGCCGGCGGCCCGTCGGACACGATTGCGCGTCTGACCGCGCAGGCCATGGGCACGATACTCAAGGGCACGATGATTGTCGAGAATGTGGCTGGCGCCGGCGGCACCATCGGCGCCGCTCGACTGACCCAGGCCAAGCCTGACGGCTATACGCTATTCATCCACCATATTGGTCATGCCACCGCGCCGGCGCTCTATCGCAAGCTGAGCTATGACGCAATGAGTGACTTCGAACCGGTCGGCCTGATCAACGACGGGGCGATGACGTTTGTCGCGCGCAAGGACTTCCCGGCCAAAGATCTCAAGGAGCTTCTGGCCTACGTGGCCGCCAACAAAGACAAGGTCAACATGGCCAATGCCGGCGTCGGCTCGGCCTCGCACCTCTGCGGCATGCTTTTCATGTCGGCGCTGAAGACCGATCTCACCACCATCCCTTACAAGGGGACGGGGCCGGCCATGAACGATCTGCTTGGCGGCCAGGTGGACTTCATGTGCGATCAGACCACCAACACCACCAGCCACATCAAGGCCGGAAAAATCAAGGTCTATGGTGTAACCACGCCGAAACGGATCGCCTCCATGCCCGAAGTGCCGACCATGAATGAAGCAGGAATGCCAAACTTCACAGTCACCGTCTGGCACGCTCTGTATGCGCCTAAGGGGACGCCGAAAGCGATCGTCGACCAGCTCTCCAAAGCCCTCCAGGACGCACTGAAAGATCCGACGCTCAAGCAGCGCTTTGCTGATCTGGGTTCCGAGCCGGTGGCCCAGGAACGCGCCACACCGGAGGCTTTGCGCGTGCAGCTTAAGTCTGAAATCGAAAAATGGGGGCCGATTATCAAGAATGCCGGTGTTTTTGCCGACTAAGGATTGACGATTTTTCTGCATAACCAGGAGCATGTTTTGAACCCGATCGCACGCAATGCCAAAGATTTCTGGACCGGTATTATCTACATCGTGGTCGGTGGCGCCGCCATTATCCTCGGCCGGGATTATGGCTTGGGGACGGCCATGAAGATGGGGTCGGCTTATTTTCCTGTCATATTGAGCGGCCTGCTGATTTTGATCGGATCGCTCTCGGTCATCCGCTCGTTCATCAAACCGGGCACTCCGGTCGGTACCGTCGCCTGGAAGGGGCTGACGATGATCATCGGCGCGACCGTCCTGTTCGGTTTCATCGTGCGTGGCGCCGGGATGGCCATCGCCTTGCCGCTATTGGTCATCATCAGCGCCTATGCCAGCAACCGCTTCAGTTGGAAATATGCGCTGGCTCTGGCCGCTGGCGTGACGGTGTTCTGTATTCTGGTCTTTCAGGTCGGTCTGGGCGTTCCGCTGCCGATTTTTGGATCGTGGTTCGGAGACTGACCCCGGTTTCCCGGGACTTGAACTCGCTGAGGTGTTATGGGACTTATTGACAATATCGGATTGGGCTTCTCGGTTGCCTTGTCGGCGATTAACCTGCTTTACTGCCTGGCAGGTGTTTTCCTCGGTACGCTGATCGGGGTGCTGCCCGGCCTCGGGCCGACAGCGACCATTGCCATGCTGTTGCCGGTGACCTTTACCCTGCCGCCGGTTTCTGCCCTGATCATGCTTTCGGGCATTTACTACGGCTCCCAGTACGGCGGATCGACGACCTCAATCCTGGTCAATGTGCCGGGCGAAGCGGCTTCGGTCGTTACCGCGCTGGATGGCTACCAGATGGCGCTCAAGGGCCGCGCCGGGGTAGCGCTGGCCACTGCGGCGATCGGCTCGTTTTTTGCCGGAACGGTCGCCACCGTCATCCTCGCGCTGTTTGCCCCGCCGCTGGCCGAGATCGCGCTCAAGTTTGGTCCGGCCGAATTCTTTTCGCTGATGGTTCTAGGCTTGCTCGCCTCTCTGGTGTTGGCCCGGGGTTCGCTGCTTCATGCTACCGGCATGGTCGTCCTTGGTTTGCTGCTCGGGCTGGTTGGCGCTGACGTCAACACCGGCACCCAGCGCTATACCTTTGGCATTCCGCAGTTGGCCGACGGCATCGGCTTTGTCGTCGTGGCCATGGGCATGTTCGGTCTGGCCGAGGTGATCCGCAATCTGGAGAACGAGGACGACCGGCCAACGATTATCAGCAAGATCACTACGCTGATGCCGACCAAGGAGGACTGGAAGCGCATCATCGGACCGATCTTGCGCGGTACCGCCATCGGTTCGGCGCTCGGCATTCTTCCTGGCAGCGGCTCGATCCTCGGATCATTCGCCGCCTATGCCATCGAAAAGAAAGTCTCGAAAAACTCGGCTGAGTTCGGCAAGGGCGCGATCGAGGGGGTTGCCGCCCCGGAATCGGCCAACAATGCCGGCGCGCAGACCTCGTTCATTCCGATGTTGACCCTGGGCATTCCCTCCAACCCGGTGATGGCGCTGATGATCGGCGCGATGGTCATCCAGGGCATCCAGCCTGGCCCCTCGGTGATTACCGAGCAGCCTGCGCTGTTCTGGGGAATCATTGTCTCAATGTGGATCGGCAATCTTTTCCTGGTGATTCTCAACCTGCCGATGGTCGGCATGTGGGTGAAAATTGTCAGCGTTCCCTACCAATACCTGTTCCCAGCCATTCTGGTTTTTTGCGGCATCGGCGTTTTCAGCCTCAACAACACCGAGTTCGACGTCTATCTGATGGCACTGTTCGGGCTGGTCGGCTACATTTTCGTCAAACTCGATTGCGAGCCGGCACCAATGCTGCTCGCCTTCATTCTTGGCCCGATGATGGAAGAGTACATGCGCCGGGCGCTGCTGCTCTCGCGTGGCGACCCGATGATCTTCCTCCAGCGTCCAATCAGCGCGACCATGCTCGCGCTTGCTGCGCTGGCGATTATCGTCGCCAGCCTGCCGATGTTTTACAAGAAACGCGAAGAGACCTTCCGCGAGTAAGAGCCACCACCTACACGCGGGGCCAGTTGGACGGCTGGTACCACGCCAACTTCCGGTGCAGGCTGACTACCGTGCCGACGATGATCAGTGCCGGCGAGGTGAGCCCGGCTTTTTCAATCTGCTCCGGCAAGGTCGCCAGATCGGCAATTAGCACCCGCTGCCGTTCGCTACTGCCGTTCTGCACCACGGCGGCTGGATGCGTCGCGGGCAGACCGTGCACGATCAGTTGGCGGCAGATTTCGCCGATGCCGCCGATCCCCATGTAAAAAACGACGGTCTGCTTCGGACGCGCCAAGGCTGACCAGTCGAGATCTACACTGCCGTCCTTGAGATGGCCAGTGGCGAAGGTCACGGTTTGCGCGTGCTCGCGGTGTGTTAGCGGAATCCCGGCGTAGGCGGCGCAGCCTGCGGCGGCGGTCACGCCGGGGACGACCTCGAAGGGAATGCCGAACTCAAACAGGGTTTCAATCTCTTCGCCGCCGCGTCCGAAGATGAAGGGATCGCCGCCTTTCAGACGGACGACTTTCTTGCCCTCGCGCGCCAGGCGCACCAGCAGCAGGTTCAGTTCATTCTGTGGCACCGTATGGTTCGAGGCTTTTTTCCCGACACAGATGGCCTGCGCATCGTTGCGCAGCAGGCTCAGAGCCCCATCGGCGATCAGATGATCATGGACCACCACATCGGCTTCACCAATCAGGCGCGTGGCGCGCACGGTCATGAGATCAAGCGCCCCAGGGCCGCTGCCGACGAGATAAACGGTTCCTGCTTGGGCCGGGCGCTGGGTCGGGTTCATCGTTTTTCGGTGGCTTGATCGAAGCGTAAGCATAAGTGCCGCGCTGCGGGAGTTCAACAGGTCTTTTGGCTTTTGCCCAGGTCGATAACAAATAGTTGATGTGCGTCAAGGAATTAAGGGCGCAAGGGCCTCAGTCTCATGCTCTGTACCTGAGTACGTCGTTTACCGGGGGCGTTTGTCATTTCAAGAAGAGAGGAATAAGCATGCAAAAAAATGTGAGGAATACGCTGATGCTAGCGTTGCTGCCGCTGGCGATGAACGTTGCCTTTGCTGCGACCAAGGCGGTAAAAGAGGCACCGGCTGCTGCACCGGCAGTGCCGACGCTATCGGCGGAAGATAAAGCGGCGACCGGCAAGATCTACTTCGAGCGTTGCGCCGGCTGTCATGGCATGCTGCGCAAGGGCGCCACCGGCAAGAATCTTGAGCCGGTCAATACCGCCAAGCTCGGTTCGTCGCGCCTGGAAAAAATCATGACCTACGGCACCGAAGGCGGCATGGTGAACTTCGACGACATTCTGTCGAAACAGGAGATTGCCAATATGGCTATTTATCTCCAGATGCCGGCCGAAGCGCCACCCGAGTGGAGCCTGGCCGACATCAAGGGGAGTTGGAAGCTGCTCATTCCGGTCGATCAGCGACCGACCAAGCAGATGAACAATGTGAATCTCAAGAACGTCTTCTCGGTGACCCTGCGCGATTCCGGCGAAGTGGCGCTGATCGATGGCGACAAGAAGGAAATCTGGGCGGTCATCAAGACCGGATACGCGGTGCACATCTCGCGCATGTCGACCTCAGGCCGCTATGTGCATGTCATCGGCCGCGATGGGCGCTATGACCTGATCGATATGTGGTCCGAAAAGCCAAGCACGGTGGCGACGTTAAAGGCTGGCTTCGAAGCGCGTTCGATCGAAACGTCCAAGTTCAAGGGCTATGAGGACAAGTATGCCGTCGTTGGGTCTTACTGGCCGCCGCAGTACACCATCCTTGACGGACTGACGCTCGAACCGCTGAAAAACGTTTCGACTCGTGGCAATACGGTTGATGGCGTTTACCACCCGGAACCACGCGTAGCCTCGATCGTGGCCTCCGAGATCAAGCCCGAGTTTGTTGTCAACGTCAAGGAAACCGGCATGATCAAGCTGGTTGACTACTCTGATTTGAATAACCTGAAGGAAACCACAATCAACTCCGCCAAGTTCCTGCACGACGGCGGTTGGGATTCGACCAAGCGTTACTTCCTGGTCGCGGCCAATGCCTCGAACAAGATTGCCGTTGTCGATACCAAGGAAGGCAAGCTGGCGGCGCTGGTCGATACCGCCAAGATTCCGCACCCGGGTCGTGGCGCCAACTTCAAGCATCCGAAATTTGGTCCCGTATGGGCCACCTCGCACCTTGGCGCCGATGTGATCAGCCTGATCGGCACCGATCCGGTCGGCCATCCGCAGTACGCCTGGAAAGTGGTTCAGGAACTGAAGAACCATGGGGCCAACTCGCTGTTCGTCAAGAGCCATCCGAAGTCGTCCAATTTGTGGGCTGACGCACCGCTAAACCCGGACAAGAAATTGGCCGGTACGGTCAGCGTGTACAAGATTGCCGACATGGACCAGCCAGAGCCGAAGGCCACGCTGATCGATGTCGCCGCGATGGCCGCGCTGGGCGAGACCAAAGGCATACAGCGCGTGGTTCATGCCGAGTACAACGCTGATGGCGATGAAGTCTGGTACTCGGTATGGACCGGCAACAAAACCGAACCGTCGGCCATCGTCGTTCTCGATGACAAGACCCTACAACTGAAGAAGGTCATCAAGGACAAGCGTCTGGTAACGCCGACCGGCAAGTTCAACGTCTACAACACCATGCACGATATCTACTGAGCTGCGCTTACGACAAATTTGCCGATGACGGGGGCTGCGGCCCCCGTTTTTTTGAACCCATTGTCCTGCCAAGTGTCCCAAAGGCCACCAACGAACGGGAATGCCAATGAAGCGACGGGCTTTACTGATCAGTATGCTGTTCTTGACTCAAGCGGCCTGGGCGGCTCCGGATAAGGATATGAAAGCGATGCTCGAACTCGCCGATGCCAGCCGTTGTCTGGTTTGTCACGATGTGGATGCTACGGTGACCGGCCCGGCCTGGCGGGATGTGGCCAGACGCTATCGCGACCACAAGGAAATCGAAGAGACTCTCGTCAAGCGCGTTCATGAAGGCAGTTCGGGCAATTGGGGAAAGGAAACCATGTCGGCCAACAAGCGCGCCGGGATCGACAATATCCGCGTCCTCGTGCATTGGATTTTGACTCTGCGCTGATTTTGCACCAGCTGGATGAACCATGCGTTATCCCGATTTTTTTGCCCTTCTGCTGTTTACCCCGCAGGCCCTGGTGCAAGCTGCATCGCTGGCGGTGCTGCCGACGCCGGAGCGCCAGAAGGAACTGGTTCATCTGGTCCGCCAAGACTGTGGTTCGTGTCACGGCATGACCTTGCAGGGCGGCCTCGGCCCAGCGCTTACACCGCAGGCATTGCGCGAAAAGCCAGTCGAATCGCTGGTCGCCACGGTGTTGGGCGGACGCCCCGGAACACCCATGCCGCCCTGGCATCGTTTCCTCAGCGAGAGCGAAGGCGAGTGGGTCATTGATCAGTTGTTGAAGGGCTTTCCCGAGTAGTTTTTCGCCACACGTATTTTTTCAGGGAGTTATTTCATGGAAATTGTGACCAACATCGTGGCCGCCGATGACGACGAATTTACGGCGGTCGGCGAATCGACCTGCCCGCTTGACGAATGGAGCGGTATCGAGACGCCCGGCCTGGATACAGTCAAGATCGCCACGCTGCATTGTCTGCTGACCGGTGACTCGCTGCAGATGGCGCTTGACATCTACGAGCCGGTTTATGTGGCCGCCAGCGAGACGGTCATTCTCCGAATTGCCGATGAATTGCTCGAAAAACTGGTGGCGCTTGACGACGATGCGCTGGACAACGTAGCCAGCGAACTGGCAGCGACCGAAGAATTCGAAAGCGGACAGTGGCACGTCGAGGATGTTCTTGCCCAGTTAACGGAGCTTGCCGAACTCGCGCAGCTTGCCGAATCGCAAGGCCAGGTTCTGTTCGTCTGGATATATCTTGTGCCGCATTGAAAAATCAATGCGAAGCCGATTTACCCTGGCTATCAACCGGTCCGGGTTTGTTTGCGCGCATCTACCGCTTACTGTACTGCTGACTGACTAAAACGGAATATCGTCATCCATGTCTTCGAAACTCGGCGATTTTTTGGCTGGCGCAGCGCCACGAGACGCTGTGGGCGCCGCTGAAGACGGCATGCTGCCACCGTACTCGGCCTCGCCCTCGGACGATGACGTTGCATTCTGACGGCCACCGAGCATCTGCATTTCTCTGGCTTCAATCTCGGTCGTGTAACGTTCCTGCCCTTCCTTGTCCTGCCATTTTCGGGTACGAATACGTCCTTCAATGTACACCGCCGAGCCCTTTTTGAGGTACTGCCCGACGATCTCGGCAAGCTTGTTGCGAAAGACAACGCGATGCCACTCCGTAAGTTCTTTTTTCTCGCCGGTAACCTTGTCTTTCCAGGATTCTGTGGTTGCCATACGGATATTTGCCAACGCGTCACCGTTAGGCATGAAGCGGGTTTCCGGATCGGCGCCCAGGTTGCCGACGAGAATTACTTTGTTGACCGAAGCCATGTTGCCTCCATGTATGGTGTGCGAAACGGGGGATTATAAAGATTTATTCGGCTGGCCGCCGCACACGCGCCGCCGGCATGGTCATGGACAGCCCGAAACCGAGCCAGACCAGCGCCAGAATAGCGCAGGCGATCCATACCGCCTGCGCACCCGAGTGCTTGGCCAGCGCACCGCCGAGCACTCCACCAAGAAACAGGCCGAGCGACTGGGTGGTGTTGTATACGCCGAGCGCGGCGCCTTTGGCGTGTGACGGTGCGATGCGTGAAATCAACGATGGCTGCGTCGCTTCGAGAACGTTGAAGGCAACGAAGAAAAGCATCAGCCAGAAAGCCAGCGCATAAATGCTGTTCCCGAAAAATCCGAAGCCCACCTGCACGACGACCAGCAGGGTGATCGCGGCATTGAAGACGAGTTTCATCCGGCCGTGTTTTTCTGCGGCAATGATCGCCGGCACCATGATGACAAACGAAAGGAACACCGCCGGCAGGTAGATTTTCCAATGCTCGGCAACGGGAAACCCGCCCATGTGCACCAGCGCCGACGGCAGCAGCACCCACATCGCTGTCTGCATCAGGTGCAGTGTGAACACGCCGAAGTTCATGCGCAGCAGTTGCGGGTGAGTCAGCACCTCGACAAAGCTCGGCCAGCCGGGTTGTCTAGGAATCACTGGCGCCGCCGGCACCACCTTGAGCACAACATAGATCGCCAGAATGGCCAGAACGCCGGTCAACGCGAAAATTCCCGGCATGCCGATGGTCGCATAGAGCAGCGGCGCGCCGACCATCGACAGCGCAAAGACCAGACCGATCGAGGAGCCGATCATGGCCATCACCTTGGTCAAATGCTGCTCGCGGGTCAGATCGGCGGCCAGCGCCGTCACTGCGGCAGAAATGGCGCCCGCACCCTGCAACACGCGACCGGCGATGATGCCGTAGATATCGCCGGCCAGCGCGGCGACGAAACTGCCGATGATGAACAGCACCAGCCCGAAAACAATCACCGGTTTACGCCCGAAACGATCCGACGCCACGCCGTAAGCAATCTGCAGGAAAGCCTGGGTCAGGCCGTAGGCGCCGAGAGCGAAACCGACCAGGGCCATGTCATCACCGCCCGGTAAGTCCTTGGCATAGATCGAGAAGACCGGCAGGATCAGGAACAGGCCCAGCATGCGCAAGGCAAAAATGGACGCCAGTCCGACTCCGGCGCGGCGCTCGGCAAAGGTCATCGGATCATTGGTAGGAGATAGCATCAGGGCAACAAAGGAGTAGCCGAACAAGGATTGGTTTGAGCGGTCGGAACCGCGTATATTAACAGGTTTGTTTCAGCCCTCAGGCAACAACCCCAATGGACGAACTACGAGAAATCAGGATTCGCGGCGCACGCACGCACAACCTGAAAAACATCAATCTCGATCTGCCGCGCAACCGACTGATCGTCATTACTGGTCTTTCCGGTTCGGGGAAATCGTCGCTCGCCTTTGACACCCTGTACGCCGAAGGACAGCGGCGCTACGTCGAGTCGCTTTCAGCCTACGCCCGGCAATTTTTGCAACGCATGGACAAGCCGGATGTCGACCTGATCGAGGGCCTGTCACCGGCGATTTCGATCGAGCAGAAAGCAACCAGCCACAACCCGCGCTCGACGGTCGGCACAGTCACCGAAATTCACGACTACCTGCGCCTGCTCTTCGCCCGCGCCGGCACCCCTTATTGCCCTGAGCATCAGCAGCCACTCGATGCCCAGACCGTCTCGCAGATGGTCGACCACGTGCTGGCGCTGCCCGCCGAAACCCGGCTGATGATCCTGGCGCCGGTAGTCGCCAACCGCAAGGGCGAACAGCTTGAGCTGTTTGCCGAACTGCGCGCGCAGGGCTTCGCCCGCTTGCGCGTTGACGGTGCAATTTACGAAATCGACGCCCTGCCCAAGCTGGCCAAAACGCGCAAACATACGGTCGATGTGGTCGTTGACCGCCTCAAGGTGCGCGCCGACATGCGCCAACGTCTGGCCGAATCGTTTGAGACCGCCCTGCGCCATGCCGATGGCCGCGCCATTGCCTACGAGATGGATGCGCAGAAGGAACACCTCTTCTCGGCCAAATTCGCCTGCCCGGTGTGTTCATACTCGCTGCAGGAACTCGAGCCGCGAATCTTTTCGTTCAATAACCCGATGGGCGCCTGCGCGTCCTGCGACGGGCTCGGCGTGATCCAGTTCTTCGATCCCAAGCGCATCGTCGCGCGTCCCGATCTATCCCTTGCCGCAGGTGCAATCCGCGGCTGGGACAAGCGCAACCAGTTCTATTTCCAGTTGCTTACCTCGCTGGCGGCGCACTATGGCTTCGACGTCGAAACACCCTTTGCCAGCCTGCCCGAAAGCATTCAGAAAATCGTTCTCCAGGGCTCGGGACGCGAAACAATCGCCTTCAACTACCTCAACGAACGCGGCAAGATCACCCGGCAGGAGCACAGCTTCGAAGGCATCGTCAGCAATTTTGAGCGCCGCTACAAGGAAACCGACTCGGTGGCCGTGCGCGAAGAACTCGCCAAACTGATTAGCAACAAGATCTGCCCGAGTTGCGAGGGTGCAAGGCTGCGCATCGAGGCGCGCAATGTGCGCATCGGCAGCAACGCCGATGCGCTGACCCTGCACGAACTAGGCCGCCTGCCGCTCTCCGATGCGCGCGACCATTTTCTGGCCTTGCAGCTCCTTGGTAACAAGGCGCAGGTCGCCGAAAAAATTCTCAAGGAGATTACCAGCCGCTTGCAGTTCCTGATCAACGTCGGCCTCGACTATCTTTCGCTCGACCGTTCGGCCGAAACGCTGTCCGGCGGCGAGGCGCAGCGCATCCGCCTGGCCTCGCAGATCGGTTCGGGGCTGACCGGCGTCATGTACGTCCTCGACGAACCGTCGATCGGCCTGCACCAGCGCGACAATAGCCGACTGCTACAGACACTCAAGCAACTGCGCGACATCGGCAACACGGTGATCGTCGTCGAGCATGACGAAGACGCCATCCGCAGCGCCGATTATGTCGTTGACATCGGCCCTGGGGCGGGCGTACACGGCGGCTTTATCGTCGCCGAAGGCACGCCGCAAGAAGTCGCTGACAACCCGGCATCGATGACCGGCGATTATCTTTCCGGCCGGCGCCGCATCGCAGCGCCCGGCAAGCCGCGTCAGCCTGACCCGGCGCGTCAACTGACGCTGACTGGCGCGCGCGGCAACAACCTCAAGAATGTCACGCTCGAACTGCCAGTCGGCCTATTCACGTGCATCACCGGCGTTTCCGGATCGGGCAAGTCAACGCTGATCAACGACACGCTCTACAGCGCTGCCGCGCGCCATCTCTACGGCTCGACGGCAGAACCCGCCGAATATGACGAAATCATTGGCCTCGACCATTTTGACAAAGTCATAAACGTCGACCAGAGCCCGATTGGCCGCACCCCGCGCTCCAACCCGGCCACCTACACCGGCTTGCTGACACCGATCAGAGACCTCTTTGCCGGCGTGCCGGAAGCACGTGCACGCGGCTACGGCCCCGGCCGCTTCTCATTCAACGTCAAGGGCGGACGCTGCGAGGCCTGCCAGGGCGACGGCGTAATCAAGGTTGAAATGCATTTTCTGCCCGACATCTACGTCTCCTGCGACGTCTGCCACGGCAAGCGCTACAACCGCGAAACGCTCGAAGTGCACTACAAAGACAAGACCATCCACGACATTCTGCAAATGACCGTCGAGCTGGCACGCGAATTCTTCAACGCCGTTCCGGTCATCGCGCGCAAGCTGCAAACCTTAGTCGACGTCGGCCTCTCCTACATCACTCTCGGCCAGGCGGCAACGACGCTCTCCGGCGGCGAAGCTCAGCGCGTCAAGCTGGCGCTCGAACTCTCCAAACGCGACACGGGGCGAACGCTGTACATTCTCGACGAACCGACCACCGGACTGCATTTCCAGGATATCGAAATGCTGCTCACGGTACTGCACCGCCTGGCCGATCACGGCAACACGGTGGTGGTCATCGAACACAATCTGGATGTGATCAGGACGGCAGACTGGATCGTCGATCTCGGGCCTGAAGGGGGCGGGGGCGGCGGACGAATTCTCGCCGCAGGCACGCCTAAAATCGTAGCAAAAACTGCTGGAAGCCATACTGGACGGTTTCTACGGCCACTGCTGGCACGCAACAAATAAGCTTGAGGCCAGGCCAGTAAAGCGTTTTCGCATACAAAAAACAACAGAAATTTAAATTTCTTTGCAAATACTGTGCTTAACCCCCTTCCCAGCGGGCGCATAGAATGCAAGAATCGCGGCGGAGTACTGGTGTGGCTCTCAACAATTAACAACAGGAGATACTATGAACAAGTCTGAATTGATCGACGCAATTGCTACTCGTACCGAACTGTCCAAAGTTGCTTCCGGCAAGGCTCTGGATGCCGTTATCGAAACAATCGTTCAAGCAGTCGCCAAGGGCGATGGCGTAAGCCTGGTTGGTTTTGGCTCTTTCAAAGCTGCCGCTCGTGCTGCCCGCGAAGGCAAGAACCCGAAGACCGGTGAAAAGATAAAAATCGCCGCCACCACCGTTCCGAAGTTCTCCGCTGGCGCCACCTTCAAGGCCACCGTCGCCACCGCCAAGGGCAAGAAGAAAAAGTAATCCGGATTTCGCCTCAATAAAAAAGGCTTGCGTCAAGGCAAGCCTTTTTTTTCGACAGCTTCCTTTAAAAACGCAAATCGAAACCGTTGTCATATTTCAAATTGACGGCCAAGAGCGTGACAACTGGATACGGCACAGCAATCGCGATTGACGCGCCTTTCCTCGCCACGTAGAATTTCCGCCGTTCGGGGGGCGTAGCTCAGTTGGGAGAGCGATTGGTTCGCAATCAATAGGTCGGCGGTTCGATCCCGCCCGTCTCCACCAGTAATACTAAGGCTCACAGCAATGCGGGCCTTTTTCTTTTCTAGGCCGGGCTAACACTAATGGGAAAATTTGCTTAAATCACGGACAAAGAAAACCGGCCATTACGGCCGGTCGCTTGGACGTTCTTCTCTTGGGTGGAGTAGCATGAAACCCACTCTTTTGGCAGACGAAAAACCGAGGGAACCTCAAGATGATGACGTTACGCCAGTTCGCCACCGGGCAAGCTGCGATACCGCCAGCGACAGCATGGTATCTCTCTGACCTTGGCGAGTTTCGCGGCAAGCAGGAACTTTATACGCGTCAGTCGCCACAACGACTGAAAGCTTTGCGTGAACACGCGATGATTGAGAGTGCCGTGTCATCGAATCGCATTGAGGGCGTCTCTATCGATCCCGGACGTGTGCGCGATATTCTGGTGGCCCCGAAACCGCTGTTCCGCGACCGCGACGAAGAAGAAGTACGTGGCTATCGCGATGCACTGGCCTGGATGCATGCCGAGGCTTTGGACATTCCGTCCGACGAGCAGACAATCAAGCGGCTACACGCACTGACGCGAGGGCAGATTTTGGATGCCGGACAGTACAAGGAAAAAGATGGCGATATCATTGAACGCTATCCGGATGGTAGTGAGCGGGTGCGCTTGCGCACTGTGCCGGCTGCAGAGACTTCGGCGCGAATGGTTGATCTGGTGCTGGACTGGCACCGCTGCCAGAATGAGGGATGGGTGCCGCCCCTGATTGCACTGGCCGCGTTCAACCTCGATTTTCTGTGCATCCACCCGTTCCGCGACGGCAATGGCCGGGTCTCGCGTCTGATTTGGCTGTTGCAGAGCTATCAGCTTGGCTTCGAGGTCGGTCGGTATATCAGCCTCGAACGACTGGTCGAGCAGAACAAGGATCGCTATTACGAAACGCTGGAAAAAAGTTCGCAAGGCTGGCACGAGGGCAAACATGATCCTTGGCCCTACATCAACTATGTGTTGTTCATCCTGAAAACAGCCTACAAGGAGTTCGCTGAACGGGTGGGGGAAACCAAGGCGCCGCGCGGTGCGAAAACAGATCAGGTGATCTCGGCCATCGAGCAGGTTGTCGGGGAATTCTCTGTCGCACAGTTGGAAATGCGCTGTCCAGTAGTGAGTCGGGACATGGTGCGCCGGGTGCTGCGGGAACAACAGGCAGCAGGCAAGGTCGGGTTAGCGTAGCGTAACCCGACAGGGGTCGAACCCAGATCGTCTGTCGGGTTACGCTACGCTAACCCGACCTACACGCCTCGAATTTCACCCGCAGGCCTACGCGCCCAGCCGCGATTATGACGGTCGCTTTGGCCATTTCGATTTCAGGAAACACTTTTACGGACGCATTGGCGATTTCGACAGCAAGGAGGAATTCGAGTGCGCCTGCTGGCTGGATATTCAGGCGCAGCAGGGCCGTATTCAGTTTTGGGTGCGCAATCTGGTGCGGCGCGAAGGGAGTTCGTTCTTCCTGCAAAAGGCGGACGGGCGTTTCTACCCGGACTTTCTGTGCCAGCTTCCCGAAAAATACGGCAAGCCTGGAACGATTCTCGCCGTCGAATACAAGGGCGCCGACCGCTGGTTATCGGCCGAGGATGACCGATTGATTGGTGGGCTGTGGGCCAATCTTTCCGAAGGGCGCTGCCGATTCGTGATGATCAAGGACAAGCGCTGGGATTGGATTGAGGAGCATCTGAAATGACCTCGATGACAACTGAATCCCTAAGCATTCGTAAAAACCATCAGTACGTGAGGGATGAGTAGGCTGATGCCAAGAACACACATCGGCGTGTTGGATGCCTCATCTGCCATGCTTTCCGATGGGCGGCTCCATACGATTATTCCATTGACGGTAATTTCACCATCGACCGCCTTATACTCAAGGGTAACCTGAAGCGCTTCGCTAAAGTCGCTTGCATCGCCATCCATCAATAAACTTGTGCCGTCTTCCGATATATTGCGGACCGCCCGCACCGGGAAACGTTTGCCATCGATGAGCATACACATCGTCCCCTTGGGCTGTTTCGCTATGGTTACGCGTGTTTTGCTGCGCAGTTCTCGATTTGTCACGGCAACCCCAAAAGTCATACTATTCGTGCTCAAAAAACATCCGAATGTCGGTTCTGTGGACAAACACCCGACCGTCCGGTATCGACCGGATGCTACCTGACGACCATTAGATTCTGTCCGCCAGTTTTGGTCAACTCTCACTCGAAGCATGACCTGGCACAACTATTGGCCGTCGCGCTTAGCACCATTACTCAGCAGTCGGTAATATAGGCGACAGACGGCGCCTTGAAAAATGATCGGACGAGGTTGGGCAATTTTTGAAGTGTTGCAAGTTGCGCCTCTATTTTGTCGCGCAGTTTTTCGCCCTTTTGCAAAGGACGTCTTGCC
>NZ_JAPUVO010000141.1 GCF_029255185.1 Propionivibrio sp.
ACCTTTGCGGACTTCCGGGACGCCATCCGCAACGTTTTCAACTCTCTCGGCTCTTTCAAACACCAGCTCTCTTCGCTCCTAACCCCCAATTTCCACACCATCGGTCGAGCTGCTCAGGGGATTCTTCAGGCGTAGGGGTATATCATACCGCTACTTCGGCTGTGGGACAGGTTTAAAGGTCACGGCGTCCTTCAAAGCCGCAAGCCCCGCCTTGACGCCCAGACGCAGCCAAATCGCGGCGTCAAACAGCCAAAGGACGGGCTGGGGATAGGCGTGGCTGTAATGCTCGTGGAAATAGCGAATGACGCCCCGCGCCTTGTGCCGCTCGATGAAAAGCGACGGCGCTTTGCTCGTGCCGCCGATATGCGTAACCACCACGTCCGGCACGAAATAGATTTCGCCCTCGGCGTTGCGGAAGCGCAGGCACAGATCCATATCCTCGACATGCAGGAAATAGCGTTCGTCGAACCCCTTGATGGCGCGGAAATCGTCGGCGGCGAGAAACATGAACGCGCCGCTGATGGCGGGCATCGGCGTGATGGTCTGCGGCACGGGATCTTTGTGATAGTTAAGGCGACACTGCGGAAACACTTCCTCAAGCCGCAGGGTTTCGATCGCGGCGTTGAACGGCGTCAGCAGGGCGCGACGGCAACCACGCTGATCTTGCCCCTTCCCGTCCACGAGCCGCGCCCCAAGCATATAAGGGCGCTGCAACGTCGCCGCATGTCCGTGCAGCGTGGCGATGGCCGTCGGCGGCAACAGGCTGTCGGGATTGAGGAAAAGCAGAAATTCGCCCTTGGCCTCGCCAGCGCCGCGATTGCACCCCTTGCTGAAGCCGACATTGCCCTGCCCCGTCACGAAACGCAGGCGCGGTTCCTTCGCCGTCTGCGCCGCAAGTTTCACTTCTATTTCCGTTGGATTGCCATTGTTGACGAGGATCAACTCCACCGGCGCGGTCTGCGCCAGAACCGCCGCGATGGCTTTATCCAGCACGGGGCCGGTGTGGTAAGACACCATGATTACGGACGTAAGCGGCAATGGCGTCGTCATTGACAGCAATCCCCTTCTCTCTGCTACTCTTGGGCCGAACTTCTCCAATCGTCGGAACGATGGTAAGACAAGTCTCAACCTGTGGCCATTTTATTTAGCGGGACGCATGATAACCGTTCAAGAATTGACAATTCCTGAAGTCAAAATCCTGCGCCCCAAGGTGCATCGGGACGATCGTGGTTATGTGGCTGAGATTGTTCACGAAAAGGACTTGCAAACCCTCGGCCTGCCGATCCGTTTCGTTCAGGAGAACCAATCCCTGTCGCGTCAGAAGGGCACGGTGCGCGGCCTGCATTTCCAGAAGCCGCCCGACGCACAGGCGAAGCTGGTGCGGGTGCTGCGCGGCAAAATTTTCGACGTGGCGGTGGATGTCCGTCCGCATTCGGCCACCTATGGCAAGCATGTCACGGCGATCTTGTCGGAAGACGACGTGGCCCAGATGTTCATTCCGGCGGGCTTCGCCCACGGCTTCTGCACGCTGACCGAGGACACCGTGATGCTTTACAAAATGTCGGCCTTTTACGCGCCATCGAGCGAGGGCGGCGTGTTGTGGAACGATCCCGCGCTCGGCATCGACTGGCCCATTGATCCGGCGCAGGCCGTTCTTTCCGGCAAGGACGTGAAATTGCCGTTGTTCAAAGACCTGCCGCCGCTGGCATGGTAACCGCGCCCCCCACCTACATCGTCACCGGCGCCGCCGGATTCATCGGTTCGGCGCTGTGCCGCTCTTTGCGCGAGAACGGCATCGCCCGCGTCGTCGGCATCGACAAGATGACCTATGCCGCCAGCCGCGAGTCGCTGCTCGCCCTCGCCCATGATCCGCAGTTCGAATTGATCGTGGCAGATATCGCCGACGGCGGCGCGATGAAAGCGATCTTCGACAAATTCCAGCCGGACGGGATCATGCATCTCGCCGCCGAAACGCATGTCGATCGCTCCATCGACCGGCCCGACGCCTTCATACAAAGCAATATCGTCGGCACCTTCGTGTTGCTGGAGGCGGCGCGGCGTTATTGGCAAGCGCTTGAGGCGACGAAACGCGATGGCTTCCGCTTCTTGCATGTTTCCACCGACGAGGTTTACGGCTCGCTGGGCAGCGAAGGCGCGTTCACCGAAACAACACCCTACGCGCCGAACTCCCCCTATGCTGCCAGCAAGGCCAGCGCCGATCATCTGGCGCGGGCCTGGCATAAGACCTATGGATTGCCGGTCGTCATCAGCAATTGCTCCAACAATTACGGGCCGTTCCAGTTTCCGGAAAAGCTGCTGCCGCTCAGCGTGATGAAGGCGTTGAATGGCGAGGCGCTGCCCATCTATGGCAAGGGCGAGAATGTCCGCGATTGGCTGTTCGTCGCCGATCACGCCGAGGCGCTGACGCTCATTCTTACGCGTGGCCGCATCGGCGAAAAGTATAATGTCGGCGGCGATGCCGAGCGCCGGAACATCGATCTTATCCATGATCTTTGCGCCATGCTTGACGAAGCCTTGCCGCAATCCGCCCACTGTCCGCATCGCCAACTTATCCGCTTCGTGCAGGATCGCCCTGGTCACGACGAACGCTATGCGATGGATTTCGGCAAGCTGCGGCGCGAACTCGGCTGGACTCCGCGCACCAGCCTGAGCGAAGGCTTGCGCCATACCGTGCGCTGGTACCTCGACAACCGCGCCTGGAGCGAAGCGATCAAGGCGCGGACTTACGGCGGCGAAAGACTCGGGCAATTGCCATGAGAACACACGCGACCAGCAAGAAGCGC